>URVV01000007.1 GCA_900551455.1 uncultured Mycoplasmatota bacterium
CCTATAAAGTAGGTCTCTCTTTTTTTGAGAGTCCACCTTACAGGTTACATTTTAATACGTGGCTACTTTTTTATTGTCCTTATGGTGCAAATAAATTAGTCATCGTCAAACCACTTTATGTCTTCATAAATTTCACCTGTAATCTTTCTTAAATTAAATCTAATAGATGTAGAAAAGTAAGCGAATACATTCTCTATCCTATTTCCATTTTCATCACAGAAGTTGTGCTCTTTCATCACCTTATTAATGATATAGTTTGTTGTTACAATTACTGTCTTAAATTCATATTTAAGTAATAATTCTTCAAATAGAGCATCATACAGGTACATATCAAAATTAGAATCAGCTGTGATAAACTTTCTTTTCACTAGTTCATTAGTAATGAAATTATGTGTAGGAAGTGTTTTATCTTGTATCAATTTATCATTGTATCTATTCATCTTTTCACTTCCTTTGATTATACATTTAAACTCTTAACTAGAAATTAATCAATATAAGTAGAACAAGTTATAATTATTATTCTTACTTAAACAGAAAAAAAATAAAGCAACCCATGGTTGGTTGCGTATAGTAAATATAGGTTATAAACTATAATACACTTCATTGTTCTTAGTTAAAATTATATTTACTAAAGATTCAATATATACATCTATATCTACTAAATTATTCAGATATGCCGGATCGGGTGCAGCAAGTGGAACTTCACTTAGTAGATCCCCAAAACGAATAATATAATCTATAAGGTCTGCAAGTTCAGCAACTTCTTCCGGTTTGCCCTCGATATTACTGGCTTCATAGATAATTTTCCAAATCTTTGTATAAAGCCTACAATTTTTGATACAATAAACATGATTATTATCCTTAAACCTGATAATGTTACCATTCACTGAATCATCTGTATCACTTAAGCTAAGTCTAAGTAAGGATTCAATCTCTCGTAACGCATTCTTCTTTAAAACAAAAAGTTTCATCTTTCCAATGCTATAACGTACCTCACCATTAACAAAGATAGTGATAGAATGTTTTCCTTTCATTCTCAAAATCCAATCTTTACCATTCATATTTCTACTCCTTAAAATAATTTTCTAACTATATTCCTAATTATTAGGCCATTTTCAGCCGGTTGTAAGAGTTTATTAAACTAAATAGTATAAATATACCAACCTATCAATTACGGCCCAAATAAAGTGTTATTTTAAATAATTAATTGCTAGCTTAATATACGATTCATATTAATCATATATTTACTAAAGAAAATACCTATCTTTATCAATTTTTGATTATGTGATATACTATCAGTAGATACACATTATTGGAAAGGAACATTGGCATGAGAACAAAAGAAAAGAAAGAAGATAATAGAAAGTTTGCGATATATTCAAGAAAGTCAAAATTCACTGGTAAAGGTGAAAGTACACATAATCAAATTGAACAATGTAAAGCTGAGTTAATACATAAATTCCCTAAGATTAATTTAGAAAACGATATCATAGTATATGAAGACGAAGGATATACTGGGTATAATATGGATCGTCCTGACTTCAAAAGAATGATGAATGATATATATGTCAATAAAATAAGAACAATTGCATTCTATAAATTGGACAGAATAAGTCGTAATGTATCAGATTTTAGCAACTTGCTAAATGAATTGGATGATTATGATGTTACATTTCTTTCAGCAACTGAGAATATCGATAATGTAACACCAACTGGTAAAGCTATGATGTTCATGATTTCGGTGTTTGCCCAACTAGAGAGAGATACTATTGCTGAACGTATAAGAGACAATATGATTGATCTTGCTAAAACTGGACGTTGGCTTGGTGGTAATACTCCAACTGGTTACGACTCAGAGCCTATAATTAAATACGATTTAGATGGTAAGAAAAGAAAATTATTCAAACTTACCGAGAACGATGAGCTTGCAACTATAGTTACATTATTTTCTAAAATGTTAGAATTAAGATCTTTAACTAAACTGGAAACTTATACTTTACAAAATGATATGAAGACTAGAAATGGTAAAAGCTTTTCTCGTTGGGGTTTAAAAAACATACTTACTAATCCTGTATATGCTATTGCTGATCAAGATGTATTAGATTATCTTATTGATTTAAAAGTTGATATATTTGCCGAAGAAAAGGATTTTGATGGTCAAAATGGACTAATGGTATATAACAAAACCGAGAAAAAAGGTAAATCTAAGGCTGTTGTAAAAAGAGACATCGACGAATGGATTATTGCAATCGGAAAACATAAAGGTGCTATCAAAGGTAAAGAATGGGTTGAAGTACAACAATTACTTGAACAAAACTGCCAAATGAAGTATAGAAAACCTACTACTAGCAATGCTCTCCTTTCTGGTATTTTGAAATGTTCTCACTGCGGATCATATATGAGAGCTAAACTCCAAGGACATGATACTGATAGTCAAGGTCGAAGAAAATTCAGCTACATGTGCGAGCTCAAGGATAAGAGTAAAAAAGTAAAGTGTCAATGTCCTAACATTAATGGACTTGAAGCCGATAAACTTGTACTAGAAGAAATAACAAAACTAGCAAATCCAACTTCAAAGTTCTATGAAGCATTGAAGAAGATATCGAAAGACAACTTTACTAAAGCATATAAAGATAATGAACAACTTAAAGCATTAAAGAAACAAATAAACAAGAATGAAAATGAAGTTAAAGCGTTGTCCGACCGACTTCCATATCTTGCTGTAGAATTAGTTCATGAACAATCAGAAAAAATTGTAGAACTAAAAAAAAGAACTGAAGAATTGCAAAAGAAAGTAAAAGAATTAACCAATACCAATTATGATGAAATAAATGATAAAGAATCAGCTGACATATTAATTAATGTATTAGATACATATACTTCATCATTTGATGATTTAGATTTAAATACTAAACGTAACATGATTAAATTACTAGTCAGTTCAATAACCTCTGACGGAGAAGATATAACAATCAATCTAGTTGGAACTAGAACAGTTAGTAATGACGAAGCATCATCTTGTACATGTGCAATAAAGCAAGATTTCTTAAAATTATCTAACTTTCCAACAGGTGAACATCACAAATGAAATTCTAATGTACTTTAGAGCAGACAAAAAAAATAGCAAAAATGTTAGTTTATATGAAGAAATATCCTATGACAAAGAAGGAAATAAAATCACTATCCTAGATATATTAAAAACTAGTGACCCAGATTATATCGAAGAAATATACAAAAATGACAATATAAAATTACTAAAAAAATACTTAAACGTTTTATCAAAAAGAGAACGTGAAATAATCGAAGCTCGATATGGTTTAAATAATCAAAAAGAAGAAACTCAAAAAGACATTGCCAAAAAACTAAACATCTCCCGTAGTTATGTATCCCGTTTAGAAAAAAGAGCTACAACCAAAATTTTAAGAGAATTTATAAAAAACAAAAAGAATCTAAGTTAATTAGATTCTTTTCTATTACTTAACTATTACCTTACCTTCACTTTTCATTTTAAAAAAATCTGTTAAAATTGGAAACATTCTAATTAACATATCAACAAAATCATATGTATCAACTTCTCCTATAAAAGTAGTATTTCCGTGATATATATCCTTAAACACTATTTTAGAATCTCCTCCAGCATAAACAACCGAATAATTACCGTGAGAAATTGCATTCCTTATTCCCTCAATTATTTGACGATTTCTAAAATATTTTTGATTATTATCAAAATAATTCTTTTTAGTTTTATATTCCTCATCTAAAATTTTTATTTGCTTCATATTACATTCTTTATCTTCTTTAACTTGCATTACATTCTTTTTAATTTTCTCAACAACAGACTTGTCAGTCACTTTCTCTAAATTTAAACTAAGGCTTTTTAATCTTTCATTATATTTATTATCACGTGCAAATCTACTATTTAACTGTACTCTCAATTCATCTATTTCAGGAATCTTTAAATCCCCAGTTTTAACCCGAATAACTGACAAATCTAATTTCCCATAATCCAAACCAGTATTATCTAGATCAGTCCATAAATTATCATTCTCATACAATTTATCGAATCCATATGCAAATATTGATATAAACATATTAATAGCTGCCATCGCTAAAAAATCATCAGACAAAACTAAATCATAATGTTCTAGAGAAGTTATCTTATTAATTAATATGTCACGATTCCTAATTCCATTTTTAAATATTTCATCAGCTAATTCTATTATTTTAATATTCATAGCCATAGGAATTAACCTATTATAATAAGAATTAAATGTTCTAGGTAAAAATGCCAAAATTTGGCTTATTTGATAATCATAGTTAAAGGAGGAATTTACTTTACTAATTAAAAAGTCCGCTAACTCACTAGCCCTTCCATCATCAAGTTTATTTATTTTAAAACTTATATCATAATCCACCTTATATTTTTCTTTAATCTGTTCAAAATCATTATACCACCCTATAGTAGTATCATATTTCTCTACTAATTTATCAATTACATCCCTTACTTCACTAGCTACCTTCATTCCATTTCTTTCTACGCAAGTAATACATATTTCTGAAAATTTCATAATTACCTTTTTCATATATTCAATATCTGTAATCAGCTCAGTTTTTCGTTTTCTAACTCTCGTAGAAATTACCTTATCCCTCTTATAAACATTTTTTTCCGTCGGACACAAAACACTACTAAAAGCTGACACAACAAATTTACCAAGTCTATTAATATTAATGCTTACCCTATTATCCCCATCTATAAGTATAACATTTCCATGCTCAAAATCTGAACAAAACGATCCGTGAGCCAACTTATTTCTAATAAAAGTTACAACCTCTTCTGCTGAAGAAAAACTAAAATTATCAATATAATATTTTCCATCTCTTAAACTAGCTATTCTATCTACTGTCTGTTTCAACTCTATATCAAATAATTTAGAAGCAACTTTCATTCCATTCTTTTCTATCATTTCCTCTTTCGAAAATAACAATAAATTACTAATAGCTGCCATTTTAATAGCCATTATTGCTTCCTTTTCTAAAATAAAATTAACATTTTCACCCTTTATCCCACTTATTAAATACCATATCAAAGACACATTTACCATATTACCAGCAATATATTTACTCAAAGTAGATATCTTTTCATCCGCAATATCATATTCCATTTCCATCACCACTTAAATTATACCAAAAAATACTTAAATTAAATTCTCATCTAATAAAATTAGACATCATATATACACTTTAATCAAATAAACCCATAAAATAATTGACATAAATCATATTTTATAGTAAAATTATATACTGTAATTTGAGGAGGGATATTATGGCAACAAAAGTAACAAGTAAAAAAACTAGAAGCGTTAATAACAGACCTAACTGTCTAAAAATAACAAAGAGAACTCAAAAGGTTAATTTACAAACAATCACAACTGCTGATGGTAAAAAAATTAGAACTAGCGCAAGAGAAGCTAGAACAATGAAAAAGAACAGTAAATAGTATTTTGTTAAAGGAACTACTGCAAAGTTTTGCAATAGTTCCTTTCATTTTGTATTTAATTAAAATATAAATCCTTAAACTCTTTCATTGTATCTTCAAACATATCAATAGCATTATTTATTACAGCCGAATCAGACAAATCAACCCCAGTTAATTTAAGCGAATCTAGTGGACTCTTACTATCACCACATTTTAAGAAAGATATATAATCATCCCTACTAATCGTACCATCTAATAAACCTGACACTATATAAGAAGCTATAGATAATCCAGTTGCATATTTATAAACATAAAAATTGTAGTAGAAATGTGGAATTCTCTCCCATTCATAACGAATCTCTTCATCAATAACTACATCCTTACCAAAATATATCTTATTAAGTTCTTCATACTTATCACTAAGAATATCCGCTGTTAAAGGCTCATCATTTTCAATCATCCTATACATCCACTGTTCAAATTCCGCAAACATCGTCTGTCTATAGATAGTTGCTCTAAATAACTCCATCATTCTATTTAATATAAATAACTTTTCATTTTTATCAGAACTATTACTAATAACATACTTTGCTAATAATAACTCATTAACTGTTGAAGCAACTTCTGCCACAAATATTGCATAGTGCCCATACTGATAAGGATTATTAGTTCTTGTATAATAACTATGCATCGAATGACCTAACTCGTGTGCAAGCGTTGACATATCATCATACTTATCCTGATAATTAAGTAAAATATATGGATTTGTGTCATAACTACCTGATGAATATCCCCCAGTTCTCTTCCCTCTATTTGGATATACATCTACCCACCTATCTAGAAGGCCCTTCTTAAGTATCTCTATATACTCATCTCCAAGCAAAGATAAGGCCTTAATAACCGTCTCCTTAGCTTCATCAAAAGGATAATCCTTTCCCTCTATATCAACTAAATTAGCATACACATCAAACAAATGTAACTCATCTATTTTAAGAACATCCTTTTTTAAAGAATAATAACTATGTATTGCCCCCATTCTCTCATTAATTGTCTTAATCAAATTATCATATATTGATACATCTAATTCATCTGAATAAAGCGAAGCTTCTATCGAACTATTATATTTCTTAATCTTTGCAAAAACTTCATTCTCCTTAATATTAGAACTAATCAAACTCGCATATACATTTTTATATTGTTTATATACTTTATATAAAGTAACAAAAGCCCCCTTTCTAACCTTTCTATCATTACTCTCCATATATAAACCATACTTATTATTATCAAGCAAATACTCTTTTCCATCAACTACAAAACTAGGAAAAGACATATCTGAATCCTTCAATAACTCATAAGTATCATAATTATTATTAAAAGCCTTATCCATACTAGCAAGTAACTTTTCCTCTACCGAAGATAAAGTATGATCCTTATATCTATACATCTCCTTAAGATATCTCTCATAAAGCAGTAATTTTTCATTCTCTTGATAAAATTTCTCTATTTCGCTATAACTAAGTTTTAAAATACTAGGAGTTACAAAATAAGTAACCCTTACATATTCACTAACTAAATTACTAACTCTTTCCTTTAACTCCATATTCTTATTTATAGAAGTATCCTCATCACATAACAAACTTGCATATACCTCTAACTTTTCCAATACCCTTTGCGTGTGCATTTCCATTGATAATAATTCATATAAATTATTACTATCATACTTAATACCCTCATACGAAGAAAGTAATTTAAGTTTTTTCTTAACTACTTCTATATCATTATTAAACTCCTCTATATTACCATATATCTTACTTAAATCCCACTTATAAACTTCCTCAATCTTCTCTCTATCCATATATATCCTCTCCTTCATATATCATTATATCAGTAACCACTAAATTATCAAATAAATTATCAGTCAAAATTTTAATTATACAAAATATACTATCTTCATCAATTTCTATACATTACCTTCTCTAGTCTATCACTATCTAACCTCTATTCTTCTTAATAACCGTATCTTCCTTTTTTAAGACCTTATCTCATCACCTATCAACAACATAAAAAAACTTGTTTATTTTCAAAACAAATTTTTTATTTCCTCTATCTAAGTCAATTTTTTCTCAATATTACACATTAAATCTAAAATAACAAATATCACCATCTTGCATTACATAATCTTTTCCTTCAAGTCTCATTTTTCCATTCTCTTTAACATCTTTCTCTGATCCATATTTAATTAAATCATCATAACTCATAACCTCTGCCCTAATAAAGCCTCTCTCAAAATCACTATGAATTATTCCTGCACACTGTGGAGCCTTAGTACCTTTTTTAAAAGTCCAAGCTCTTACTTCATCACTACCAGCTGTAAAGAAAGTTGCCAGACCTAATAATGAATATGTCTTTTTAATCAATTGATCTAATCCAGATTCTGCTATCCCTAAATCGCTTAAAAATTCTTTCTTATCATCATCATTAAGCTCTGCTAATTCACTCTCTATCTTAGCACATATCATCACTACTTCACTGCCTTCTTCTCTAGCATATGATACTACCTTATTATAATAATCATTTCCCCCATTAATAATATCATCTTCACTAACATTAGCTACATATATCATAGGTTTTAATGTAATTAAACAAAATGACTTTATAACCTCTAATTCTTCATCATTAAGATCCATCTTTCTAACAGGAATATTTTGTATTAACCCTTCCTTAATCTTCTTTAAAGTTGCAATCTCTAACAATTCCTGTTTATCTTTGGTCATCTCTGCCTTTTTACCAATACGATTGATTCTATTCTCAACAATTTCTAAATCTGACATAACTAATTCTACATTAATAACCTCTATATCCCTAATAGGATCTACACTATTATCAACGTGAATAATATTTTTATCATCAAAACATCTTACCACTTCAACTACCGCATCTACTTCTCTTATATGAGATAAAAATTTATTACCAAGTCCTTCTCCTGAAGATGCTCCTTTAACTAAACCTGCTATATCAGTAAATTCATAAGTCGTAGGTATTGTTTTATTAGGTATATACATTTCTTCCAAAACTTGTACTCTTTTATCAGGTACCGTAACTATCCCCACATTAGGATCAATTGTTGCAAAAGGATAATTAGCAGCCAATATATTCTTTTTAGTAATTGCATTAAATAACGTAGACTTTCCTACATTAGGAAGTCCCACAATTCCCGCAGTTAAACTCATTTATATTCCTTCTTTCAGTATCTTATTATAACAAACAATTAACCATTAAACAATAAAATCTTTGTCATAACCCAAATTTTAAACCACTATTTCCTACCTTTTATCAGTACTCCAAAAAATTAACTAAAAAATAAGAGGTAAAAGTAACTCTTACCTCTTATTATAACATTACCCCTGTACTTAAACCTAAAGGTAATCCAATTATATAAAACGCAATAATAATTAACAACCATAATATTGAAAATGCTATCGAATAAGGAACCATTAAACTAAGCGCATCTGTCAAAGTAATAACATTTTTCTTTTTACTATTATATATCTGTAAAAATCCGATCAAAATAACAAAATATGTAAATAAAGGTGTTACTCCTTTCGTTGCACTATCCGCAGCCCTAAATACCGCTTGAGCAAACTCTGGAGTAAAAGAACTTTGCATAAACATTGGTACAATTACCGGAGACATTATTGCCCATTTTGTACTAAGTGCTGGAACAAACAAATTACCAATCGCAATAACCATAAATGTAAATACAATTAAAACTAAACCAGTAAGTTGCAAATTATTAAGTAATTCTGATAAAGAAACTACTATAAATACCCCAATATTAGTTTCTTTAAATATTAAACAAAATTGTGCAGCAAAAAATATCAATACTAATAATGAAGCAAACTCCTTTAAATAATAACTCATTCCATTCATAATGTCTTTATTATTCTTAATAGTTTTAACCCTCATTCCGTAAACCATTCCAGCAATACCAAATAAAGCCGTAAATATTAATACTGAACCCTGTTTAAAATATGACCCATCTCCAAACAATTGAGCTACATATGTCTTTTCTTTAAGATTTAAAAACAAGCCAGAAAAAGGTAATCCAGGAATAATACAATATAATAAAATTAAACCAACAACTAAAGTACACAATATTGCTATTACTACTCCCTTTTTCTCTTTTTTTGTAACCTCTTGTGATAACATTAATGCCTCATCTTCTAAAAGAGTATATCTTCCCAATTTAGGGACAACATACTTTTCAGTAATAATCATCCCCAAATATGCAATTAATAATGTCGCAAATATCATAAAAATTATATTTCCGTGCAAACTAACAACATAATTCTGATCCAATATTTTCGTAGCATTTTGCGTATACGTAATCAAAGCATTATCAACACCATTTACCACAATATTTGCTCCATATCCGAAAGAAATACCCGCAAAAGCAGCACATACTCCTGCCGAAGGATGCCTTCCTAAATTCATAAACAATATTGCAGCCAATGGTACTAATAATACATATGCCGCATCATTAAATAAAGAAGCAATAACCCCAAACAAAACAACTAAAAAAGTAAATAATTTCTTAGGTTTATCCTTAATAAGAATCTTAAAGAAAGCATTCAAAAAACCAGATTTATAAGCTACACCTATTCCCATAAGTCCCAATATTAAAGTTCCAAGAGGTGTAAAACTAGTAAAATTAGTAAGCATATTACTAACTAAATACTGTAATCCCGTTCTATTAAATAAATTATTTATTGTTACTATTTTTGTTTCCAAATCGCCTGTTACACTATTAACATTATAATAAGTAGTCTCTAAATGTAAAATACTTCCAACACTACTAACTATCATAATGATTATTGTCAGTAGCAATAACAAAAATGCTGGATGTAATCTAAATTCCTTTTTCTTCATAATACTTCCACCTTCTTTATCTTCTTATTAAATTCTACTCTACTCATCATCACAACTCTACCACAATTAATACATTTAATCTTTATATCAGCACCCACACGAACTACTTCAAATCTATTAGTTTTACAAGGATGTTCTTTTTTCATAACAACAATGCTTCCTAGCTTATATTCCATAATCTAACTCCTTTAAAAAATTATATCATTATTTTTAAAATAAGTAAATTACTCTAATAACAAAAACTTGTATACCTTCATATACAAGTTTAATCTTCTAATAAATAATCTTCACCCTTAAATGTTTCTACTCTTGACAAACCCGGATAATCCTGTTGCCTTAACACCTCATAAACCGCTATTGCTACACAATTAGAAACATTTAAACATCTGATATTTTCTGAACAAGGAATTCTTATACATTTATCCAAATAATTTCTAAGAATTTCTTTAGGAATCCCTGTACTCTCTTTTCCAAATATTAAATATATATTCTTACTCCTATCACTAAAATCAATTTCCGTATGCGGTTTCTTGCCATATCTCGTAAAAAAATAATATTCTCCAGGATTCTTACTACAAAAATCATCAAAATCATCATACAAAGTATATTTAACTTTATCCATATAATTAACAGCACTACGACGAATTATTCCATCATTAAGAGCAAATCCTAACGGCCTAATTAAATGAAGATGAACTAAAGTACCAGCACAAGTTCTCATAATATTTCCAGTATTTTCTGGAATTTCTGGTTCAAATAATACTACATTAATCATTTAACTTATCCTCTATCTCACTATTAACACCATTAACAAAATTTATAAACTTTAAAACATCATATCCATTATCCTTAATACTATATATTGATTTTAATTTACCCGAATCAAATATCAATACACAAGGAACATCTCTAATACTAAGATTATTAAGACTATATTTACCATCCATTTCTAAAGCCTTATTCTTATCTTTAATATCATTTGTTATATCCAAATAAAGAACTTCTTTCGTAATTTTATGATTTCTAAAACTATCCTTAAGTTTTACTTCAAAATCACTTATTTCCTTATTATCAAGTACAGATACATATATTATACTATTTGGATTTTCCACCAGATAATCATCTATTTCATTATAATTAATATAATCCATATATTTATCTAATATTGGTTTACTAACCTTATTCTTATCATACACATTAAACCACATATAAAAATAATATAAAAGTAATAGTGTAATAATAATTACCACACCCAAAATAATATAATTTTTTTTAGGTATTACTCTAAGTTCTTCCTTCATTCATAACATCCCTCTCTATTAACATTTTAGCAATTATTTATAAATTTGTAAATATATAATACTTTAAAAATTACTCTAATTTTGTTATAATTTAAATATAACAAATCTATTTTATTTATATATGAAAGGAAGAACTTATGAAAAATATTTTCAACATACCATATGAAGACCTAGAAAATTATTTTTTATCAATCAATGATAAAAAATATCGTGCCACTCAATTATACGATTACTTATATAAAAAAAGAATATATGATATAAATAATATGTCAAATTTGAGTAAAACTATAAAAGAAAGATTAAAAAATGATTTCGATTTTTCTTTCATAGAAATTATAGCAAAACAAAGTTCCAAAGACGTTATCAAATACCTATTCAAACTAGCCGATGGATCTACCATCGAATCAGTTTTAATGTACCACAATTACGGTATCAGTATTTGCGTATCATCCCAAGTAGGTTGCAATATGGGGTGTGCCTTTTGTGAAAGTGGTAGATTAAAAAAAGTTAGAAATCTAGAAACATATGAAATCGTCGAACAATTATTGTTAATTGAAAAAGATATTCAAGAAAGAATTACTCACGTTGTTGTTATGGGAATCGGAGAACCATTCGACAACTACGATAATGTAATGAATTTTGTTAAAATAATTACTTCTCCAAAAGGAATTGACCTAGGAAAAAGACATATAACTATTTCTACCTGTGGACTTATTCCAGGCATCAATAGATTTACTAAAGAATTTAGTCAAGTAAATCTTGCAATATCATTACACGCACCAAATGACGAATTAAGAAATAAACTTATGCCTATAAACAAAGTATACAAAATTAAAGATTTAATGAATACTATTAAAATGTATACTGCTACACATAACAGAAGAGTTACTTTTGAATACATAATGTTAGAAAATATAAATGACTCTAATGAATGTGCCAAAGAACTAGCAACTCTCCTTAAAGGTATTAACTGTTACGTTAACTTAATACCTTACAATGAAACAGAAAATATTGCCTTTAAGCGAACAAAAAAGATGCAAATTTTGACATTTTATGATATACTTAAGAAAAGTGGAATAAACGTAACAATAAGAAAAGAATTTGGTGGTAAAGTTGACGCTGCCTGTGGACAACTAAGAGCTAAATTTAGCAAACTTAACCAATAAATTCTCAAGGGAGGTATATTATGCAAACATTTTATTTCACAGATCCTGGAAAAGTCAGATCTCACAACGAAGATAGCGTAACTATCATAAATAATGATAAACAAGAATTTGTACTAGCCATTGCAGATGGAATGGGCGGACACAAAGCCGGTGAAGTTGCTTCAACAATAGCCATAGAGCATATAAGAAATAGTTTTTATAAATTAGACACAATGGGTACTAAAGAAGAGGCCATCGAATGGTTAAGAAAAATTGTCAAAGAAATAAATGCTGAAATATTCGCATATGCTAAAGATAATCCTGAAAGTAAAGGATTAGGAACAACTCTTGTCATTGCAATAAAAACAAATGATTACATTTTATATGGTAATATCGGAGACAGTTCCGGATATGTCATAAAAAATAATACTATTCATAAAGTAACAAAAGATCACACATACGTTGGAATGCTTCTAAATAATGGAAGACTAACTGAAGAAGAAGCCTTAAATCATCCTGGCAAAAATCTCTTAACAAGAGCTCTTGGAGCCAACGATCCAATCGAAATAGATATTTTTGATGTTGACACTTCAGTTAAAGGATTATTCCTATGTAGCGATGGTCTTACCAATATGTTAACTGATGAACAAATCGAGAAAATATTAAACAGTAATCTCCAAATTGAAGAAGCTGTCATAAAACTAGTTAAAAAAGCCAATTCAAGAGGAGGTACAGACAATATATCAATTGCATATTTAAAAAAAGAAAGTGGTGAACAGTAATGTTATCAAAGGGGCAAAAAATTAACGATCGCTACGAAATCGTTAAATCAATTGGCGAAGGTGGTATGGCAAATGTCTACCTTGCAAACGACAAAATACTAGATCGTAAAGTAGCTATTAAAGTCTTACGTGGAGATCTTTCAGCAGACGAAAAATTTGTAAGAAGATTTCAACGTGAAGCCTTATCCGTATCTAATCTATCCCATCCTAATATTGTCGAAGTCTACGATGTTGGCGAAGAAGACGGACAATATTATATTGTTATGGAATATATCGAGGGTAAAACTCTTAAACAACTCTTAAACAAAAGAGAATCTTTAACCTTAACTGAAGTTATTGATATTATGACCCAATTAACAGACGGAATTGCTCACGCACACGAATCATATATTATTCATCGAGACATTAAACCTCAAAATATTATGATCGAAGATGACGGAAAAATAAAAATAACCGACTTTGGAATTGCTATGGCCCTAAATGCCACACAAATAACTCAAACTAATTCCGTAATGGGTAGTGTTCATTATCTACCACCAGAACAAGCCAGTGGTAAAGGAGCAACTATTAAAGGAGATATATATTCTCTAGGAATACTAATGTATGAACTATTAACTGGTACTGTTCCTTTCAAAGGAGATAATGCCGTAGAAATAGCTTTAAAACATATGAAAGACAAAATACCCAGCGTTAGAAAACAAAACCCTGCTATTCCTCAATCAGTAGAAAATATTATCCTAAAAGCAGCGGCCAAAAACCCAAGGAACAGATATGAAACCGCAAGAGAAATGCACGAAGATCTAGTTACTTGTTTAAGTGAAGAGCACGCCAACGATAAAAAAATAACCTTCGAATATCCAGAAAATGATATTGATGACTCTACACCTACACCAAAAGTAACCAAAAAAGTAGAAAAACCTAAAAAAGAAAACAATAAAACAATGGAAGATACAGAAGATCTAGTCAAAGAAATTAATGCCAAAGATATGGAAGAAGAAAAAGAAAATGACGATCCAGTTGAAGAATATTTTGAAGAACCAAAAAGAAGAAACACCCTAATAATTATCCTATCAATTTTCTTCCTCCTATTATTAATAACCGGAGGAATATTTTGGCTAATAACTACTAAAGAGGTCAAAGATGTTATCGTTCCCGATGTCGTAGAAAAAACTGTTGACGAAGCCATTGAAATTCTTACAAAAAACGGTTTTACCTACACAACAGAACAAAAAAATAGCGAAACCATTGAAAGTGGAAAAGTAATTAAAACCAATCCTAAAGCTGGAAGCACCAGAAAAAAAGGCGACACAATCACTATTGTCGAATCTATTGGTGGAAATTACACTTACTTAGAAAAATATATTGGAAAAAATTACACTGAAGTAAAAGCAAAATTAGAACTACTTAAAATACACGTCAACATTGAAAGAAAAGATGTAGAAGACAAAGAAAAATATAAAGGAAAAGAAAATATTATAATTGAACAATCACCTGCATACGATGAAAACAATCCTAAAAAAGTTCTTGAGCCCGGTGATACCGTAACCTTATACATTCCTAACATCGTTGACGAATATCCAGATATGGTTAGCGAAGGATGGAATTTAACTAATGCCATTGCTTTTGCCAAAGAAAAGAAAATAACCCTAACTGTTATTGATGCAAATGGCAAAACCATTCCAAATAACGAATATTCAAAATATGAAAGCGGTATTATCACTAAACAATTCCGTAACGCCGGTGATACCATCATTGAAGGATGGAATTTAAAAATACAAATCAATTCAACCTATGAAGAACCAAAGCAAGAAGAAAATGAAGAAAATGAAGAAAATAAAACACAACCATAAGGAGAAATATGACTGGAGTAATTATTAAAAATATTAGTAACGATTATACAATTGAATCAGACGGAAAACAATACACCTGTAAACCACGTGGCATTTTTAGACATCAACTAATTACCCCTTTAGTAGGAGATCACGTAATTTTTGATGAACAAAACCACTATATTACTAAAATACTACCCCGAAAAAACGAATTAATAAGACCAAGTATTGCCAATATTGACATTGCTGTTATAGTTACAAGTGTAAAAGATCCCAATTTAGACACCCACTTACTTGACAAATTTCTAACTATTATCTCATATAACAACATTACTCCAATTATCTATCTAACAAAATTAGATTTACTATCAACAAAAGAATTAAATAAAATCAACAATTATATTGAATATTATCAAAAAATTGGATATATTATATCCACCAACAAAGATGACTTACTAGAAAAAATTCAAAACAAATTAGTAGTCTTTACTGGTCAAAGTGGTGCCGGAAAATCAACTCTCCTAAATAAAATTGACCCCACATTAAATCTCTATACCAATGAAATATCATATGCCCTAGGACGAGGAAAACATACCACAAGACATACAGAAATATATAAAACCAAAGGAGCCCTTATCGCAGACACTCCAGGATTTTCCAAAATAGACTTTTATAATATGACTCCTATAGACATAAGAGACAATATGAAAGAAATGTTTGATAACCTACCAAAATGCAAATATATTGACTGTCTCCATAATAAAGAAGACGGATGCTATGTAAAAAAATTAGTCGAAGATAAACTTATTCTTTCAAGTAGATACCAAAACTATCTTGACTTCATAACAAAAAAAAGGTGATAAAATGATAAAAATATCCACATCAATTCTTACCGCAAAAAATCGACAAGAAAGTATAAATAAATTAAACAATACCAATACCGACTATATCCACATCGACATTATGGATAATAAATTCGTCAAAAATTATCAATTTCCACCAAAAGAATTAAACGAATTACTTAAATTATCCACAAAACCTGTTGATATTCACCTAATGGTAGAAGACCCTGAAAAATATATCAACAACTTTGTTGATAATAAAAACATTGAAACAGTTACTATCCACCTAGAAATAAACAAAAACCTACCAAGTATTATTAAAAAAATAAAAGATTTAGGATTTCAAGCCGGATTAGCAATAAAACCCCAAACAAAAACGTCCCAATTAGATAAATACTTAGACCTAATCGATTTAGTATTAGTAATGAGTGTAGAACCAGGATTCGGAGGCCAAACATTCATAAATAACACTTATCAAAAAATAAATGAAATAAAAAGCAAAAAACAAAATATCCTTATAGAAGTAGATGGTGGTATTAATAATACCAATATAAATACAATAAAAAATACCGCTGATATCGCTGTTGTTGGCAGTTATATCACTAACAAAGAAGATTATAACGAAGCAATTAATACTTTAAAAAATTAGTTGCTTTTTATATGTTTAAAAAAGATATTATTATCACATTATATTCATAGAATGATATGAAAGGTGATATAAAATGATAAGCAATTTTAATGAAGAAGCACAAGACATTTTAGTTAAAGCAAAACTTGAAATGTTAGAACTAAAACACCCTTACGTAGGAACCGAACACCTCGTACTAGCAATCTTACACACCCAAAACGAGTTATCAGAAAGACTAGCCAAATATAACTTAACATATAATGCCTTTAAAAAAGAAATATTAAACGTTATTGGTAAAGGAACCAAAAAAAGCGAATTTTTCCTGCATACTCCCCTATTAAAAAAAGTAATAGAAAATGCTATAATGGATAGTAAAGATAATAATAACGGTATCGTAACCCCAAACCACCTATTTGCAGGACTATTAGATGTCGGTGAAGGAATAGCCATTAGAATATTTATCAGTATGAACCTAGATCTAGATAATATGTATGATGAATTTACATCAAAAATATATGAAAATAACCATCAACAAGAGAAAAAATTACTAATCGAAGAACTTGGAGTCGACTTAACACAAAAAGCCAAAAACAATGAAATAGATCCCGTTATCGGTCGAGAAGAAGAAATAAAAAAATTAGAAGAAATTCTCTGCCGCCGTACTAAAAATAACCCCCTACTCCTAGGAAATCCCGGTGTTGGCAAAACTGCCATAGTCGAAGGTTTAGCCCTTTTAATTAACAACAACACTGTCCCTACAAAACTACAAAATAAAAAAATAATCTCCCTTGATATGGCAAGTGCCGTTGCCGGAACAAAATATCGTGGAGAATTTGAAGAAAGAATGAAAAAAATATTAACCGAAATTGAAGAAAACGATAACATAATTCTCTTTATTGATGAAATTCACACACTAATCGGTGCTGGCGGAGCCGAAGGAGCTATAGATGCCTCAAACATTCTAAAACCAGCTCTTGCCAGAAGAAAAATAAAATGTATCGGTGCAACCACTACCGATGAATACAAAAAACACTTTCAAAAAGACAAAGCCCTTGACAGAAGATTTCAAATCATCAATGTCGAAGAACCATCAATTGAAAAAACCAGAGAAATCTTATACAAAATAAAACCTATCTATGAAGAATATCATAATGTTACTATCAATAATGAAATTATTAATTCAATTATCAATCTCTCAGAAAAATATTTATACAACCATTACCGCCCAGATAAACAAATAGACATTTTAGATGAAGTATGTAGTAAAGTAAACATTAAAGAAAATAAAAATATTACCAAACTAAAATCAAATCTAAAAGACATAAAAGATAAAAAAGAATTATATATAAAAGAAAACAATATAAAAAAAGCATATGAATATAAAATAAAAGAAACTGAGTTCAAAAAAAGCATTACCACAATTAATCCTAAAAAAGAAGTAACAATTAATGATATAGCTACAGTCATTAATAATAAAACTGGTATTCCAATCTATGAAATATTAAAAGATAACAAAAAAGTAATTAAAGACATTGAACTAAATCTAAAAAAAGAAATCATCGGTCAAGACGAAGCAATTACTAAATTAATAAACATTACCAAAAGAATTAAACTAGGATATAAAGAAAATAAATGTATTTCCTTATTATTTACAGGAGCTACTGGTGTCGGCAAAACAAAACTAGCAACCCTATATGGATCATTAATCTCCAAGCAAAAGGTAATTAAACTAGATATGTCCGAATATTCAGATAGTATGTCAGTAAATAAGTTTATGGGTTCTACCGCCGGTTATGTTGGATATGAAGACAATAAATATATTTTAAGTACCATCAAAGATAATCCTAATGCCGTTATAATAATGGATGAAATAGATAAAGCACATCCTAAAATAATTAATCTTCTATATCAAATTCTCGAAGACGGAAAAATATTAGATGCTAAAAATAATCTCATAAATTTTAACAACAATATTATAATAATGACAACAAATATCGGCGCAAATAAAAAAAATATTGGCTTTAACCAAAATAACAAAGAAAGTATCATAAATGATCTAAAAGAAGTACTAAACACTTCCTTTATCAACAGAATTGATGATATCATCAGCTTTAATAAACTAACTAAAGAAAATATTAATCAAATCCTTTCCAATAAAATTGATAATTTAAAAGAAAAATTTAAAGAAGCCACCATTAATATATCCGATAATATCATCGAAGAAATTATCAAAGAATCTAACTACCCACTTTTAGGAGCCAGATCACTTGACAAAATAATTAAAAAACATCTTGAAAATATCATCATCGACAATTTAATAAATGATAATCCAAATATAACAATAGACAGCATTTTTTCTAAATAATGACATAAATTTATAAGTATGATATAATACTACTTGGTGATATTTATGGAAAAAACATACGCAAAATTATGTTTAGAAGAATTAAAAAATATAACTCCTAACAAAAGTATTTTACTTCATAGCTGTTGTGCACCGTGTAGCTCCTATGTAATTACTTTTTTAGCCCCATATTTTAACATAACTATTCTTTATTATAATCCCAATATCTTTCCCAAAAATGAATATCTAAAAAGAAAAGAAGAACAAATAAGATTAATCAATAGCTTAAAAACTCCAAATAAAGTTGATATTCTAGATTGTGATTATGATAATGAAATTTATGAAAAACAAATCAAAGGATACGAAAACTGCCCTGAAAGAGGAGCCAGATGCAACATATGCTTTAAATTACGTCTAGAAAAAACTGCCGAATTAGCCAAGAAAAATAATTATGATTACTTTTGCTCAACACTAACTGTAAGTCCATACAAAAACGCAAAATTAATCAATGAAATAGGAAACGAATTAGCCAAAAAATATCAAATCAAATGGCTATATTCAGATTTTAAAAAAAATGATGGATATAAAAAATCAATAGAGTTATCCAAAAAGTATAATTTATATCGCCAAAACTATTGTGGCTGTATATACTCAAAAAAAGAACAAGAAGAAAAAAATACCATTAAAATTGCCTAAAATAAAAGTAGACAAACAAAACTGAAGCCAAAACCTAAACAGTTTATATTGTCTACTTTTTATTAACTATTTAACTTGAAAATAATTAAATACTTCATATCCTAAAAAGATACAACTTGCTAAGAAGAAAGCAATTGCTACTACCATAAAAAACTTATTATCAGCAAATCCAGATCTAGTAAGTACCTTAGGTTTACTATTAGACTCTACAGAAGGATTTTCTGAAACTACCGCTTCCTTAGAAATCTCAGTATTAACCGTATCAACTCCAAATTCCCTAATAGGTTCTACATTTGAAGTAACCATTACATTATCATTAACTGCCTCACCCAAAGCCTTATTTAAATTAGATTCCTTAGATCCATCAAAGACTAATTTATTAACCGTTGGGGCTTGAGATACTATTGGTTCATTAACCACAGGTATTGGATTTACTGGTTGATTAGGTGTAAGAATAGGATCTGGTATTTTTACATCTGGAGTAACTGGTTGCGGAATAGGCTTTACTTCTTCCTTTACTGGAGAAATAATATTAACAGTCTTATCAACTGAAACTCCTTCATTTAAAACCGGTTCAATTACTGGAGGAACTATACTAGGAGTTACTATATCAGTCTTTATCTCCGTAGGAATAGTAGCTTTAGGCATTTCCATCTTCACTTCCGGTACAGGTAAAACTGATACCGGTTCAACCTCTGCAGATTTAACCTCTTCCCTTACTTCAGGTATCGTATCATTTACTACAGGAGATACAGAAGGAGCATTATCATTAACATTTTTAGTATCTTCTATCGGAAAAACAGGAACATCCTCAAAAATTACCTCTTTGCTATTATCTATTTTATAATAATCTTCCGTAACCTTAGTAACAGCCTTTTTTACCGTTGTAATATATGTCTTTTGAACATTAATATTTTGTTCTTTATTAATTAATATCGTTGAAATAACTACACTCTTTCCACTAGGCAAAACCACATTTTGAGAAGTAATATTGTTATCCTCACTCTTTACTGAATAAGTAATTAATTCCTTAACAATTTCTGCAATCTTTGCTTTTTCCATAGAATCTTCAATATTAATCATACTAGCAGTACCATCAATATTCTTAATTATCTTAGAAACAAAAATATTATCACTTTCATTATCTCTCTCAATCCAATATACTACATAATCACTACCATCTACATCAATTGAAAATATTACATTAGCGGTTCTATCAATTCCGTGTTCATCAACAATTTTTATACTTTTACTTTCCATAATATCCTCCTAAAAGCACTATTAAAACGAGTATTCATATCTTATACTCCTACTATTAAAATAAGTATAACACAATTGTCATATATATTCAAGCAATTTAATATATTTTACAATCAAAGTATTTAATTATCTATCTACATATGTTAAAATATTATTATATAAAGAAAGGATTAATAATATGGAAGAAATAATGGAATTAGGAATTAAAGAAGCAAGAAGTAATATGAATGAAAATAAAGGTGGTCCTTTCGGAGCAGTTATTACTGATAAAAATGGAAAGGTAATTTGTGTAGCCTCTAATCTAGTATTAGAAAACCACGATCCAACTGCTCACGCAGAAATAATGGCTATTAGAAAAGCTGGAGAAATATTAAAAACTCACGATTTATCTAATTGTATCCTATATGCTACCGGATATCCCTGCCCTATGTGCTTATCAGCTATTATTTGGGCTAACATTAAAGAAGTTTATTATGGTACTGACTATCTAGATGCCAAAAAAATTGGTTTTAGAGATGACTTTATCTATACATACCTTAAAAACCCCGATGGAAATCTCCTAAAACTTAAACAAATAGATAGAGAAAAATGCCTGACGCTATTTGATGAATATCTTGAAAAAAGCAAAGAAATATATTAAACAAAAATTGTACAGTTTACAACAAATAATTAAAAGAATGATCATTCTTTTAATTATTTTTATTATCCTTAACTATTCCCATTTTTTCATCTTCATTTAATTTTCTAATCATCAACAGCTTTTGTTGATTAATCTTTTCCTGTTCTTTCATTTGTCTCTTTATTATTTCCATCTTTATCTTATTACCCATTATCTTATTTTCCATATTATTAAGTTTCCCAATAACATCACGATACTCATTAATATCACCCTGATACCTCTTAAATTGCTGATTATACTGAATTTTTAAATTTACAATATCCTCCAAAGTTTCATCAACAATTCTACTAGCATTATCAACTGAATTAATTGCCTCCATAATTTTATTTCCATAATCTACTGTCTCATAAACTCTATACTTCTTCTCTTCCCAAACTAAATTATGATATAAATTACTTATAATATTTTTAGTAGTTACTGTCTCCCTAACAATAGAAGGAATCATTCCTCTTAAAGGACTTAACATAAGTAAACTAAAATACTTAAATGAATTAATAAGTAGTTGTCCAAATCCTTTTAAATGATAATCAACAGCTTCTGTAGAACTAATTTTATTCATATTTTTATTTAACATATCCATCATATCCATTTGTTCTTTAATAAATAAATCATATTTTTCTTTCTCTAATTCTACATTATACGCCCTAGTTTTAAACTCATTAAAATCAATATTTCTATCCTTTAATTCTAATACCTGCTTATTCTTATAATCTTCATACTCACTCATATTATCCTGTAAAGCATCAATTTTTAAATATAAATATTTATATACATCAAGTAATTTATAATCTTCTACCAACATCTTTTGTTCATCCCCAGAAGTTATCTTTTTTAATTCAATAATATCATCTATTAAAGGCCTATCATCCAGTTCTAATATATATTCAAAGTCATAATTATCCTTTAAATAATCATACTTATTTTTTAACGCATCTACTTTATGAAGTAATTGCTTAATTTCTCGTAAATTTTTTTCACACTTTTCTAGTTCTACAGTATCATTATTAATTTCACTAAGAATATATAAATCATTCCTAAGAATTTCCAGTTCATTTACAGTTATAATTAAATTTTTTTTAATTCTATCAATAATCTTCTTCTCTAACCTATTCACTTCAATTCTACTTGTCTCTTTAGAGACATTATTAAAAGAATTACTTTTTAAAGTCTCCTTCTTCTCAACATTTTTATTTTTAAAAGAAACATTACTTTTCTTATTCTTTACATAAACTTCCTTATTTAAATCAACTATGTTCTTTCCATCATCAGTATCTTTAAATAAATTATTTAGATCTAACTTCTCTAATGAAGATTTATCAACTTTTAAATTATCTTTATCTATAATATTATCATATATCATTAAAGGTATTGCCGCCATTACTTTAACAATATTAAAATATGCCCTCATATCAACCTCATCTAAATCTCGTTTCCTTTTCCTTAACTTTATAAGTCTTAATCGATCAGAAAAACGTCCCCTATGTCCATTTGTTGCCATAACAAAACACCTCTATTTTTACATATATTTATACAATAATACAAATATAACATATGAAATATGTTTGTCAATAATTTTTAAATATAATTTTTATTTTTACAAATTAACTTACAAAAAAAGACCATATATGAAGTAAACTATATAAGTCCACTTCACATAATGATCTTTTAATTAACTATTAATCAAGAAACTTTTCTTCTAAAACTTCTGAAGGTTCATCATCAAAAAACTCTTTTTCTAATGAAAAACCAATATCCATATATTCCTTAGCTCCTGTACCAGCAGGAATTAGTTTACCAATAATAACATTCTCTTTAAGTCCATGTAAATTATCAACTTTTCCCTTAACTGCAGCTTCAGTAAGAATTCTTGTAGTCTCCTGGAATGAAGCAGAAGCTAAGAATGAATCAGTTTGTAATGAAGATTTAGTAATACCAAGTAATAATGGTTGTCCAATAGCAGGTTTCTTACCTTGTAAAATTACATCCTTATTACCTTCAGTAAACTTATTAATAGAAACTACCGTACTAGGCAAGAAATTAGTATCTCCAGAATCCATAATTCTAATCTGAGAAATCATTCTTCTAGCAATAAGCTCTACGTGTTTATCATTAATATCAACACCTTGAGAACGATATACTTTCTGAACTTCTTTTAATATATACTGTTGAACTGTATTAGGATCAGTAACCATTAACAATTCTTTTGGACTAGCATTACCTTCAGTAAGTCTATCACCGGCAGATACTTTATCTCCCTTCTCAACTCTCAATTTAGCACCATATGCTGTTAAATGTTCTCTAACCTCATTAGCATTCTTAATAAATATTTTAGTTCTTCCTTTTTGATCTTCAATTTTAGAAACTGTTCCGTCAATTTCCGCAATAGTAGCCTTACCTTTAGGAGTTCTAGCTTCAAATAACTCTTCAACACGAGGTAAACCTTGTGTAATATCATCTCCACCAGCAACACCGCCAGTATGGAAGGTTCTCATTGTTAACTGTGTACCTGGTTCTCCAATAGATTGAGCTCCCATCGTACCAACAGCTTCACCAATTTCTACAATATTTCCAGTAGCCAAGTTTCTACCATAACACTTACAACATACACCATGATCAGTTCTACAAGTAAGAACAGTTCTAATTTCAACCTCTTCGATACCTGCAGCAATAATCTTGTCAGCAATATTCTCAGTTATAAGTTCATTTTTGTCAATAATCATTTCTTTAGTATTAGGGTCAATTACCTTCTTATTAGTATATCTACCTAATATTCTATCATATAATGGTTCAATAATACCATCTTTATCATCCTTAAATGCTGATACTACTACACCTTGAGTTGTACCACAATCTTCTTCTCTTACAATCAAATCCTGAGCAACATCAACAAGTCTTCTTGTCATATAACCAGAATCAGCTGTCTTAAGTGCTGTATCAGCACTACCTTTTCTAGCACCGTGTGTAGATAAGAAGAATTCAGATACTGACAAACCATCTCTAAATGAAGATTTAATAGGAATTTCTACGGGTTCTCCATTAGGTTTAGACATTATACCACGCATACCTGCTAACTGAACGAAGTTAGAAATAGATCCACGTGCTTTAGAATTCATCATTATAAATATTGGATTATCCTCATACTCATCACTCTTCGCATAAGCTTCAAGCTCTTTTTCAATATCCTTTTTAGCTTTATCCCAAACACTAATAACCAAATCAAATCTTTCTTTATCAGTAATTAAACCTCTTTGATACTGTTTATTAATCTTCTTAACCTCAGCCTCAGAATCTTCAATAATCTTATCCTTATTCTTACTAGTTACAACATCTGAAGCAGCTATAGTAATACCAGAATAAGTAGAATATTTAAATCCTAAATCTTTCAACTTATCAAGCATTATTGAAGTTTCAGTAGTTTTATACTTCTTAAACATTTGCGCAATTATTTTCTCTAAAGTACCCTTCTTAAATGCTGAAGCTTTAGGAATTTCTTTTATCTTCTCAAGTATATTTTCTCCTGGAGCAATAAAATATTTATTTGGAGTATATTTTTCAATATTCTCATCACTTGGTTCATTAACATAAGGGAATGAATCAGGTAAAATTTCATTAAATATTAATTTACCAACAGTTGTAACCAAATATTGATTCTTATGAGAATCCAAAAATACTTTATGTTTAAATGAATTTACTGGTACAACAATTCTTGTATGTAAATCAACTTCTCTTCTATTATAAGCCATAATAGCTTCATTAGAATTCTTAAATACTCTACCTTCGCCCTCATGACCAGGTTTCTCCATAGTAATATAATAGTTACCTAAAATCATATCCTGGCTAGGAGTAACAATAGGTTTTCCATCTTTAGGAGACAAAATATTATTAGCACCTAACATTAAAATTCTAGCTTCAGCTTTTGCTTCCTCAGATAAAGGTACGTGGACTGCCATCTGGTCACCATCAAAATCCGCATTAAATGCTGTAGTAACTAATGGATGTAATCTTATAGCCTTTCCTGATACTAACTTAGGTTCAAATGCTTGAATACCTAATCTATGTAACGTTGGAGCACGGTTTAACATAACTGGATGTTCCTTAATAACTTCCTCTACCACATCCCAAACCTTAGGATCTCTAGTATCAATCATTTTTTTAGCAGATTTAATGTTATTTGCTATCTCTTTAGTTACCAAACCATTTATAACATGAGGTTTAAACAATTCAAGGGCCATTTCCTTTGGTATACCACATTGATACATCTTAAGATCAGGTCCAACAACAATAACAGAACGGCCAGAATAATCAACACGTTTACCTAACAAGTTTTGACGGAATCTTCCCTGTTTACCTTTTAACATACTAGAAAGCGACTTCAAAGCTCTATTTCCTGCTCCTGTAACACTTCTACCTCTACGACCATTATCAAATAATGAATCAACAGCTTCTTGAAGCATTCTTTTTTCATTTTGAATAATAATTGAAGGAGCATTTAACTCTACTAATTTCTTTAAACGATTATTTCTATTTATTACTCTTCTATATAAATCATTTAAATCTGAAGTTGCAAATCTACCACCATCTAATTGAATCATTGGTCTTAATTCAGGTGGAATAACTGGAAGTGCTTCTAGTATCATCCATTCAGGTTTATTACCTGACTTAGCAAAAGAATCAAGAACATCTAATCTTTTAACTAATCTAAGTTTTTTCTGACCAGTAGCACCTTCCAATTCCTTTTGAAGAGTTTCTAATTCTTTTTCAACATCAAGCTCACTAAGTAATTCCTTAATAGCTTCTGCACCCATACCAACTCTAAAAGTATTTCCATACTTCTCGTAGTAGGCTCTATACTCTTTATCTGATAAAGTTTGTTTCTTTATCAAAGTTGTAGCTCCTGGATCAAGTACTACATATGAAACGAAATAAATTACTTCTTCCAAATCTCTTGGAGACATATCCAAGCAAAGTCCAATATAAGAAGGAATACCCTTAACAAACCAAATATGACTAACAGGTGTTGCCAATTCAATATGTCCCATTCTCTCTCTACGTACTTTAGATTTTGTAACTTCAACGCCACAACGATCACATACAATATTTTTATATCTTAATCTCTTATATTTACCACAACTACATTCATAATCACGTGTTGGTCCAAATATCTTTTCACAGAAAAGTCCATCTCTTTCAGGTTTTAAAGTTCTATAATTAATTGTTTCAGGTTTTAAAACCTCACCATAACTCCACGCTCTAATATCATCAGGTGATGCAATTCCTATTTTTAAAGCTTTAAATTTATTTGCTTCTAACATTAGAAATCACCTCCCATATCATCAAAATCATCAAAAGTATCTACACCATCATCATATTCTAAAGGCAAATCCAACTCATCATCAGAGTCCTCGTCTTCTTCAT
The DNA here is from genome assembly GCA_900551455.1 of uncultured Mycoplasmatota bacterium. Classification (GTDB taxonomy): domain Bacteria; phylum Bacillota_I; class Bacilli_A; order RF39; family UBA660; genus RUG705. The sequence continues at coordinate 27,327 of URVV01000007.1, forward strand.
CATGCTCATCATCATAATCCATTTCTTCATCATCATCTCTAAATAATTCAGGTTTTTGAATTTCTTCAGATAAAGGAGTATCATCCTCATCTTCTTCTTTTTCAAGTTCACTAATACTTACTACTTCATCATCATTATTAACAACAGAAATATTAAGTCCCAATGCTTGGAATTCTTTAATAAGAACTCTAAACGATTCAGGAATACTTGGTTCAGGTAACGATTGACCCTTAACAATAGACTCATATACTTTAACTCTACCAATAACATCATCAGATTTATAAGTAAGAATCTCTTGTAATACATGAGAAGCACCATAAGCCTCAAGTGCCCATACTTCCATTTCACCAAATCTCTGTCCACCAAATTGTGCTTTACCACCAAGTGGTTGTTGAGTAACAAGTGAATATGGACCAGTAGCTCTTGCATGTAATTTATCATCAACCATATGATGTAACTTAATCATATACATTACACCAACATTAATACGATTATCAAATGGCTCACCTGTTCTACCATCATATAAAACAGTCTTTCCATCAGGATCCATTCCTGCCTCTGCCATCATCTTTTCAATATCATCCTTTTTTGCACCATCAAGCACTGGTGTAGCCATATAAACTCCAAGTTTTTTACAAGCCATACCCATATGAAGTTCTAGTATCTGTCCAATATTCATACGAGAAGGAACACCTTGTGGATTTAACATAATATCTACCGGTCTACCATCTGGTAAATATGGCATATCCTCTTGTGGTAAAATAAGTGAAATAACACCCTTATTACCATGACGACCTGACATCTTATCTCCAACTTGAATCTTTCTTTTTTGAATAATATATACTCTAATAACTTTACTTACACCACTAGGCATTTCATCATTATCCGCTTTTGTATAAACTTTAACATCGTGTACAATACCATCTCCACCATGTGGAACAGTCAATGATGAATTTCTAACTTCCCTAGTTTTCTCTCCAAAAATTGCATGTAATAGTTTCTCTTCACTAGTTAAATCAGCCATTCCTTTAGGAGTTACCTTACCTACAAGAATATCTCCCTCTTTAACTTCTGTACCTATTCTTATAATACCATTCTCATCAAGATTCTTTCTTGCATCTTCTCCAACATTTGGAATATCTCTCGTAATTTCCTCAGGTCCTAACTTCGTATCTCTACACTGTATTTCATAATCTTCAATATGTAAAGAAGTATAAACATCATCTTTAACTAATCTCTCATTCATTATAACCGCATCTTCAAAGTTATAACCATTAAAAGTCATAAAAGCAACTACAACATTTTTACCAAGTGCCAATTCACCCTTATCAGTACTTGGACCATCAGCAATTACCTGACCCCTCTTAACTTTATCTCCAGCTCTTACTATTGGCCTTTGATTAGCAGTTTCACCCTGATTAGAACGCTCAAATGTTGTTAAATTATAAATATCTTCGCCTTTAGCATTCTTAACAATAATCTTTTTTGCATCTACGTAAGTAGTAATACCATCAGCCTTTGCTACCACTACTGCTCCACTATCTCTAGCAGCCACATATTCAACTCCAGTACCTACATAAGGTGCTTCTGTTGACAAAAGAGGTAATGCTTGACGTTGCATATTAGCACCCATCAATGCACGAGTAGCATCATCATGTTCCAAAAATGGAATCAAACTTGTAGTAATAGATACTACTTGTTGTGGTGAAACATCAATATAATCAACTTTTTCAGCAGGTATAATAACATTTTCTCCATTATACCTACCAGATACTGTACTATCTGTAATAAAATTATTATCATCTACATTAACTGTAGCTTGAGAAATATAGAAATCCTGTTCTTCAGATGCTGTCAAATAATCAACTTGATCAGTCAACTTCTTATTTTCAACTTTACGATATGGAGTCATTATAAATCCATACTCATTAATTTTAGCATAACTAGCAAGAGAAGTAATAAGTCCAATATTCTGTCCTTCAGGAGATTCAATTGGACAAATTCTACCATAGTGTGAAGCATTAACATCACGTACTTCTACACCTGCTCTATCACGAGATAAACCACCAGGTCCTAAAGCCGATAATCTTCTCTTATGAGTAAGTTCAGCAATTGGGTTAACTTGATCCATAAATTGAGATAACTGACTGCTACCAAAAAATTCCTTTATAACAGCTGTCACTGGTCTAATATTAATAAGCGTTTTTGGAGTAACTGTTTCCATATCTTGAGTAGTCATTCTCTCACGAATAACTCTCTCCATTCTACTAAAACCAATCTTAAATTGATTTTGTAACAATTCTCCAACCTGTCTAATTCTTCTATTACCAAGATGATCTATCTCATCATCATGACCAATACCATCCATTAAATTTAAATAATATGATACAGAGGCATAAAAATCAGAAATTGTTAAAGTTTTAACTGTAAGTCTTTGATCATTACCAATAATCTTAACTTTTTTCTTTGGATTAAGTGGAGAATATACGTATAACACTTGAATAGTACCATCTTGATTAAGATCTGTATTAATCTTAGCTTCCTCTAATCCATATCCATCTTTTAAATACTTATCCAATTCTAAAACTACATCTTTTGTTAATAAAGTACCATCAGTAAATTTAACTTCTCCATCAACAACAACATCTTGAGCTAATACTTTACCAACTAATCTATCAGTAATATTTAATCTTTGATTAAACTTATATCTACCAACTTTTGCTAAATCATAACGAAAATTATCAAAAAATCTAGTAATTAATTGATTCTTAGAACTATCTAAAGTTGTTGGTTCACCTGGTCTTAATTTTTCATAAATTTCAATCAAAGCTTCATCTGTATTTTTTGTAGAATCTCTTTCAATCGTATTTTTTAAATATTCATTATTATCAAATAAATCAAGAATATCTTTATCACTAGAAAGACCAAATGCCCTAAGTAATGTTGTAAGTGGAACCTTTCTAGTTCTATCTATTCTTACATACAAAACATCCTTTGCATCTGTTTCATATTCTAACCATGTACCTCTAGTAGGTATAACCTTTGAAGCAAATACAGGTTTACCATTCTTATCTACTTCTTTAGAAAAGTACACACTAGGAGATCTAACTAATTGCGATACAACAACCCTTTCAGCACCATTTATAACGAAAGTTCCACTATCAGTCATTAAAGGCATATCTCCCAAGAAAATTTCTTGTTCCTTAACTTCACCTGTCTCATTATTAAACAATCTTGTTTGAACCTTTAATGGAGCAGCATAAGTTATTTGTCTATCCTTACACTCCTTAATTGAATATCTTGGCGTATCAAATACATAATCGTTAAACTCCAAAGATAGACTTCCAGAAAAACTTTCCACTGGAGAAAAATCTTCAAGTACCTCCTTAACCCCTTCTGTAACGAACCATTGATATGATTCCTTTTGAATCTGCAACAAATTATCAAGTTCCAATGAATTCTTAATCATAGAGAAATTTCTTCTCTCCCTATAATCACCGCTTTGCTTTATTTTGTAAGCCATTAATTTTTCACCCCAATACCAAAATTTTTAAAGATTTCCACGCCTAAAAAGACGTGTTACCAATATATAATGTTAACACCATAAAAGTAAAAAGTCAACGAATTATTTATTATTTATCATTTTTTTCTCTATTTTCCTTATCTAATAAAAAAAGAACCTATTTCTAGGTTCATAAACTACTTAAGTTCTACAGTAGCTCCAGCTTCTTCAAATTGTGCTTTAAGTTGTTCAGCTTCAGCTTTGTCAACGCCTTCTTTAACGTTTCCACCATTATCAGCGATATCCTTAGCTTCTTTTAATCCTAAACCAGTAATATCTCTAACGATTTTAATAACTGCAATCTTATTTGGACCAGCAGCTGTTAATACTACATTAACTTTTGATGGACCTTCTTCAACAGCTTGTGCAGCTGGACCAGCAGCAACAGCTACTGCTGATGGATCAACACCAAATTCCTCCTTCATTGCATCAACTAATTCTTTAATTTCAAGAATTGACATTTCCTTTAAAGCACTAATAAATTCATCTCTATTTAATTTAGCCATTTTTTTCTCCTCCTTATAAATTAATTATTTTCTTTTTCCTTAGTATATAAATCTAAGCATATAGATAAGTCTCTTACAGTTCCCATAAGACCTGCTGCTAACATAGTTAATAGCATATCTCTTGATGGAATTGCCGCATATCTCTTCAAGTCTTCTAATGAAGCAACCTTACCTTCAATAATACCTGCTTTTAATTCTAAAGCTTGATGTTCCTTTGAAAAATCATTCAAAATCTTAACTATTGAAAGTTCATCTGTACCAAAAGTAACAGCACTAGGTCCTGCTAAATATTCATCCATATTAATATTTAGCTCATCAAGGGCTCTTTTTGTTAAAGTATTTTTGTATACCTTATAATCAGCACCATTTTCTCTTAACTTTTTCCTTAGTTCTGTAACCTCTGAAACACTAAGTCCACGATAATCAAACATTACAACAGACTTTGCATTTTCAAATCTATCTTTAATCTCTGAAACTACTGTTGCTTTTTGTTCAATAATCTTTGCATTTGCCACCTATCTTCACATCCTTTCCTATGCCATAAATAAAAGTCCTCATACGAGGACTAAAAAACATAATTATTTTTATTCCTCGGTAAGATTTTTAAACATCCGTCCTTACTGTCTTTGGCATAATTTCTCAAATCAATCATTATTATATAATAACATTTACTATTTGTCAAATGAATTTAAATCAAGTTTAATTCCAGGACCCATCGTAGATGAAATAGAAATATTATTAACATAATTTCCCTTAACGGTAGCTGGTTTAATCTTTAAAATTGCATTAACAAATGCCTTTAAATTTTCCACTAACAAATTTTCATCAAAACTTGCTTTACCAATGATACCGTGAATATTACCATAACTATCTGTTCTATATTCAACTTTACCTTTTTTAGTATCATTTACCGCCTTTGCTACATCCATAGTAACTGTACCAGTCTTAGGATTTGGCATAAGTCCTTTTGGTCCTAAAATTTTACCAATTTTACCTAACAATGGCATCATCTCTGGAGTTGCTATAATTACATCATATGAAAACCAATTTTCTTTTTCAATTTTTGTAATCATATCAACATCACCAACATAATCAGCCCCAGCCTCTTTTGCAGCCTTAGCTTGATCTCCTTTTGCAAGGACTAATACTGTTTGTTGCTTTCCTGTACCATTTGGTAAAACAATAGCACCTCTTAATTGTTGATCTGCTTTCTTAGTATCCAAATTCAAATTCATTGCAACTTCAATTGTCTCATCGAATTTAGAGTTAGAAGTTTCTTTAACTAATTTAACAGCATCATCTACTGAATATAGTTTATTCTTCTCAACCTTTTCGAATACAGAAGCATATCTTTTACTCTTCTTCATAATATCCTCCTTATGTGGTCTTGCGGACTAAATCCTTCCACATAGGTATAAACCTATATGTAATATTATTAATCTTCTATCTTAATTCCCATGTTACGAGCAGTACCTTCTACTATTTTCATAGCAGCCTCTACATCGTAAGCATTTAAATCAGGTAACTTAGTTTCTGCTATTTCTCTTAATTGAGCTTTACTAATAGTAGCTACTGTTTCACCCTTTGCTGCACCAGATTTAACCTTAGCAACCTTCTTTAACAAAAAAGCAGCTGGTGGAGTCTTTAATACAAAATCGAATGTTCTATCTTCATAAATAGAAATTTCAACTGGTAATACATCCCCCATCTTATCTCTAGTAGCATCATTAAACTTAGTACAAAACTCTTGTAAATTGATTCCTGCTGGTCCTAAAACCGTTCCAACTGGTGGAGCTGGTGTTGCTTTACCTGCAGGTATCTGTAACTTTATTCTCTTTGTAATTGCTTTTGCCACGAAAAACACCTCCTATATAAATGTATCTTTTTTCGCGAGTGGTCATAATAGCCGTCCGCAGCCTCCCACTTAACTTACTTAACTATATAATAATACACAGTCGCGTCAATAATATACCATATTCTTTTTTAAAAATCAACAACTTTTTTCATCATTTTACTAATATTTACAATATATCCCAATAAGTGACTCAATTTAATACCTAATATTATACTTATTAATCAGCCATTTCTTGAAAGAAGAATTAAATATCCCCGTTACTATAACCAAAATAAATAAATCTACAGAACCAATTATCTTAAATATTTCAATTAGATTTACTACCCATTCTCGAGAACCACCAATAATAAATAATATCGCTGGCACAAATGCACATAAAATAAATAATCCCAATGTAATCACTTTAAGAATATTAATTTTTCTATTAACTTCAAGATTTCTAAATTCGGTCCTATAATTATCTCGTTCTCTCCTAGATAACTCATAATAATTTTTCATTAAATTCACCATTACCAGTATATCACAAAAAACTAAACAATAAAATAAGATTAGTATTCTAATACCAAAAATCTCTATCTATATAAAATTTAATCTACTGAATACTAATCTTTTTAATACTATGTTTTTATTTCAAATTCTCAATTTGTGAAAGTTCAACTTCAACAGAAGTTTCTTGACCAAATAAATCTAGTAGCAACTCAACCTTTTTCTTTTCCAAGTCATAAGAACTTACCCTACCAACCATATTCTTAAATGGTCCATCAGTTATCTTAACCTTCTTACCAGTTGCCAAATCATTTGCCAAATCAATTCTAGACATTCCCATATTAGACAATACTCTATCTACTTCTTCTGGTAATAATGGAATAGGTTTAGCCCCTTTACCTGAAGAACCAATAAATCCAGTTACTCCCTGTGTATTTCTTACAATAAACCACACCTCATCAGACATAATCATTTCCACTAATACATATCCAGGAAACATCTTTTTGATTTTTTCTTTCTTTACTCCATCTTTATATTCAACAATTGTTTGCTCTGGTACAATTACTCTGAAAATACTCTTCTGAATATCTGCAGAATTTTTAATCATCATATCAAGTTTTTCTTTAACCTTATACTCATATCCACTAACCGTATTAACTACATACCATTCTTTCATTACTTCGCCAAACTCCTTACTAACAATACTATCCAATCAATCACATAAAAATACAATCCAAAAAATAATACAAATACAACTGTCGCTACAGAATACTTAACTAAATCCTTCCTATTAGTCCATCTTATTCTTTTAATTTCTTTTGCTACACCACTAAAGTACCCACCAATTCTCTTAAATACATTTCCATTCTTTTTTTCTTTTTTTACATTTTTTTTCTCAGCAACATATTTTTTTCTACTTTTAGTACTTACATCAGTTACTGCTTGCTTTTCTTCTTTTTTCATAAAAACCTCCAAATTAATTCAAAATAAAAACACCTTCGTGCTAACTAGAATATATCACAAACACTTCATTTTGTCAATAACTTTTATTAAGCAAAATAAGAGTTGAATCATCAACCCTTATTTTGTAACTACATAACTTTTTCTGAAGAAGACGGTCTAACATTAATTGCTTGTAAACCTTTAGGAGTTTCTATTAGATCAAACTCTACCCTTTGACCTTCAGATAACGTCTTATAGCCTTCTTGTTTAATAGCAGAATAATGAACGAAGATATCTTCATCTTGAGCATAATCAATAAAGCCATACCCCTTTTCATTATTGAACCACTTGACATTTCCAAACATCTTAACACCTCACAATCTAGTAATCACTTACATATATATATTATAATACCCACAAGCAACCATAGCAACAAATATTAATATAGAAATTTCGACAATTTTTATCCTCAAAATTTATTTTATTTTTATCTGTTACTTTTTGCTTGGCACTTAAAATACTACCACAATAAAAATTTAAAAGTAAGATCCAACCCCATTATCCGAATTTAATGACTTAAACTCAAAAAAAGATTACCCCTTCGGATAACCTAATTAATCTTTACATTCATAATTTCTAAAATTCTATCTAAATCATTACTATTTTCAAAATTTATTTCAATTTTTTTATTAGCAATCTTTACCTTTGTACCAAAAAATTCTCTTAATTCCTTCTCAACATAATCATACTGATTATTATTTACACTTCTCTTAATAGGATTCTTCTTCTTTAAAACATCATCCTTAGACATATTTTCAATATCCCTTACTGATAAATTCTCTTTAACTATCTTATCAGCTAATTCCAATATTTTCTCACGATCCTCTAACTTACTAAGTTCTCTAGCGTGTCCCATAGATATTTTTCCTTCCAATATCATATCCTGAACCTTTGCAGGTAATCTAAGTAGTCCTAAAACATTTGTCACACCACTTCTACTTTTTCCTAACTTAACCGCTAACTCGTCTTGTGTAATATGTAAACTATCAATTATTCCTTTATAAGCCCAAGCTAACTCAATTGCTGTTAAATTCTCTCTTTGTAAGTTTTCTAGTAAAGCTATTTCTCTCATCATATCATCAGAAAAATCCTTTACAATAGCCGGAATCGTCTCCAGACCTGCTAATTTTGAAGCCCTTACACGACGTTCACCAGCAACTAAATCATATCCTTTAATACTCTTTTTAACTATTACCGGTTGAAAAACGCCATAATTTTTAATAGAATCTGCTAATTCCTGCAATGCATCCTTATCAAAAGTCTTCCTAGGCTGATAAGGATTACTCCTAATATCAGATAATTTTATCTGAATAATATCATCCTTATCTACCGAATCCATTATATTTGATTCAAAAGAATCAAAATCTAAAACCTCACTTGCAAATAATTGCTCAAGTCCTCTACCTAAAGCCTTATTCTTTTGTTCCATTTCTTTCAATTACCTCCTTAGCTAAATTAAGGTATGCCTTTGTTCCCTTTCCTCTAGGATCATAATCCAATATTGTCTTACCATGACTAGGAGCCTCAGCTAACTTAATTAATCTTGGTATTATCGTATCATAAACCCTTTCCTTAAAAAATTCTTTTATACTACTAATTACTTCCAAACCCAAATTAGTATTAACACTTAACATTGTTAAAAGTACACCTTCTATATCTAAATTAGGATTAACCTTTCTCTGTGCTAACATAATAGTATTAATAAGTTGCATAATTCCTTCTAACGCATAATACTCACACTGAACAGGTATAAGCACTGAATTAGCAGCAGCCAAAGCATTCGTAGTAAGAATTCCCAAAGATGGTGGACAATCTATTAAAATATAATCATACTTATCCTTAACTCTCTCTAACTCATCTCTAAGACGCATCACACGATTAAACTTTTGATCCGTATCACGATACTTTCTCTCTAACTCAATCAATTCCATCTCCGCCCCAGCTAAATTTAAATAAGCTGGAACAATACTTAAATTAACACTTTTTGTCTTAATAATAGCCTTTTCAATCTCACTCTTAAAAGTCAATACCTCATATATACTATTGTCTAAATTCTTCTTTTCAATACCAACACCTGTCGTAGCATTTCCTTGCGGATCTAAATCAATTAATAATACTTTTTTACCAAGAATTCCTAAAGAGGCTGACAAATTAATACTCGTCGTAGTCTTTCCAACTCCACCTTTTTGATTAACAACTGCTATAACTTTACCCATATTACTTCACCTCTTATGTATGCCTCTATGTCACATATACTTACACTATATTCTATCAAACTTTTTACTATTTGAAAAGAGCAAATCAACTTTTTAGTAACTTTTCTTTCTCTAAGATTACTAAATTCAAATAATAAACAATTATCATATTTTCCCATAATCTCTTTATCTATCTTTATTTACTTATAAAAAATAATTTGCTATAATACACTCATAAAAGGAGGTCATATGTCTATTGATAATTTGATTAAAAAAATTCCAATTAAAGATGAATATATTATCGTAGGTACTTCAGCAGGTCCAGACTCAATGGCACTACTACATCTTTTAATAAATAATACTAAGAAAAAGATTGTCTGTGCCCACATTAACCACAACATAAGAAAACAAAGTATCGAAGAAGAAGTCTATTTAAAAGAATACTGCAAATTAAACAATATTATTTTCGAATGTTTAAAGATTAATAACTATCAAGAAAAAAACTTTGAAAATGAAGCTCGAAAAAAAAGATATTCTTTTTATGAAGAACTCTTAAATAAATATCATTCACATTCATTATTTCTAGCTCATCACGGAGATGACTTAATTGAAACCGTATTAATGAAAATAATTCGTGGATCCAACCTTGAAGGATATGCCGGAATAAAAATGTATTCTCGCCTAGCAAACTATACCATCATAAGACCACTACTATCATTAACCAAAAAAGATATTTTAAAATACAACCAAGAAAATAATATTAAATATTATCTTGATAACACTAATGAGGATACTACATATACAAGAAACAGAATTAGAAAAAATATTGTCCCCTTATTAAAGGAAGAAGATTCTCAAATACAATTAAAATTTTTAAAATATTCAAACACTCTTCAAGAATACTATAACTTTATTGAAGACATCACTATAAAAGAATTAGATAAAATATATAAAAATAATATTTTAAACATAGATAATTTTAATAAAATACATCCATTTATGCAAAAAAATATTATTTTCTATATACTAAGTAAAATATATGATAATAATGCTAACATTATAAAAGATCGTCACATCACCAGCATTATCTCACTAATAAATAACAATAAACCAAATTCATATATTACACTTCCTAATAATTATCTTGCTCAAAAATGTTACCACAACCTATCATTTATCAAAAAAGATAACTTAAAAGAAGATTACCAAATTCTATTCAAAAACAATATTATTATGAGCAACATTCAAATTACTGAAGTTAAAAATATTAGTAGCGATGGAAACGATGTATGCAGACTAAACAAGAAAGATATTACACTCCCACTATACATTAGAAATAAAAAAGATGGCGACTATATGTATGTCCTAGGATTAAATGGGAAAAAGAAAGTTTCTGATATTTTTATTGAAAATAAAATACCTAAAAGTCTCCGTCACACTTATCCCCTACTAGTAGATGCTAAAGATCAAATATTATGGATTCCAAATATAAAAAAATCAAAATATAATGTTAAAAATAATGAAATATGTGATATAATACTAACTAGTCACAAAGAAAGAGAGGAATATACATATAACAATGAAAAAGAAAAATAACTTAACGCCATACATCTTCTTGCTAGTATTCATCATAGCATGCATGATAATCGTTAATTTAAAAGGCGCAATCGTTAATAAACTCACTGCCAGTGAATTTATTAGCAATCTAGATGAAAATAAAATAAGTGAATTAAAAATTATCACTAAAGTTAAATCTAAAAACTATGAAGTTACCGGTAAATTAAAAGACTACAAAGAAAATGAAAGCTTTATCGTATATTTACCAGTATCCGAAGAATTTATGAAAAAAATAGTTGACGCTGAAGAAAACGGCAACTTTGAACTATCAATTGAAAAAGATCCTGAAACATCTTCAATTCTAACAATTGTCATCGAATATGTTCCAATATTAATCCTTGGTGGAGCCATTATCTGGTTATTTACAAAACAACTTGGAGCTAGCGGAAAATCATCACTTGACTTTGGAAGAAGTAAAGCAGTTCTAGTAAGTGGAGAAAAAACAGCAACCTTCAAAGATGTTGCGGGACTAACCGAAGAAAAGCAAGAAGTTGCTGAATTAATCGACTTCTTAAAAGACCCTAAAAAATATCAAAGTATGGGTGCTAGAATACCAAAAGGAATACTACTAGTAGGCCCTCCAGGTACTGGTAAAACATTATTAGCAAGAGCTGTTGCTGGTGAAGCTAAAGTACCATTCTACTACATAAGTGGATCTGATTTCGTAGAATTATTCGTAGGTATTGGTGCCTCACGTGTAAGAGATATGTTTAAACAAGCAAAAATGAACGCCCCTTGTCTAATATTCATTGATGAAATCGATGCCGTAGGACGTCAAAGAGGAGCCGGATTAGGTGGTGGCCACGACGAAAGAGAACAAACCCTAAACCAATTATTAACTGAAATGGATGGTTTCGGAGCTAACGAAGGAATAATCATTATGGCTGCAACTAACCGCCCAGATGTCCTAGATCCTGCCCTATTAAGACCAGGAAGATTTGATAGACAAGTAACAGTTTCCTTGCCAGACAAACAAGCAAGAAAAGAAATATTAGCAGTACACGCTAAAAACAAAGTTTTAGATAAATCAATCACTCTAGAAAACCTAGCAAAAAGAACACCTGGATTTTCTGGAGCAGATCTAGAAAACTTACTAAACGAAGCTGCCCTACTTACAGTAAGAAGAAATAAGAAAGCTATAACAATGGCAGAAATTGATGAAGCCACTGATAGAGTTTTAATGGGACCAGCTAAAGTAACAAGAAAATATACCGAAAAAGAAAAGAAATTAGTAGCCTATCACGAAGCCGGTCACGCAGTTCTTGGATTAAAATTAGATGGTGCTAACGAAGTACAAAAAATAACTATTATTCCAAGAGGACATGCCGGTGGATATACAATGATGACACCAAAAGAAGATACCTTTAATTATACAAAAAAAGAATTATTAGATGCAATTTGTGGATTACTCGGAGGACGTGTAGCTGAAGAATTAACATTTAATGAAGTAACTACCGGGGCTCACGATGACTTCAAAAAAGCCACCAATATTGCAAGAAAAATGGTAACTGAATATGGTATGTCATCACTAGGACCTATGATGCTAGACGAACCAGATGAAAATACCTTCCTAGGAAGAGACTACAACAAAAATAAAAACTTTTCAGATACTGTAGCTCACGAAATTGATGAAGAAATGCGCAGTATTATCAACAGTTGTTACGAAAAAAGTAAAAAAATTCTTAAAGAAAACCAAAAGTTATTAAAACTAATTGCTGAAACCCTTCTTGAAGAAGAAACAATTACCAAAGAAGAAATTGACGAATTAGTAGCTAATGGACACTTAAAAAGAAAAGAAGAAAACACTGAATCAGAAGAAAAAACTGAAAAAGTTGAAAAACCAAAAACAGAGAAAACTACTAAAAAAGAAAGCAAAGAAAAAGGCGAAAAATAAAATCGCCTTTTTTTATAAATCATTTACTAATCATCAATTCTTAAAATAAGTTCTCCCTCTTTTGAATAAAAATATTTTTCTCTAACATATTTAGCGATATAATCCGGATCATTTAATTTAAGAATATCTGTCTCTAATACTTTTTTTTCTTTCTCTAAAGTCTCTATCTTTTTTTTAAGTTCTACCTTCTCATTCTTCATCTTGTTAATTGCTAAAACATTATCAAATAAATTATAACCAAGTGTAATCATAATAGTGCCAAATACTACAAAAGCTAAAAAAATTCTAATCTTATGTCCTGATGCTTTTCTTTTTCTTTTTTTCTTATTCACACTATCACCGCCTTTTGTCTATCTACACACAATGATTATAACACGACTTTTATCAAATAACAATCATATTAAACCTACAATTTATTATTTTTCTTTTTATATGTAAACCATTTTTTTATAATTAAATAAACAATTAAATAACCAACCACTATTGATAATAAAAAATATATATGTATACACCCATTATTAATATAAAGCAAAATACCAAAATATCCTATTGCCATTAGCAGCACAAAAAGTATTGAAAATACTATCTTAAATATTAATTTCAATTTTTTATTAAACTTATTAAACAAATCTAATAAAAAATAAAATAACATACCAAAAACTAAAGAAACAATCAAAGAATATATTTGTATATTAAGTTCCATTATTTAAATAATTTTCCTAAAAAAGATTCCTCTTTATTTTTTCCATTACCCTGATCCATATAAATCATACTATCAATCTTTCCCTTAATTGACACATTACCCTGATATGTATCCAATTTAACTATTTCTAAATCACTCCCTTTTATATCAAGAAAACCTAAAGTAGTATCCATTAAAAATTCTTCACTATCAAAGCTTTCTATTTTCTTGACTCCAGTTACCACAATATTTTTCCTCTCTGCAAGAGTGATTCCATGACTAAAAGTTGCTTCTATTTCCTTAACCGTATCCATTTTCTCATCCTTTCTTCTATATTTATCATTCCCCTAATAATATATATGTTAAATATTAGATTATAGACCAGAAAAAAACACCATACGGTGTTTATTCAGCTTTTTCATAAGCTTCAATTATTTCTTTTTCAAAAATTTGACGTGTTTCAGAATTAATTGGGTGTGCTATATCTCTATATCCACCAGTAGATGTAGGTCTACTTGGCATAGCGATAAATAAACCATTATCACCTTCAATAATTCTAATATCATGAACTGCAAAGCAATCGTCAATTAGTACTGAAGCTATTCCTTTCATTCTTGAATTTTCTTTGTCAATTTTTTTAACTGTAACTGAAGTAATTTTCATTCTGCTTACACTCCTCCTCTAGAAAATAACATTTTCTAATTACATTTTAATTCATTTCCACATAAAAAGTCAAGTAATTTGACTTCATTTATATATATATTTGAATAGTTTTTGTTAAAATATCTTTATAACTAAAACTTTTTATTTCTCCAGTACATAATTTCATTGTAAAAATATTATAGTATACCTGAAAAACTATCCCTTCGTACCTTTCTTTTCTATTTCTACTACCATAATATATTACTACAATATGACATCCTATCTTACTAGCCAAATAACTTTTAATTTGCCTAATATTCATTATCTCGGATACCCTATATACATTGAACCTTTGGTAATTATTCCCCCCATACCGTCCGATCCATACTTAGTTTTATCTAAAATTTTTATTATATTAATATTTTCATTTTTATCTGAAAATGAAAGACAAGCAGCAACAATTGCTGGATCTAAGGCGTGAATATTAATTCTCTTAGGACTAGAAGCAAAATTAGCTCCAGCTTTAATTAAATCTTCATAATTAGATTGACAAGCACCAGCTATAACAAATAATTTCTCATGTGACTTTTCATAATTTCTGGCTTCTGTTACTGCATTCACAAAACTTGAAGTATTTTTATATTTTTCACGTTTATTTCTCGAAAAAGAATCGTGCCCTGTTAACACTAAAATATCCGGATTATATTTTTTTAATAAACTATTCAATTGCATAGCCATCTCATTTTCCTTAACATACAATCCATACGCCTTAAGTTTATTTTTTTTATAAAAAGCCATACACTTCCCCAAATAATCCTCATCACCATCTAAATGTAATATTCTACCAGGTAAATAAAAATATTCATTTCTATCTAAATCACGATATTCATCAATACTAGGTCTAAAACTATCTGTTTCATTATCATCATCACATAATACCAAGTCATCCTTAAAACTATCCGCATACAACCTCACACATACACCCTTTAAATAATATATATCCCCTTTAATCCCAATAATTTTAAAAACAATATCATTATTATAAGAATTTCTAGTTACATAATCACCTATATTAAACATCTACTATCACCTAATAAAGTATATGAGAAAAAAAACAAATTATTAAAAAAGTTACCTAAGTAACTCTCTATATATTATTAACTATTTCTACAAATACTTTAATAGGTATTTCTTCAGCCCTATTAGTTAAAGATAAATTATATTTATTTAAAATTTCTCCTATCTTAACTAAATCATAATTATATAAATTATTTTTTAAATTCTTTCTCTTAAACTGAAAAGCATCTTTTAATAACCTTTCATATTTATCAATATCATTAATCACATAATCATTATGTTTATCTAACATAATCACTGCACTATCTACATTTGGAACCGGTTGAAAACTACCACGATTAACCTTAAATAACTTTGTAATATTATATTTAGAACCCAATAAACAAGATATCATTCCATATTCTCTTGATCCCTCTTTTGCAGATAATCTTAAAGCCACCTCTTCTTGTACCATAATAACAATTCTATCCGGATATATCTCCTTCAACAATTTAATTATTATTGGACTAGTAATATAATATGGTAAATTAGCAACTACATAAATTTTACCATATTTATACCCCTCAATATCCTTCTTAACATTCTGTAATAAAAAATCATTAAATATTATTTTATAATTATCATACATTGCTAATTCTCTTTCTAATATTTCCTTTAATCTCTTATCTATCTCATATAATATTGCATATCCTGCTAATGGAACAATCTTTTTAGATAAAGAACCAGCTCCAGGACCAATCTCTATAACCAACGTATCCTTGTCAATCATTGCTCTATCAACAATTTTGTTTACAATATTCTCATCACTTATAAAATTCTGACCTAAAGACTTCTTAAATTCAAAATTCTTCATATCAAATCACATCCTTATAATCCAACTCAATAAATATTTTATAAATAAATATTTTCAATGTCAAGAAAAAAGAATGTCTTGAAATAAAACTTCAGTCCACTCTTATTTATAACCATACCTGTTTCCACCAGTTACAATATATTTATCACTATAACTAGTAACCCACCAAGCTCTAAATCCAGTATATTTATTATTTCTAATACCATTCAAACCATCAATTAAAGCCTGTTTAGCTACATTATACTTCTCACTACCATACTTACTACCACCAGGCATATAATCAAGATACATTCCCTTAAAATACACCTCAAACTGATTCTTCATAATAACCTGTTGATATGGTCCACTACCAGCCCATCTAACCCATTCAGAAGAATCACATCTATTAAGAATAACTGAAACAACAGCCAAAGCATCATTCAAATTCTTATCAAATTCTGATGCAATAACTGCAACCACCACATCAAATTCCTTGCCAGTAACATCATATTCCTTATTACCCTCAGTAACTTTAAAACCATTACTTACATTATCACTATATTTACTAGCATCTATTGAATATAATGGTGTACTCTTAACCTCTTCTTTAACCGGAGCAAAGTCATTCTTAACTTCTTTATCTACATCAACTACTTCTTCCTCTATTGTAGCAGAAGGTAACTCCTCCAATGAAAAATCTTCCATTTCATCAGTTACTTCTTCTTCCTCAAACAAAATAGATACCGAAGTAGCAATCTTATTCAAATTCTCATTATGAATAGTGCTAACATGCTTAGCAATATTAACTTCATTCCCAAATACTGTCACGAAAAATAGTCCCACTATTAATACTTGAAGTCCAACTATTAATAAGTTAGATACTGTTCTTCTCATAACTTAATCACCTCATATATTTTTTTAGGTAATATAATACTAACACATTCTTTATAATTTGTCAAATAATCGCCTTGCATTATCACCGGTGGTTTTTGCTACTAAAGAAACATCTACCTCTTTAATATCAGCAATTTTCTGAGCAATAAGAGGAATATTACAAGGACTATTTTTTTCTCCTCTTTTAGATTCTGGAGTTAAATATGGTGAATCAGTTTCCAATAAAATATATTCCAAAGAAACATTTTTTATAACATTAACAATATTCTTAGCATTCTTATAGGTAACTACTCCCCCTACTCCAATCATATAACCAAGTTTAATAAAAGCCTCTGCCATTTCTAAACTACCACTAAAACAGTGAATACTCCCTTTAAGTTTATATTCACTCAAAATATCATAAGTATCTCTTATCGCATCTCTACTATGAACAATTACAGGTAAATTATTTTTTTGAGCAATTTCTAACTGTCTCCTAAAAGCCCATTTTTGCTTTTCTCTATCTGTATTATCATAGTGATAATCCAATCCAATCTCTCCAATTGCCACTATTTTATCATTGTTAATATGCCTAATTAGCCACTCAAAATCAGCTTCAGTCACCCCATCTAGTTCTGTCGGATGAAATCCCAAAGCACCATAAACAATTGAATAATCCTTAACTATTTCCAATACCTCTTTATTAGTAGTTAAATTACAACCATTAGTAATAATCTTCCTAACGCCCGCACCAAAAATATTTTCAATCACCTCTGAAATATTATCATAGTCTTCACTACTAATATGACAATGTGTATCAATAAACATAACAACTCCTATTCTTTATTATCTCTTACAATAATAAAAAACTTTAAAACACAACTTACTACTACTACCAAATATACTAAATCAATTACAGATTTACTTCTTATCAAATGACTTATTACCATTAAAAGTAAAACTCCAAAGTATATTAGTATTGCCCGTTCGGCGTGTTTTTTATCTGGCATTGCCTTCCATCCTTTCTAAACTATTGCCCTGCACAACTCAAATATATCAAAGAATATCTAATAAGTAAACATTAATATCAATATTCTTCTATATTTTACAATATCTGTCAAAAGAAATATGTCGAAAAAGAGCAATCTACAAATTGCTCTTTTAATATCAAAAACATCTATTTATCTTTATCTATTCTCATAAATAAAGCCTTCGCATCTGTAACCTTTGTTCCACTAACATATTTTCCAAACTCATATACACTGTCAATACCTGTAATATCAGTATTTATTTGTTCAAAAATACTCTTTGCCGTATCTGGTAAATATGCTTGCAAGAATACCGTTGCAATCCTTATAGCCTCAATTAAATTATATAAAACCGTTGATAATCGAGGATACATACTATCATCCTTTGCCAAAACCCAAGGAGTAGTCTCATCAATATATTTATTACACCTTCTATAAATATCAAAAATATTTTCCAAAGAATCAGCTATTCTAAACTTATCAATATTCTCATCAATTCTATCCTTTAAAGATAAAACCATATTAATTAAATCCTTATCTTCATCACTAGATACTCCCTCATTAATAACTACACCAGAAAAATACTTATTTACCATTCCAATCGTTCTATTAACTAAATTCCCTAAAACATTTGCTAAATTTCCATTAATTGCATCAATTAATAAATCCTCAACATATGTCCCATCAGCTGCATAGGGCATTTCGTGAATCATATAAAACCTAATCGCATCCACCCCATATTTATTAACCAAATCATCAGCATAAGCAATATTACCCTTAGATTTACTCATCTTATCATTACCAAATAACATCCAAGGATGACCAAAAATATGTTTAGGCATAGATACACCTAAAGCGTGTAACATAATAGGCCAATATATCGTATGAAATCTCAAAATATCTTTCCCAATTAAATGAATATCTGCTGGCCAATATTTCTTAAATAATTCACCGCTCTCCCCATTTGGATTATAACCCAAAAAAGTAATATAATTAGAAAGTGCATCTATCCATACATAAATAACGTGCTTATCATTAAAAGTTACAGGAATCCCCCACTTAAAACTAGTTCTAGATACACATAAATCTTGTAAACCAGGCTTTATAAAATTATTCATAATCTCATTTTTTCTAGATTCCGGTTCTATAAATCTAGGATTACTCTCAATATACTCTTCTAACCATTTAGAATACTTACTCATTCTAAAAAAATATGCTTCTTCTGTCGCCATAGATACTTCCCTACCACAGTCAGGACATTTTCCATCTATAAGTTGACTCTCTGTCCAAAAAGACTCACAAGGAACACAATATAATCCCTTATACTCCCCTAAATAAATATCTCCTTGATCATACAATTTTTCAAATATATGCTGAACCAATCGTTCATGTTCCTTATCTGTCGTCCTAACAAATTTATCATAACTTGTATTCATAACATCCCAAATATTTTTTATCTCTGTTGACATCATATCTACATATTTCTGAGGATCTATCCCCATATTTTTAGCCTTTTCCTCTATTTTTTGACCATGCTCATCAGTACCTGTTTGAAAATAAACATCATACCCACATAATCTCTTATACCTAGCAATTACATCTGCTAAAACAACTTCATAAGTATTCCCAATATGTGGTTTTGATGACGCATAAGCAATTGCTGTACTAATATAAAACTTTTCTTTATTCATTACTATCTCTCCTATCTGTACTTCCAATTCCCCCACTTCTAGTAGACATTTCATCATCATCATCGGTTAATAAATACTTCAAAAATATCCCCTGAGCAAAAGAATCTCCCTTTTTAATAATAAAATCCTCATTTCCTTCATTCTGAAGGCATATCCAAATATGTCCCTCATTATCTAAATTATTATAATAATCCTTATCAATTATCCCAACCTGATTACACATTCGAATATTTCTTTTAAACCCCATACTACTACGAACAACTATAGCTAAAAATTCATCCTCTTCACAAACAACCTTAATACCCGTGGGAATTTTCTTAATTTCTCCACTTTTAATTACCACTTCTTTAAATGAAATAAAATCATATCCTGCACTATATCTTGTCTTCCTCACAGGTAATTTTATATCATCATAATTACCATCTAAAGTATCTCTTGCAAACTGTCTAAAACTAATTCTTTCAAACTTTCTCATCAAAGACCTCCAAAAAAGAAAAAATAAGATAATACTTAAGGACGACTAATGCCGCGGTACCACCTTATTTTATAATTTTAAAATTATACACTCAATGTTATAACGGAACAACCGGTTTATAAAACAACTCCAGAACCATTTATAATAACTTCCATTATCTATCTCACACCTACATAGACTCTCTTTAAATATCCATTACTACTCTTTCCTTCTCCGTAGATACCCATATTATAGCACACCAAAAAAAGAATTACAACAAAAAAAAGAATACTTTTTATTAATAAAATATTCTTAACTAAAATAATTTCCCAACATATTTGCCAAAATTTTTGCTAACTTTTCTTCCTGTTCAAGCATCGGACTATCCGTCGATAAAATAATTACTGAACCAATCGAATCACCATTATTAATAATCGTTGCCACTGCATAATAACCAAATTCACTAATATTAGGACTAATTTCTAATTCCTTCTTCTTCCTTTCAACAAAACTATCCCTTCTCTCAATCATATTAAGTATCGTATCACTAATTCCCATATTAAGATACTTCTTCTTTAAATTACCCGCAGCAGCTACTACCTTATCCGTATCAGTTATAATAATATTATATTTAAGAACTTGATAAAATGATTCAGCATACACTGATGCCATATCCATAACATTCTCTATTTGTGAATACTTCCTTAAAGTAATGTTTTCCCCCTCTACCAATATCTCTAAATTATCACCATTTTTTATTCTTAAATTCTTTCTTATTTCTTTAGGAATAACAATTCTCCCTAATTCATCAATCCTTCTTACAATTCCAGTTGACACAATTTATATCCTCCATTCTATCATTATTTTTAACCATTAATAATTAAATATACAAAAAATGCACTCTAATTTCATAATAATCAATTAATATATATTTTTTGCTATAAAATAAAATAAAAATAACAAAATATAACTATATTAATAATTAAAAAAATATATTATGTCAAAAATTATATAGAAGATATAACATCGAATACATTACATATTAAATCGTGATATAGACAATTGAATTTTATACAAAAAACAGGACCATTTAAGAGTCCTATTTTTTAAACTTAGATTACCATTTGTAGATATTAGTATAAATTCCTCATTATTCCTTCTAACTAATTCATACCATCATATATACTTACAAAACTATCTTCATTTTTAGTCTTTTTTTATATCGTTACCAATCATTCCTTTTATCCTTAACAATATTTCTATTAAATATATTAAATAATGCTTATCCAAATTATTTTTATCCAAAATTAAATATATTGATCCATTCTTATAATTAAGTCTAAAGTTCTTAGAAACATTATAAGACTCTATAAATAATTCATCACCCTTAATCTTTTCACTTAGTTCTCTTCCTAAACAAACACTAACACTACTCACATCATCTATTACCTTATCTATATTAAATGACTCTGCCAATTTTTCAAACCATTCCTCATACATATAAATAAGCATATCTTCGTCTAACTTACCAAATCTATCCTCTAATTCCTCTTTGGTTTTACAAAAACTATCATAAGAATCAACCTCATTAATTTTCTTATGAATTTCAATTTTTAATTCCATATCCATAACATAATTATCCTTAATATGCGTAGCTACACTTATTAAAGGCTTATCATTTCTTTTTGAAGAATCATCAATATCCTCTACTAACTCTCCCTTAGATTTCCTAATCGCATTATTTAACATTTTCAAATAAAGATCAATTCCAACTGTATCAATAAAGCCAGATTGTTCTCTACCCAGAATATCTCCAGCTCCTCTTATTGATAAATCCCTCATTGCTATCTTAAAACCACTACCAAGTTCTGTAAATTCTTTAATGGTATCTAATCTCTTAATAGCAATATCATTTAAAAACTTATGTTTACTATACATTAAATAAGCATATCCAATCTTATTACTTCTTCCTATTCTCCCTCTAATTTGATATAACTGAGACAATCCAAATCTATCAGCATCGATAATTATCAAAGTATTAACATTAGGAATATCTATTCCTGTTTCTATAATCGTTGTACATACTAAAACATTAAATTTTCCCAAAATGAAATTATTCATTTTATTTTCCAACTGTTCCTTTGTCATCCTTCCGTGAGCAAAATCAACTTTAGCTTCCGGTACTAGTTTCTTAATCTGCATTACTTTATCTTCAATCTTTTCTACATTATTAAACAATATAAATACCTGTCCATTACGAGACATTTCTTTGTATATAGCGTCTTTTATAACCAAATCAGATTCTTCCAAAACATAAGTCTGAATTGGATACCTTTCTTTCGGAGGAGTTTCTATTAATGCTAAACTCCTAATTCCAGTCATTGACATTTGTAAAGTTCTAGGAATAGGCGTAGCAGATAAAGTTAATATATCAACATTTGCTTTTATTTTCTTGATCTTTTCCTTATGTGTAACTCCAAAACGTTGCTCCTCATCAACTACTAATAATCCCAAGTCTTTATATACAACATCCTCACTAAGTAACCTGTGAGTGCCAAAAATAATATCTACCTTTCCAGTCTTTAAATCTTCCAGTATCTCTTTTTGTTTACTCTTATCAACAAATCTGTTGATAAGAGCTATATTAACAGGAAACGTCTTAAATCTCTCTTTTGCCGAATCATACTGCTGATTTGATAAAATAGTCGTAGGACATAAATAAGCTACCTGTTTTCCATCATTAACCGCCTTAAACATTGCCCTAAAAGCAACTTCCGTCTTACCATAACCAACATCACCACAAAGAAGCATATCCATTGGCTTTTCCTTTTCCATTTCTTCCTTAATCATTTGTGTAGCCCTCGTCTGATCTGGCGTTTCCGTATAAACAAACTCATGATCAAACAATTCTTGATTCTCATCATCCATTGAAAAAGCAAATCCCTTCATAACTTCCCTTTGTGCAGAAACCAACAATAAATCATTAGCAATACTCTCTAACTTTTCACGTACCTTCCCCTTCTTTTTATTCCAATTATCATTAGATAAACTATTTAATTTAACTCCTACTCCATCTTTACCTGTAAATTTACTAATCCTATCAATATTCTCAACCGGTATATATAAAGTATCCCCATCAGCATACATTATCTTTATATAATCCTTATTAATACCACTTTTTGCTATTGTAAATAATCCCTGATACACCCCAATACCAAACATCTCATGTACAACATAATCACCAATCTCCAAATTAGTTACCGTATGTACCTTTGTACCTAACTTATACTTACTCTTATACTTAACAACCTCATCATATCCATCATACAAATCATTCTTACAAATAACAACATAATTATTAAAAATAAACCCCTCATTAATATTCTTATTAATTAAATTAATCTTCCCAGAAACAATCTCCTTTTCATTAGTTAAAATAATATTATCAATCTCTAAATACTTAACTATTCTCTTAGCAACTTCTTTATTAGGTATACATAAAATAACTGTCTTTCCCTCACCAAGATATTGATCTATATCTCTTCTAACCAATTCATAATTACAATTATACTTATTTATAACCCCATAACTATAATTATAATTCTTAAGCTTATTACCTATATTATTATCAAAATGATAATAATAAATATTATACCAAGATTTAATATCTGTAAGACTATTCATATACTTAGTATCAATTACACCCTTATTCTCCTTATCGTATTCCATTATAGAATCAACAAGTAAAGAATAACTATTAACTATCGTATCATAATCATAATAACAAACAACACCCATATCCAAATAATCAGCTATTGTTGACACATTCTTATTATAATATTTCAAATACTTTTGTTGTCTCTCCATCCCATCAATATAATTTAAAGTAAGAAACTCTGAAAAAGGATAAATCTCAATATTATCAATCTCTTTAATAGATAACTGACTATCAACATCAAAATACTTAATACTATCAATCGTATCTCCCCAAAATTCTATTCTCACCGCATTCTCACAAGAAGAAGGAAAAATATCAATAATATAACCTCTAACACCAACCTTCCCTGTACCAGTTACTAAAACATCTCTCTCATAACCTAAATTATAAATATCTCTTAAAAGCTTATCTCGATCAACATCCATTCCTTTTTTCAAACTAATCTTTGAATTTCTCCATAAACTCTTATCTGGTAAATATCTAAGTGCACCCATCAAATTAGTAACCACTATATACTTACTATCATTACATAACTGATTTAAAGTACTAATTCTTTCCGCTTTAAACTCCGGACTAATAGCGATCGCTTCACTAGTTAAAAAATCATCCATTGGAAAAAATAAAACTCTATCTGAATAATTTAACAATCCATTATAAAGTAATTGTGCCATATATGTACTACTAGCAATGACTAAAATACCTTTATTATTTCTAATAAAAGTATCATATATATTTACACAAGTTAATTCCTTATTTAATCCCGTCACACTATAACTAGAAGTATCTGTCATATCAAATAAATTATCAAAAAATTTCATTCTTTCCCTCTTAACTATTATTGTAATCCATACTATTATATTTTTGAATTAACATATCCCTATTTAAAGTAACATAATCGCTTACAAAATTACTTAAACTATCAAAATTCTTTTTAATTATAGACAACTCCAAACCATTAAATTTTCCCAATACATAATCCTTCATATCAATCAAATGATTTTTAGAAATTCCTATCTTTAACCTTAAAAAAGATTTACTATTAATATCACTTACAATATTCTTAATACCATTATGCCCACCATCTCCATGATTAAAAAGTAACTTAATTTTACCAACTGGCATATCCAAATCATCCTGAATAACCAAAATATCACAAGGATCTATCTTATAATAATTAACATAATTACTAACAGCTTCTCCAGATAAATTCATATAAGTAAGTGGCTTAATAACAATAACCTTTTCACCATCAATTAAAGTTATGTATTCCATTGCCTTAAACTTTTTATTTAAAGAAAAAACTTTCTCTCCGTACAAATAATCCAAATACATAAAACCAATATTATGCCTTGTATTTACATATTCCATTCCCGGATTTCCTAAACCTACTATTAACTTCATTATTTACCTCCATGATACTCCATATATACATCATTTTTAGGGATTTTTCTCTCTTTAGACACCCTCTTTATAGCTTCCATACTACTAAGACCACTTTTAATATACATATTAACATTATCAATAATTGACATCTCTGAAGAAATAACCTCAGTATTAGCAGAAACAACTATTACAAATTCCCCACGAACATCATCTCCTAAAGAAGAAAGTGCTTCGCTAATTAAACCAACAAAAACACTCTCATATAACTTAGATATCTCCCTAGAAATACTAATATATCTATCACCAAAAATATTAAGCATCGCTGTCAAAGTTCTAACTATTCTATGAGGAGCCTCATAAAAAACTAACGTATAATCACTTAATGCTAATTCCTGAAGTTCTTCCTCCATTTTCTTTTCCTTGCTAGATAAAAAACCATAAAATGTAAAATGTTCAGAACTAATTGAAGAAGCCACAAGTGCCGGAACAAAAGCACAAGCCCCTGGTAAAGCAACTACATTATATCCCTTTTCCTTTAAAAATTTTACCGTTTTATATCCAGGATCACTAATAATCGGCATTCCCCTATCAGTAACAATTGCCACATTCTTTAAAGAAACCAAATAAGACAAAACCTTTTCCTTAACAATATCCTCATTATGATCATCAAGATGAATTAATTTATTTTTAATTTCAAAATGATTTAATAACTGTTGAGTTACCCTCGTATCCTCAGAAAATATTACATCCACCATTTTTAAAATATTAATTGCCCTAAATGTCATATCTTCTAAATTACCTATTGGAGTTGGTACAATATATACCGTAGGACTACCATCATAACTATTTTGCCACATCATTATCACCTTTACCAAACATTTTTTTAATTTCCAAAGTATAATTTCCATCATCATTATGTACAATTACTGGATTCAATATCTTAAGCCCACTCTTACCATTTTTTACCCCCTCAATTAAAACCATATTACACTCTTTACCAACTTTTGGATAAACAAATTGTATTTTTTTAGGCTCAATCTGATACTTTCTCATCAAATCAATAATTTCAATCAATCTTGAAGGTCTATGAACCATTGCCAAAGTTCCACCATTTTTAAGTAAATACTTACTACTAATCAAAACATCCTCCAACTTCATCATAACCTCATGCCTAGCTATCGCTTTTTTTGAGTTTACATTAATATAACTATCATCACTAGCCTTAAAATACGGTGGATTACAAGTAACGACATCAAAAGAAGAGTCAGAAAAAACATCACTTACCCTTTTAATATCCATATTATACAAAGTAATCTGTTCACTCATACCATTTTCACAAACAGAATTAAATCCTAATTCATAAATATCTCTTTGTAACTCAACGCCAAAAATCCTAGCAGATGTTCTAAAAGACATAAGCATAGGAACAGGTCCATTACCAGAACACAAATCAATAATTTTCTTATCAGTCAACTTAATAGTGACAAAATTTGCCAATAGTACTGAATCTAAACTAAACAAAAATCCATCATCATCCTGATAAATAATATTATCACCAAAATTAAGTAATCTATTTTTCACTATCATCTTTTAAATCCACCAACGACACTTCACCAGTATTTAACAATATCTTATAACTTCTATTAAAAACATCAACAGATATTACCTTTCCGTCGCCTCTCTCATCTCTTATCTTATTTCCAACATCAGGTAAACCCTTCTTATATTCAGAATAATTTTCATTCTCATACTTCAAGCAACACAAAAGTCTTCCACAAACACCATTAATCTTAGTTGGATTTAACGACAAATTTTGATTTTTTGCCATATTAATCGAAACACTATCAAACTCTGTTAAAAAATTATTACAACATAACTTTCTTCCACAAGGACCAATTCCTCCAATTTCCTTAGCCTTGTCTCTAATACCAACCTGCCTAAGTTCTATCCTTGTCTTAAAAATAGAGCCTAAATCCTTAGCTAATTGCCTAAAATCAACACGATCATCTGCTAAAAACCTAAATATTAACTGTTCCCTATCAAAAGTATACGTCGCATCAATAATTTTCATATTAAGATTATATTGTTGAGCCAACTGAATACACTTATTTAAAGCCTTTTCTGCATCTTTTAAATTATTTAAATACTTCCTCACATCACTTTTAGTAGCTATTCTAATAACTTTCTTATATTCAATTCTTTTATCAACCTCTATCTCATCCACAAAACTAAAAACCAATCCATACTGCAAACCTTTTTCAGTTTCCACAATAACTCGATCATCAATTTTTAAATTATAATCATTCGCGTCAAAATAATAAGTTTTACCAACCTCATTCAATTTAATTCCTACTATCATTATAACCTCCAATATTTATAACTATCCCATCTATAAATAAATTACTATTAACATTAAGTTTAATACTATCCTTAGCCTTTATTAAATAATCAATCTTATATAATAAATCAGCAATCTTATTAATACTACAAATCTCTACAAAATCATTATAATACCTACTAAATCTTATATCACAAAAACCTTCCTTAACCTTTAAAATATCATAATACATATCAATAATCCTATCAACTATCAATGACATTTTATCTCTATCCTTTACCCCAACATTATTACTCCACAATTCCTTAAGATTAAGAATAGCTTTTATCCCATTATGCTCCATACTATTAATTAAATCAATAGCTATTTTCGAAATCTCATCATCATCATCAATTAAAACTTGTCCATTCAATTTAATAACCTGACATCTTGATATAATGGTCGGCAAAATATTATTATAATTATTAGTCATCAAAATTGCAATAATATTACTATCCGGTTCCTCTAGAAATTTAAGCATCGAATTTGCCGTTTCAGCTCTCATCTTATCACAATCACGAACAATATAAATACGCTTGTCCCCTTCTATAGATGACATTGAAAATTCCTTTTGCAAATCAATAACCTGTTGCTTTTTAATATACATTCCATCAGCTTCAATTACCTTAATTTCCGGATAGTTACCATCATCAATTCTCTTACATAAAGAACAATCACCACATAAATCTAATTTAGTATTTCCTTTCTTACACAATATAGCCTTAACAAAAGCTATCACTATGTTAAATGATTCCTTATTCCCATTCTCATCAATTAAATATGCATGACTAACCATATTATTATTAATTTCATTAACCATTACATTATAAGCAACATTTTGTGTTTCCTTAAAATCATCTAACATATATACCTCCTAAATACAAACTAAAAAAAATAAAATTAACATAAGAATAGAAGGTATTCCAAACAAAGTAACTAATAAAATAGTAAAAATATTCATTGGTATAACTATATCAAGAGGTAAAGCCAACTTATTATAACCATATATAAGTAAAACAGCTACTACCATTTTCTTAATTATATTAAATATCTTCTTAAACATATTATCACCCATTTAATAATATGTTAGTTTAACTATATTATGATATATCTTTTCTATCCTCAAATGCCATCTCCAAAGTCATCGAATCAATATACTCTATATCAGTTCCCATAGGAATACCTATAGGTATTTTACTAACCCTAACATTATACTTGTCCAAGAGTTTTTTAATATATTGCATCGTAGTTTCACCCTCAATACTAGGTTTTAACACTACAATAACCTCTTTTACATCATTTTCTTTAACTCTCTTAACTAAAGAATCAATATTAATATCCTCCGGATTAATTCCCTCCAATGGAGAAATTAATCCCCCAAGAACATGATACTTACCCGTATAATTGCCCATCTTCTCAAATAAAACTACATCCTTAGGTTTTTCCACTACAAATATTGTCTCATAACTTCTACTATCATCACTACAAATATAACACTTATCCATATCAGTAATATTATTACACACTGGACATCTTTTAATATTTTTAACATCCAACAAAGAATTTGCAAACAAATCAATTTTTTTCTTATCAAAATTAATTATCGCATAAGCAAGCCTCTCCGCAGACTTCTCACCAATACCAGGCAAATCCTTTAAACATTCAATTAAATTTCTAACACATCCTGGATACATCTTACATCAACCCAGCTAATCCTTGACCATATTTACCCATTTTCTTCTCTTTATCAGTTAAAACTTTTTTAGAAGCCTCATTAACTGCCACCATCAACATATCTTCTAACATTTCCTTATCATCAGCCGAAAAATCATCATCCAAATTTATCTTCACATCAACAAGTTCATATTTTCCATTCATCTTAACACTAACCAAAGATGAACTACCATCATATATAGTATTCTCTAACTCCTTTTGATCCTTTTGTAATTGTGCCTGCATCTTTTGGGCTTCCATCATCAATTTTTGCATATTCATAATTAATCACCTTTCCTATTTAAATTCTATGCTATCTTCTCCAACAAGTTCAAACAACTTATCAACAACTGTTGGTTCTTTATTCAAAATATTTATATCTATAATTCTATCATCTAATTCCTGAAGAACATATTTTTTTCCACTCTTCACATTTTTAATATATTCTTCACGATATTTATCCCATTCTGAAGTTGTAATAACAACAAAATTATATTTATTACTAAACATAACATTCAACAATTCTTCACATTTTTTATAAGACCTATTAATCTTATCAACAATCGCATCATAATTACCAGTAAGAATAATATACCCATTACCAGCAACCTCTAACTTCGTATCAACAAGTAACGAAGCCGCCATTGCATATTTCTTATCTGTCAAATACTCATTAACATTAACAAAAACGTCCTGTAAATTAGCCTTAATTTTCTTATCAGCTACTGAAAAAGCATTATTAATAATAACATCCTTATTTTTTAAAAAACTATCATTATTATTTATTGTATCACCTTTATCATCAATATCATTTTTTTCTGTTAATTTACATCCATCTTCCTTCTCATTAGACGTAAATTTAAATGCCAACTCATAGTCATTATTAACCACTTGTTTATCTGTTTTAACAGGCTTTAAACCATCATCTACTTGATTAAGATCATTCATAATTAACAGAAAACTAGATATAACTACAATAGACTGCCTTGAAACAAATCTAAGTCTCTCCATTAATACATTAATCTTATCAACGATCATAAATATTTGATTAACATCATAAATTTCAGCTATTTCCTTAACATAATTAATATCACACTTAATAAGACTCTTATTAACATCCTTTTTATAAAGAATAACATCCTTTAAAAAACCAACAACATCCTCTAAAAATTTACCATAATTTTTGCCATTAGCATTCATCTTTTCAAAAAACAAAGTAACATTTTCAGCATTATTGTTCTTTATATCAACAAATAAAGTTGAAATTTCATTAAAAGAAACATTTCCACAAACATCATATACATCATTAATAGTAATCTTATTACCATCAAAAGAACGAAGCTGATCCAAAAAATTTATTGAATCTCTCATTCCACCATCTGATATCTTAGCAATTTCATATAAAGCATCATCATCAATATTAATCTTCTCATTATTAGCGATTTCACGTAATCTACCAACAATACTATCAACATCAATCTTATTAAATTGAAATTTTTGACATCTAGAAGTTATTGTTAATGGAATTTTATGATACTCTGTTGTAGCTAAAATAAATATAACGTGCTTGGGAGGTTCCTCTAAAGTTTTAAGCAAAGCATTAAAAGCCTGCGTCGTTAACATATGCACTTCATCTATAATATAAACCTTATACTTACAAGTACTAGGAACCAAATTTGCCTTCTCCCGCAAATCTCTTATTTCATCAACACCATTATTTGATGCCGCATCTATTTCAATGACATCATTACTATTAAGCAAATTCAAACAACTATTACAATTATTGCAAGGATTTCCATCAATCGGATGCTCACAATTAACCATTTTAGCCAAAATTTTAGCCATTGTAGTTTTACCAGTACCTCTAGGTCCAGAAAACAAATAAGCGTGTGTTATCGTCCCCCTTTTCACAGAAGTTGCTAATATTTTTTTAATTTCCTCCTGTCCAACAACAGAAGTCAAATCATTTGGACGATATTTTCTATATAAAGCCAAATACCCCATTACATCACCACATTTCATAACTAACATAATTATATCACAAATTATAGCTAATTTCTTTTATTTTCAAAAAATAACTGTAATAAATACATATATTTATTACGACTATCAACATCATCAATAATTTCAATATTTATATATTTTCCAGGATCAAAACAAACATTTGTTCTATCACATAAATAGTAAACCTTCCTTATTCTACTCTCCAATATAGTACCAGTACACATCATACAAGGAAGTAAACTAGTATACAACTCACAATCATCTAATCTCCAATCATCAATGAATTTACAAGCCATCTCAATTGCATTCACCTCTGCATGACCAATTACACTAGAATCTTTATTTCTATTATTAATTCCTTCACCTATAATTTTTCCATTTCTAACCACTATTGCTCCAACTGGTATTTCATCATTATCATACGCCATTTTAGATAATTCTAAAAGTCTATCAACAACCAACTCTCTTTTCATACATCACTTCCCTAATAATTATAACAATAAATTAATCTATTTTAAAGATATTTTAAATAATACATTTAATAAAAAAATAGTAATGTCCATATGTTCCGTGTGGAACATTGTTACCTAGTTATAAATAATACTAAATAAGTATTAATTCATTACATCGGATAATCTGTTATATGCTAACAACTCTAGTTATATTACAATGTTCCACGTGGAACATTGTTACCTAGTTATAAATAATACTAAATAAATACTAATATTCGTTACATCGCATAACTTGTTATATGCTAATAACTCTAGTTATGTTGCTATGTTCCACGTGGAACATTGTTACTTAGTTATAAATAATACTAAATAAGTATTAATTCATTACATCGGATAATCTGTTATACACTAATAACTCTAGTTATGTCGCTATGTTCCACGTGGAACATTATTGCTTAGTTATAAATAATATTAAATAAGT
>URVV01000008.1 GCA_900551455.1 uncultured Mycoplasmatota bacterium
AGTATCGGCAGTCTCATTAGAGTTCTCAACTTAATGTTAGTAACTAATGACAAGGGTTGCGCTCGTTAGCGGACTTAACCGAACATCTCACGACACGAGCTGACGACAACCATGCACCACCTGTCACCGGGATAGCCTCCAATATGTTTCCATATCTTTGCCCGGGATGTCAAGTCTAGGTAAGGTTCTTCGCGTATCTTCGAATTAAACAGCATGCTCCACCGCTTGTGCGGGTGCCCGTCAATTCCTTTGAGTTTCAGCCTTGCGACCGTACTACTCAGGCGGAGTACTTAATACGTTAGCTTCAGCACTGGAAATTCCAACACTTAGTACTCATCGTTTACGGCGTGGACTACTAGGGTATCTAATCCTATTTGCTCCCCACGCTTTCGTGCCTCAGCGTCAGTTATGGCCCAGTAAATCGCCTTCGCCACTGGTGTTCCTTCTAATATCTACGCATTTCACCGCTACACTAGAAATTCCATTTACCTCTACCACACTCTAGCTTGCCAGTTTTTAAGACGAACCGGAGTTGAGCCCCGGGCTTTTATCTTAAACTTAACAAACCGCCTACACACGCTTTACGCCCAATAAATCCGGATAACGCTCGCTCCCTACGTATTACCGCGGCTGCTGGCACGTAGTTAGCCGGAGCTTTCTGGTATGGTACCGTCACTCTATATGCATTTCCTCATATAGCCGTTCTTCCCATACAACAGAGTTTTACAACCCATAGGGCCTTCATCACTCACGCGGCATTGCTCGTTCAGGGTTTCCCCCATTGACGAATATTCCTAACTGCTGTCTCCCGTAGGAGTCTGGGCCGTGTCTCAGTCCCAGTGTGGCCGATCAACCTCTCAGTTCGGCTACGCATCGTTACCTTGGTGAGCCATTACCTCACCAACTAGTTAATACGCCGCAGGCCCATCTTTAAGTGAAGCTTTAGAGGCTTCTTTCAATATAAGTTACCTTATATCTTATTCGGTATTAGCAGTCGTTTCCAACTGTTATCCCCAGCTTGAAGGTAGGTTACCCACGTGTTACTCACCCGTCTGCCACTAGACGATGATCTTCTTCACACTATGTACAAGTACAAAGTCTTCCAAAGGTCGTCTCGTTCGACTTGCATGTCTTAGGCATGCCGCCAGCGTTCATCCTGAGCCAGGATCAAACTCTCCAAAAAAATAAATCTCTTGAAGAGATATTAATTTCTTTTTAGTTTTTAATTCTGCTACTCAAATTGACGTTTTGCTCAGTTTTCAAAGAACATTTTCTTTCTTTTGTTATCCGGCCTTTCCGGATGACAGTTAATAATATACCAGACTATTGGGTCAATGTCAACACTTTTTTTCAACTTTTTTTACTTTTTTGCTTTTTTTGTCAAAATAGGTATTTTTCTGAATAAAAGTGTCTTTTTATCTGGTATATTTAACTGCCTTTTTTTACTTTTTATTCTTTTTTATTATGCTATAAGCTACTATTGTACCTTCTGAGGCAGCTGTGGTTAATTGATAAACGTTTTTTTTGATAACGTCACCACAGGCATAAACATTATTAATATTTGTCATACATTCATCATCAACGATAATAAATCCTTTTTCCTTTGTGACATCAAATATGTCTGTGCTAGGTACACTCCCAATTGATATGAATAGACCAGATACTTCAATTTTATTTCCGTTATCTAATAGTACTGAAGTTAACTTGCCATTCTCTATATTATATTCAGTAATGTTAGAATTATACACACAATCAATATTTTTTTTAGATAGTACCTGATCAACTAAAGTTTTATCTCCACGGAATGAATCATTACGGTGAATTAAAGTTACTTTGTTGCATATTTCTGACAAATATAGACTTTCTTCTAAAGCACTATTCCCGCCGCCTACTACAGCAACATTTTTTTTCTTATATAGGGGGCCATCACATAGAGCACAGTAACTTATTCCTTTACCTGCATAGTCATCATCATTTTTAAAAAGTTTTTTACTTAATCTTCCTGTGGCAATAACTAAATATTTACAGGTTAATTTATTGTTAATGGTTGTAATTTCTTTTTCTTCTTTATTTAAATCTACTTTAATTACTTTATCAAAAAGATATTCAATGTCTAAAGCTGATACTTGTTTATATATTTCTTCGGTTAATTCTGGTCCATTTATTTTTAAATATCCTGGATAGTTTTCTATGGTGGTAATACGATTTAATTGTCCACCTGGAGCAGATTCTTCAATTATTAGAGGATTTATACCTCCCCTTTTTAAATATATAGCAGTAGTCATACCAGCAATGCCTGATCCAATAATGATAGCTTCATAATGTTTTTTCATATTAATTCTCTCTTTCTTTTTTTTAATTTATATGTTTTTATATAGGTTATAATTATTCCAAAAATGCCAAAGATGATTATTATTAATGATACGAGTTGGCTAATACGTATATCTTCTAAATATAGACTATCCGTTCGTAATCCTTCGATAAATATTCTTCCTAAACCATACCATATGCAATATATATACGTCATTAGGCCAGTCTTTCTGTTGGTAATCTTTCTTATAATAATTAGCAAAAAGAATCCTAATAAGCACCACATTGATTCGTATAGAAAGGTTGGTTCATAATAAGCACCATTAATATACATTCCATCAATAATAAATTTCGGTAAATGGAGTTTTTCTAGATATGTTAAAGTTACAATTTTTCCATGGGCTTCACCATTGAAGAAATTACCCCAGCGTCCTATGGACTGAGCAAGAATTAATCCCGGCATAAAAATATCAGTTGTTTTTAAGATGTTTTGTTTGTCTTTTATTGATCGATATATAATAACTGTTAGCCCTCCTAAAATGGCTCCATAGATGGCAATACCACCTTCCCAAATTTTAAGTATAGATAATAAATCGTTTTTGTAAGCGTCAAAATTGAAGACTACATAGTATAATCTTGCACCAAGAATTCCAAAAATAATTAATGAAGTGATTAGATCACTAATATATGACTCCATTCCAACTTTTTTACTTTCTTTTATTGATAAAGATATTCCTGTTAGTACGGCTAATAGCATTGTTATTGAATACCAGTAGATTTTAAATGGTCCAACAGTTATTAAGATTCTATTCATTATCTTCTTTTCCCTTTAGTTAATGGTTTTAAGACTAATCCTTCCATTAAAATATTTAAAAGCGATATAAATATGGCTACTAAAAATGGAGTTATAAAACCGCTTAGATAGAAATTTTCTTTTCCTAAAATGAAACTGGTGATATAAAGTATTAAAACATTTGATAATGGATATAATAAACCCCAGCTAATAATCGTTAGTGGCAAAGTAAGATAATTTAAGGCAGGCTTTATTGTTTGATTTAATATATATATTATGATAGCGGCTAAAAGTGCATATAATCCATAATGTTCATTGTTTATATAAAATGAGGTAAAAATAGTTGATACAGTTATTAGAACAATAGCATATCCAATCATATATATTAGCCATTCAATAATTGGATTATTTATTAATTTGTGATAATTTTCCTTATAATGGTTTCTTTCTACTTTCTTTACTTCGGCATTATCTTCTGATTCAATAATTATTTTTTTCTTCATATGGTCTCTCCTTTTATAATTACTATGTTTTTATTATACTACAAGTATGTTTTAAAATCTACTATAAATAGTTTGTGATCGGGATATTAGTTTTCATTAATCTTGAGGATGCGTTGATATTATCAATATATCATATGAACAGTTGTTTGTCAATACACTTTTAAAATTTATTATAAAAAACTCATTCCTTTGTTTAGTGGAATGAGTTTTTATTTATTTTTTAATATGCATCTACATTAATTTTAACTTTTTTGTTATCTTCTAATGATGAAGATGCTTGAACTATTGTTCTGATACTATTGATTGTTTTTCCATTTTTACCAATAACTTTTCCCATATCGCTTGATGAAATTAATACTTCAATTTGAATTGTATTTTCTTCATCGGTCTCAAATTCTTTTACCGAAACAGAATCTGGATCAGATACTAGTTTTTTAATAATAACTTCAGTTAATTGTACTAAATTCATTATTTACCTAATTTTGAATCATGATATTTTTTCATAATTCCTGCTTCGCTTAATAGATTTTTTACAGTATCTGTAGGGATTGCTCCTTTTTTTAACCAGTCTAGAGCTAATTCTTCGTTGATTTTAATTTCTGCTGGAGTTAATAATGGATTGTATGTTCCAACTAGTTCAATAAATTTACCATCTCTAGGACTTCTAGAGTCAGCTACTACTATTCTGTAAAATGGAGCTTTCTTTGCGCCCATTCTTTTTAATCTCATTTTTACGGCCATGATTATTCCTCCTTTTCATACCAATATGTTATCATATTAATTGAGTGCTGTCAACCTTTTTTTGTTACACTAATTAAGAAATTTTTCCAAGTTTTCTTTGCTGATAAATCCGATGTTTCTTTTTATTTCTTTACCAGATTCGAATAAAATAATCGTTGGGATACTCATAACTCCATATTCACGAGCGAGGTTTTCATATTTATCTACATCTACTTTTATTACTTTGATGTTGCTTTCAACTTTTTCTAAAACGGGAGTTAACATTTTGCAAGGACCACACCAGTTAGCAAAAAAGTCTACGAGTACTCGTTCTTTGATTAAATCGTTAAAGTTTTCATTTTCTAAATGTATAATTTCCATATTTTTTTCCTTTCTTTAATTGTAATTATCTAAAAAGTGTTCATCTTCTACTAATACTTTATTACTATCTATTAGTTTTTTTGCTGATTTTTTAGTAATTATTTCGTGTTTTAGCATTAAATTCATTGCTTCTTCATTGACTTTTTCATTGGTTTTGTTCTCACGGTTATCAATAATTTCATATAGATCATTATATATTTTTAGTGTTTTTTCAGTATACTTAGAGAGAAATGGAGTTTTTTCCATAATGAAGTTTGCTGTTTTTGATTCATATATTGATTTTAAATTAATAACTGGGAGTGTTAAGATAAAGAGTGCAATGTATACCCATATGTAGTATTCAATTAAGCCAACAATAAAGCCAAGTATTTTTGATGGAATACTTAAAATTATTGTAGCTTTTAGAATTTTTTCTATTAGGCCTGTGATACTTAGTAGTATACGGTATGCAACAGTTAATAAAGAAGCAATAATAATAAAGGCGAGCATTTCATAGAATACAATATTTAATACTTGAATCCCTTTGAAGATTCCCCAAAAATTAAAGAATGGGAGATTTTCGTAAAAGAGAACTGATAAGTAATTTTTTAAACTGAATGATACAATTACTACTATTACTAAGCCAATTATACTTGTTAATTCTTTAATGACACCTTCTTTAAAGCCAATTACACCTCCTAATAAGATGATTAATAAGATAATAGCATCTACTATTGTAATATTCATTTTATCCCTCCATATGTTAATTATATAATAAATTATGAGAAAATAAAAGAAAAATGTGTTAAAATGTTTATGAGGTGTTAATTATGACAAATAAGGTAATTACAAAAGTTTTGGTTGTGAGTGATAAAACTAAAGAGATGATGGTAGATTATTTTTCTGATTTAAAGAGAGATAAGACTCCTCAGTATGCAATACTTCAAGCGGATGATGGAGATACGGTAGTGACTATTTATAATTCGGGAAAGGCTGTTTTTCAAGGAAGAGATGCTGATTTAGCGGCAGACTTTTGGATTGAGACAGAAAGAATTAATTCAGGAAAAGTAAATGTTACTAGTAGTGATGAGAAAGATGAAAAGAAAAAGGTTGAGAGAAAAATTCCTCTTAGGATTAGTTCAATAGGAAGTGATGAGGTAGGAACGGGAGATTTTTTTGGTCCTATTGTAGTTACTGCTACTTACGTTTCTAAAGATAATGTTGATTTTTTATTAGAATTAGGAGTGAAGGATTCTAAAAAAATGAGTGATAGTGAGATTAGAAAGGTAGTTCCAGAGATAATTAAAAAGGTGCCCTATCATACTTTTATTTTGACAAATAAACAGTATAATAAAGTATATGGTAATGATATGAATATGAATAAAATGAAGGCTATTTTGCATAATAAGGTATTATCTGAATTTGTGCAAAAGGACAAATATAATTATGATTATATTGTTGTTGACCAATTTGAAAATCCTAGAAGTTACTACAATCATTTAACTGAGGCAAAGTTCAAGGTTTATGGAATTACTTTTTTGACAAAGGCAGAAGATCAGTGTTTATCAGTGGCTTGTGCTTCTTTGATTAGTAGATATATTTTTTTGGGGGAAATGGATAAGATTAGTAAACTTATTGGAGAGACTGTTCCTAAGGGAGCTGGACCTTTGGTAGATGAATTTGGAAAGAAAATTGTTAATAAATATGGAAATGATAAACTTGATGAAGTGGCAAAACTTAGTTTTAAAAATACTATGAGAATACTTAAATAGTGTTCTTTTTCTTTGAGCTTGGATGATACTTAAAACTTAGGATGAAAGTACCAATAATTAAAAGATATAGACTGGTTTTAAGATTCAAATTAAAGAGATAAATTATTGTGAGGATAATACTCCTTGTTATACAGAAAATTTTTTCACTAGAAATGATGTAACCTTCTGATAAATTGGAGTATGAATATAGATTGGTATTACTTATTAGTTCATTTAATCTAATACCTAGTCCTTCAAAAAAAGCTGTTATTAATAATAGGGTTTTGTTAGGGGTATTTATTTTTAGGAGAAGTATAATTGTAAATATAATGTTTAAATATTTGTATTGTTTGTTAATATTTATTTTACTTGTAAAAAGATACACACAGAAGATTGAGGAAATTGTAAGTATGATGTTGAAAATACCTACATAGGTTAAATTATTTGATATTAGGTATAAATATAACGGTTCTAAGAGAATAAATATTATTTTGAATTGATCAAAAATAAAAAAGGAAATTTTTTCTTTCGGAATGTTTTGGGGTTTTTTAATTTTTACTGAGGGTTCTTTTTTAATAAATAAAGCAGGGATGATACCAATAATAGAGATAAGTAAAAGTAATATTAGACTGGTTTTTTTAATGGCTAAATAGGTTGATAAAAGTGATGCTAGATAGGTATATATTAAAACAGTTCCAATTTCTTTTTGTTCTTTTAGAACTTTTAATCCGTAATAGTGTTTTATAGGATGATAAGTAAACATAGATAATGATAGAAATAAAGAAATTAGGTAGATGTTTGAACTTTTATTTATAATATAAAAAGTTAATCCTGTAACAATTGATGATAGTGTTAGGATATATTTGTAACCAAATTTATTTCCTAATCTGATACTTAGGCTACTGATAAAGGTTCCTATAAAATAGGTTATGGCATATATGGCAATAATTGATTTTATAGATAGTCCTTTTTGATAAAGAAATATTACTGAGTATATATCAACGATGTTTCTGGTAAATGTTGAGATAAAGATATATATATTATATTTTTTTGTATTTTTCATATTAATATTATGGACAATTGTTGATAAATAATAAGTTAAATATTTGTATTTATAATTAAATAAGAGACTATTTTTTATTAATTTAAATAGTTGTTTAATAAAAAAATCTCTTGAATTAAGAGATTTTTTTGTTTTATATTTTATTTAAATCTTGTTTTAATGATTGAAGATATAACTTAATGTCTTTGGCGTTAGAACCACCACCTTGAGCAAAAAATTGATTACCTCCCCCATTACCTAGACATCTTTGACAGATATTTTTAACAATATTTCCACAATGAAGGTTAGGATTATTTATATTTGTTTTACATACTATGTTAACATTGTCTTTATTTATATTTGCTAAAAGGGTAAAGCAGTTTTCTTGATTATTGGTAATATTATCTACTAGTTGCTTTAAAATTGGTACTTCATAGTTTTTGGTTGTGGCTATTATAACATTCATACCATTTATTGTTTCTTTTATTTTTAATAGATTGTCAATATTACTTAGAGATTTATTAGCTAAAGATTCTTCAAGAGATTTCTCTAGTTTTTTTATTGAAATTTTTAAGTTTTCAAGTTGTTCTTTGTAATATACTACATCAGCATAACTGTCTAAGGTTTTTGATTCTAAATTAAAATCAAACTGATAAGGAATTTTTTCTTTGGTTGCTTGACGAATCAATTCTTTAGATTTAGTTAATAATTTTGCTATTTCATCGGTATATGGTTTAATTACTTTTTTTAATTCTTTTTCAATATTATTGTTGGTAGTACCTTCTACTCTATAGGTGTTACTTCCTTTATTTTCTATTTTAAGAATTACTATTTTTTTGATATCTTTGGTATCTTTTATATGAGTTCCACCACATAATTCAATTGAATCAGCAATGCTTACTACTCTAACAATATCGTCGTATTTATCTTCAAATAAAGCCATAGCTCCCTTTTGTTTAGCTTCTTCAAGGGACATATATTCTATTTTGGTTGGAGATGGAGTATTTACTTTAGCATTTACTTTTTTTTCTAACTCAACAATCAATTCATCTGATAAACGTCCACGGTATGTAAAGTCAAATCTAAAGGTATGTTCATCTACTCTGCTTCCGGCTTGGTGAACGTTATCTCCTAGCATATCTTGTAGAGCTTTTTGTAATAGATGGATTGAGGAATGATTTTTTTCGGTTGATTGTCGTGATTTTTTATTTACGTGAGTTAAAATGCTTTCTCCTTTGACAACAGTTCCTTCTAGAACTTTAACTTTTAAAAGGTGTTGTTTATTAGGACACTTTATGACGTCTAATACTTCTAATTTACAACTGTTATTTTTTAGATATCCTTTGTCGCTTACCTGACCACCACTTTCGGCATAAAATGGGTTGTCATGGATAAAGATATAACATTCAGTATTGCATTTATTAACAAATTTATCATTTTTAATAATGTCTTGAATAAATGTTTTTGATCCTAGTTTTTCGTAGCCAATAAAATTACTTGGAGATTTGTAATTTAAGAGTAATTCATTTTGAATATTCATACTTTGATCTACTTTACGGCTTCTTCTGGCCTGTTCTTTTTGAATTTCCATATATTTGGCAAATCCCTCATTATCAACGATAAAGCCTCGTTCATTAGCACACTCTTCAGTTAATTCAATTGGATAACCAAAGGTATCATATAGTTTGAAGGCATCTTGACCACTTATTACTTTATTTTTGCTAGTTTCAAATATTTCTTCAAGTCTTTTTTCTCCTTGTAATAATGTTTTTTGGAAGAGTTCTTCTTCTTTAGTAATTAGATCTTTTATCATTTGGCGATTTTTTTCTAATTCGGGATATGTTTCTTTGTAATTGTCTACGACGATATCTACTAGATTAGCCATAAAAGTATGAGAAATATTAAGTTTTCTTCCCATACGACTGGCTCTTCTTAGTAGCCTTCTTAATACATATCCACGGCCATAGTTTTCAAATGATGCTCCATCTGATAGCGCAAAAGTTAATGTTCTTACGTGATCGGCAATAACTTTGAATTCCATTTGACCTAAATATTTGATTAAAGCTTCTTTTTCTATGCCTTTCATTATTGGCATAAATAGATCTGTTTCATAATTAGTTTCTGTATTTTGAAGGATGCAGGCCATTCTTTCAACGCCCATTCCGGTATCAATGTTTTTTTTAGGTAATTCTTTATATTTATCTCTTGGGATGCCTTCTTTGGCATTATATTGGCTAAATACGTTGTTCCATATTTCAATATAGCGATCATTTTCTAATTCTTTTTCTAATAGTTTTATTCCTAGTTTTTCTTTATCATATTTTGGTCCTCTGTCGTAAAAGATTTCAGAGTCTGGACCGCATGGCCCTTCGCCTATTTCCCAGAAGTTACCTCTTAGCTTAATAATGTGATCTTTTGGCATACCTAATTCAACCCACTTGTTATATGCTTCTGTATCACTTGGATAAATGGTAACATATAATTTATCTTTATCTAGGCCAAAATATTTTGGACTTGTTAATAGTTCCATAGCCCAAGTTAGAGCTTCGTCTTTGAAGTAATCACCAATAGAAAAATTTCCTAACATTTGGAAAAATGTGTGGTGTCTGGCAGTTTTGCCAACTGATTCAATATCACCAGTTCTGATACATTTTTGACAACTGGTTAGTCTTTTGTTTTGGGGAACAACAGTTCCATCAAAATATTTTTTTAGAGGGGTTACGCCAGCATTAATCCATAATACGGTGGGATCATCATGGGGAATTAAACTGGCTGATTCTATTTCTGTATGACCTTTTGATTTAAAAAAGTCAATATATGTACGAATGATTTCATTTCCTGTTAATTTTTTCATTTTTATCTCCTTACTTAATAATATTTATAATTTCTTTTAATCTTTTTATATAATCTTCTAATGTACCATTATTAAAAATATAATAATCGGCATAGGCAATTGGGGGAGCTTTTTCAATAGTTTCTATTTCTGATAAATCTCTTTGTTGAGCTTCTTCTTTAGTCAATGATCTTAATTCTCTTTTATTTAGTCGTTCATATCTAAGTTCTTTATCTACGATGATGGAAACTAATTTAAGTTCAGGAAGTTCTTTTTTTAATATTTTGTATTCACTCCAAGAATATAATCCATCTAAAACAACATTGGATTCCTTGGATAGTTCCTTTATTTCTGGTAATAATATCTTGGCATAAGCTCCCATTCCTAATTCTTTTCGTAGTTTTTCACGCATATTTCTTTCGTTTTCTGGATTTACTTCTAATCCGGATTCTTGAATTTTTTTTAAGGTTACACCTCCAAAATAGACTTTTTTGTAACCAAGAGTTTTTTCTAGGTATTCAGCAGCTACACTTTTTCCACTGCCACACATACCTACAATGGCAATAATTTTATTCATAAATACCTCCTTAACAAAATAAAAAGCGGATTAATTCTTGCTTAGGAACGAATTAATCCGCGGTACCATCCTAATTATACATAATATGTATAACCTTAATTTTAATAACGGTTTTGGCCGGTGATGATTAGTCACATTAATAAAAGGAGCTTTCGAATAAGATGAATATCTATTTACACCTAACATAGACTCTCTTTAATTCATACTTATTTTACTTATCTTTTATATTTTTTTATTACATAAATTTGTTCATTTGTTTCATCATTTGATTTACTTGCTTTTGTGACGGTGTTCTCCCCATTCCACTCATCATTGCTTTTATCATTTGCTCGTTAATTGGGGGATTTTTCTTTAAGTATTTTTTCATATATGTTCTGGCTATTAGAAATCCAATAATGGCACCAGCTATTAATCCTATTAATAAGTATAGTATATCTTTTAACATTATAATCTTTTCCTTTCATTGTTTATTATACTAAACTTAAATTGTTTTGTCTATCTTTATTTAATGAATCTAACCAAAAATAATCATTGTTTTTAAAATCGCAGATAAAGATATTATCTAGATAAACGTTTAAATCATTTAAGAATACTGAATA
The DNA here is from genome assembly GCA_900551455.1 of uncultured Mycoplasmatota bacterium. Taxonomy (GTDB): domain Bacteria; phylum Bacillota_I; class Bacilli_A; order RF39; family UBA660; genus RUG705. The sequence goes on from URVV01000008.1 coordinate 11,489, forward strand.
TATATCATTAGTTTTTAAAATAATGCACATCTGATTAATTGTTAGTTTATTATATTTTTCATTGATTATAATGTGGATATTATTATCTCTTTGGTAATTTTTATTTTGTTTATTTAGATTATATATATACTCGTTTATTGCTAATTTATTGAATTCTATGGCAAAACGTTGATAGTATTTATAGCTTAGTAGAATGTCATATTCTTTGGTGTGATATAATTCTTCAATTATTTTATACATTTTAAAGGGAAATCTTTTATAAATATATGCAAAGTATTTATTTATTTTAAAGATATAATATGTTCTCATTAAATCACCATTACTATATTAACTTTAAAATGGGATTTTTTTTGTCGAATTATATGTTATTTTTGATTTTTATTATAATACTTGTAATATCTAATTCAAATTCAGATAATAGCTCTTCGTTAGTACCACTTTTACCAAATTGATTAATATTAATAATATCATCAGTATTTTTTACTAATTTATAATATGTTGGGTCGTTTGAAAATTCTATAACCATTCTTTTATATCCTTTTGGAAGAACTTGATTTTGATATTCAACCGGTTGTTTTAAGAATTCATTGATGTTTGGCATTGAGACGATTCTGGCTTCAATAAAACTTTTTAATAATTCTTGTTTTAGTTTCATAGCTAAGGTTACTTCTTTACCTGAGGCAATTATAATTACATCTAATCTGCTTTTTACCTCACTAATTACATAACCTCCGAAAGCAATTTCCTCAGTAGATGTGTATTTATAACTTTCAGTGTGGTCCTTTGATATGATAAGGGCACTTGGTTTTTTATTTTTGAGAATTAACTGCCAAGCACCAATTAGTTCTTTGTAGTCACAAGGTCTATAAACGTCTAGATTAGGAATAGTCCTTAGCATTGCTAGTTGTTCTATTGGTTGGAAAGTCTTTCCTGCTTGGTCTATTAAAAAACTGTCGTGAGTAAAAATATATGTTACTGGTAAGTTCATAATAGCGGTACTTCTTATGGATGGTTTTAGATAATCAGCAAAGGATAGATATGTTGAACCAAAGACTCTGAAATTAGTGAGTGCTAAGCCATTTAAAATGGCTCCCATTGCATTTTCACGTACTCCAAAAGAGATATTTTTGCCAATATAGTTATTTGAACTAAAATCCCCACCATTTTTTAAATATACTTTGGTGGAATTTGAAAGATCGGATGAACCACCAATAAACTTATCAACAAAGGCTGATATAACATTCATTATTTGATAGTTAATATCACGCATTGGTTTATCTAAAAATAATTTTTCTTTATCTATGACTTTGTCTAGATTAAGTAGAATATCTTCATTATTTAGGTAATCATTTAATTTTTCTACTTCTTCATCAGACATTTTTTCAATATATGATTTATAATCTTCATACCAATCAGAGTATACATCTTTATTTCTTTCTTTGACATTTTTTCTTAGTGCTAAAAGATTTTCTTCATCAATTTCAAATGGTAAATTTCCTTTTAGCTTGATTCTTATTTGTTCTAAATCGTCTTTGGTTAGCGTGTTATGGATTTTGTTGGTATTCTCATATTCGGAATACTTTCCTAAAACTGTATTAACTATAATAAGGGTTGGCTTTTTACTTTTATTGGCATTATCAAGGGCTTTATCTATTTCTGATACTTTATCACCATTCTTTACCGTCAAAACATTCCAATCAAGAGCTTCGTACATATTAGCAATTTTGTCATTATAATCTTTGTCTAGGACTTTGTCTAAAGTTATTTTATTGGCGTCGTATAGAACTATTAAATTGTTTAATTTATTTTCGCCAGCGATAGCGGCAGCTTCGTATGATATTCCTTCCATTAAGTCGCCATCACTACATAAGCAGTATACGTTATAATTAAATAGAGTTATATCTTTGGTGTTGTATTTGTTTTCTAAATATTTTTCTGCTAGAGCCATACCTACAGATGTGGCAAATCCTTGTCCAAGTGGTCCAGTAGTACATTCAATTCTTTTGTTTATATTTAATTCAGGGCAACTTGGTGTCTGGGAATTTATGTGACTATATCTTTGTAATTCTTCGATAGTAAAATCACCTGTTGTAGCATAGGTTGTGGCATATAGTAGTGCGGAAGCGTGTCCGGCTGATAAAACAAAACGATCTCTATTGAGCCAATCTTTTTTTTCGATATCATATACCATATGATTAGCAAATAATGTATAAATCATTGGAGCTGAACTTAGAGTAATACCTGGGTGTCCGCTTTGGGCTTTGTTAATCATATCAAGAGATAAAATCCTAATTTCATCAATCATTTTACTTTCATTATATTTTGACATATTTCTACCTACTTTCATTTTGATTATACCACATCTTGTTGATGTTTTAAAGTTTTTTCTAATTTTTCAGTGTAAAGAAAAAAGCCAATCTAATAATTAGTTGGCTTTTTCTAATTTGTTTACTCCTTTATAAAATCCGCATTTATCACATACTCTGTGAGGTCTAATCATTTCACCGCAATTTGGGCATTTTACTAAACCGTTTGCTGTAACTTTATAATGAGTTCTTCTCATATTTTTTCTTGTCTTACTTATTTTTCTAAATGGAACTGCCATATTATTTTTCCTCCTTTGTATTTAGTAATTTATCTAAATCGGCAAATGGATTATTAGCTTTATTCATTTCTTTATTGAATTGTTCTTCAGAAATTACTCGCCATCCGTTACCTTTTAGTTCTACGTCCTTAAAAGTATTTCGCACTTTTGAAGGAATTTCTACTAATATATTTTGCCATAAAATATCTGTAATATCAAGTATATTTTCAAATTTAGGTAAATTTTCTTCAATATCAGTGTTAAATTCATATTCTACTGGTTCTAAGGTTAAGTCATCTTTTAGATGCATCGTTCCTTTAATATTACCAGTTAATAATAATTCATCATTTTCATCTATCTCAATATTTCCATTTAAATATATATTTGATAAGTCGTAAATTAATGAATTTTTTAGTAATTCTTTAGGGATATTTATTGGGGAAGATATATTTATCTTTGATATATTTCCTCTCAATAGTTTAGTTATATCAATATTGATACTATCACCTACTTTTAAATTTCATCAAAAGTTACTTTTCCAAGTAAACCTTCTCTTAAATCTTTAATGATTACGTTATATACTCTGTCGTAATCTATTTCTTTGTTTTTTAGGGCTCCAATTTTTCTGCCTATTTGATCTAAAATATCAATAATATCGCTAGTATTTGTTAAATTATATCTCTCTTTTAGGTTGTTGGGATATAATTTTAACATTTTTTTTATTATATAGATTGATACTTCTTCTAAATCAAGAATTTCTTCTTTAATAGCTGTCATTGAGGCTAAATTTAAGGCTACTTCGGTATCATCTAATTTTGGCCATAGGATACCTGGGGTGTCAAGTAATTCTAATTTGTCATTTATTCTTATCCATTCAAGTTTCTTAGTAACACCTGGTTTATTGCCAACGTTGGTAGCTTTTTTGCCTACTAATCTATTTATTAGTGTGGATTTTCCTACATTTGGTATTCCTAAAATTAGAGCTCTTATTTTTCTTTCTTTTAATCCCTTTTCTTTTCTTTTCTTGTTTAGTAGTAGCATTTGTTTTTCTGATTCTTCATAGATTTGCTTAATATTTAGGTTGTTGATTAAGTCTACGGCAATTACTTTGTAACCGTTATTTTCGTAATATGATATCCATTTATTGGTATTTTCCTTATCGCATAAATCTAATTTTGTCATTATTAAGATTCTTGGCTTGTTTTTTATTAAACTGTCAATATCTTTATTTTTAGATGATTTTGGAATGCGTGAATCAATTACTTCAAAAACAATATCAATTAAATCTAATTTTTCTTTGATTTCTCTTTTTGTCTTTGCCATATGACCGGGATACCAATTGATTGCCATATAATCACTCCTTTAGTTTATTTTTTTTATAGGCCAAAGGCTTATACTTGTTTTACCGATTATTTCTTTCTTGTCAATCAAACCTATTATTCTACTGTCGGATGAAACAACACGATTATCTCCTAAAACTAGATATTTTCCTTCAGGAATTTTATCACAATTACAAATTCCTTTTAGAGTAAAATCTCCGGTTTCTGTATTATATTTGTCTTCAACAACTTCACCATTAATATAGAGAATGTTATCTTTATATTCGATTGTTTCTCCTGGTAAACCTATTACTCTTTTAATAATTTCACTTTTTCCTACTTTAATGACTATTATGTCATTTCTTTTTATGTCATTGAAACGATAAGTGTATTTATTTAGTAATAGAATTTGACCTTCTTTTAAAGTAGGAACCATAGAATCACCTACAACAATTGCTGGAGTAACTATGAATGTTCTTATTAATACAACGATGATAATTATTATAATGTAAGGAATTAAATCTTTAATAAATTTATTCATTTTGCCTCCACATAATAAAGATAATAAACTAGAACAGTTTATTATCTTTCTTCTTTAATTTTGTATGTTCCTTCTTTGTCTCTTAAGAAATATAATTTAGCTCTTCTAACAACACCTTTTTTAACAACTTCAATTGAAGCAATATTTGGACTATGTAGTGGGAATGTTCTTTCAACTCCTACTCCAGAAGATACTTTTCTAACTGTAAATGTTTCGGTTGCTCCTTTTCCTTTTCTAGAAATTACTATACCTTCAAAGTTCTGAATTCTTTCTTTTTCTTTACCGCCTTTTACTTCGATAATTTTACAACCAACGTTAACGGTATAGCCTACTTTGAATTCAGGAATGTCCTTTTTAATTTGTTTGTCAGTAATTTTTTCAATTAAGCTCTTTTCCATTAAATTCATCTCCTTTTCTTATTAACCACAATCATACAAAACTATGCAGCGGATTGCTTCATTTATAAATGATAACACATTACTTTAAAAAATACAAGCATTTTTTACTTGTATTTAATTTGTTTTATTTATGATAAATTGTTCTTAATTTCTGTTCCTTCATAATATGCTATAATTTCATTGTTTTTTATTTTAATAACCGTTGGGGCTTTTACCTTTAGATCCTCTAACTTTTTAGCATTTTTATTGCTTTCTTCGGCAATATATTTACTGTTCATAGCTGAAGAAGTATCTACTTTATATATTTTTGCAGTAGATAATTTACTTTTAATATTATTACTTATCTCACTATCTTCATTTTTAAAATCGTAAAAATATACATAGTATTCATCTTCACTTTGCTTAAAAATTGAGGCAGCTAAAATGGAATTACTTACCGTTCCCTCACTATTTTGATTGTTATCTTTATTGAACCAATCTAATTCTTTAGTTATAAATAAAGCAGAAATTAAATATAGAATACCTACGACAAAGATTAGTAAACATATTATTTTTATTAATTTAGAAATACTAATTCCTTCATCTAATTCTTCTCTTTTTAAACTTTTTCCTTCTTTTTTTGCTTGTTTTCTTCTAAGTTCTCTTCCCATATAAATCCTCCGTAATACATTATAACAAAAAACAATTCATTTTGTAAAGTTTATTAATTAATTATGGGTGAACAATTATAACCATTTGGCAACGCTAACTTCTCTTACTTCTCTTTTTTCATAACTATTAGTGAATTCAAGAAGCTTTTTAATAACATCCTTAATGATATTCTTGTCTTCAAAGGTTAATTCGTCAGCAGTAATAACTTTTCTTAATCCCCTTTTATATTTATTATCTCTAACATATAAATATAAACTTTTATCTAAAGCTTTTATTAATAATAGCTGATTTTCATTATTTCCATTTGCTGAAAAGATTAATTCTCGGTACCAATCAATTAGTTTTTGTGATAACACATCACCATATGGATATTCGTAATTAATGATTATATCAAAATGAGGACAATTTTCTAAAATTTTTTTTACGTGTTCTATATCTATTGTTTGCGTTTGTAGCACGTTTATCACCTATCTTTTTATTAATTATATATTAAATTTTTAATATTGTAAATATAGTTATTCATTTTTTTCTTCAACTTTTTCTGGGATTATTTCAATTATTTTAGTGATATCTTCAATAGTAGATACAAATAAGTTCAATTTGATTTTAGAATTTAAATTTTGCTTTTCAAGTACCGTTACTTGTTTTATCTCAACTATTTTGTTATTTTTTTCTTTCATTTTTTCTTTGGTAAGTTCAATTGCTTTATTTATAGCGCCTTCTTCGGTGTATATTTCCTCAGTTATCTCTACTTCATATAATTTTTCTTTGGCAATTTTTATTGGCAGTAAATTACTCGTAAACAAGGAGTTACTTTCTAATTTAAATTGTTTGTATTTTTTGTATGGGAATAAAGAAAATTTGTTATTTAAAAAGTATATAGAAATAACATTTTTGCTTTTTCCAGTAACTGATTCTTCCTGATAATATAGCGGGTATTCAATATTTACTTTGTACCATATTTCTCCGAAAACACTTCCAGTGGCTTTTTTATATAGATTTGTTCCATCTGGCTTAGTTAAAACTCCACTTATAATTGGTTCATCTTTGGTAACATACTGATTGACTGTCTTTATTTTTTCTCCAGAATAGGCTTTAATGTTTTTTATAATAGCGTTTTTACTGGCAACAATAGTTTGGTATTCGTAGTCTTTAACTTGTTCTTCTTTTTTTCTTTCAACTATTTTAACAATATACTTTGTTCCACTTTCTTCAATTTCAATCCATTCAAGAGTATCTTTATTTTCTTTTAAGATTCTGGATTTTACCTCATCTAAATATTTGACTGTTTTTTTAAATTTTAATGGTTTAATGTTATATTTTTGCAATTCTTTAGATATTTTTTCAACAATTTCTTTGTTATTATATATTATATCTACCGAAAAAATTAAATGGGACAAGAAATATATAAAAAATATGGAAAAAATTAGACAGGATAATATTATTGAATTGTTTTTTATTATATCAATTAGTCTTAATTTTCCATATTTTTTTAGAATAGTTATTTTATAGGTTTTTGAGTATTTTGATAGTACATTGTAATCTTTTTTATCAATTATTAGTTCTAACTCATTATACTTGATTATTTTAAGATTTATTATATTTATTTTTTGCTTAATTAACCATTTGATGTAATTATTAACATTTCTCCCTACTACCTTAACTTTTAAATAATTATTATTCATAGTACACCTATAAATATTTATGATTTTAATTACTTATTTATTCTTATATTAGTAATATTTCCAGTGATTAAAATCTCGTCATCTAACATTTTGGTTATTACAAGATTATTACCTTCGAAAATTAAAATTTTATTTTTAATTCTTATTGATATTTGAGTTGAGGAAAAATTAATTATTTCATCATAGTTAACAATATTTACACCACTATTTCTTAAAATTATACGATACTCATTATCAGATAAATAACTTTCTAATCGATTAATTATTTTCATATTTTATTATATGTCAGAATTTTCAAAGAAACACTTAATATCTATTTGAAGGGTTTTAGAGATATTGTCTATTGTTTGAAGTGAAAAAGTTTTATATTCTTTTTCATTTTCTAGTTTTTTTATATAAGAATATGAATATCCACTTTTTATAGCTAATTGTCTTTGAGACATATGTTTTAATTTACGATATTTTTTGATATTTTTGGTTACAATTAAACATACGTTTTGTTCTTTAAGCAATTATTTTATCCTTCAACTTTGCTAAAATTTTCTTTTCTTTTCTGGATACTTCGACTTGGTACATTCCTAAAACTTCTCCGACTTCTTTTTGCGACATATCTTCATAGTAGCGGGCTTTAATTATTTTTTGTTCTTCAAGAGGTAAATTTTCTATAGCGGATAACAACGGATAATAATCTATTTGAGTATCACTATAGCCACATTTATCATATAATTCAAAATCTTTGCTATCTTTACTTACTATTTTGTCTAAACTGTCAACTGTCATATTTGATAGAAGTACATCTTCGATGATATTCTCATCAATTTCTAAGAACAATGATAATTCATATGTTGTGGGATTTTTCATTAGTTTTTGTGATAAAATTTCTTTAGTTTTCATTATTTTGTAGTATAGTGTTCTTGAGTTTTTAGATACTTTAATACTTCGATATTCATTGATATATTTTATAACTTCTCCAAGAATATATGGGTATGCGTATGATGTAAACTTTGTATTATATTCTGATTTATAATTATTACTTGCTTTAATTAATCCTTTTACAGCTTCTTGATATAAATCATCTAATTCAAAATAATTTTGATATTTACTAATTATTTTGTAAATAAGTCCTTCATTTTCTAAAATTAAATTTGTTAAGTTTGACATTTTATCTCCTTTTTATAATACTTCAATTTCATCATTTATATTTTGGATTGCATTGTTTATTAGTCTTTTAATAGTATTCGATTTATCACAGATAATTAAATTGGCTTGATTTTCTTTGGTAATGTAACATATTTCTATTATGGAATTTAATCCTTCTAAATCTATTTTATCAATATAGTTTGTGTTAATCACAACATATTTAAATTCATTTTTAGTGATTAATTCAGTTAATTCTTTTGTTATTTGTTGATAATTTTTTTTACTTATTTCACCTATTAGGCGAATAAAGAAAATTCCTTTTCTAAATTCAAAATTAATATTAACCATTGGTATTTTCCTTTCCACTTAAATTTAGCATATATTTAATTATTTTTATACAGTTTCGACAATCTTAGTTAAATGTTTTAATCGACTTTTTTTGCATTGATTATCAACCATATTGTTTCAATAAGAATGATTAATCCTAGAAAAGCAATTATTATTTTGGTTTTTTTACTTATTTTTTTATTTTCGTTGACTACTTCTTTTTCAATATACTTAATCTCTGGGGTATCACATTTTGTCACTTCATTATTACTTCTTGTTTCTTCATTTTCTTTAGTTGTTATCTCTTTTTCAGAAGGTTCTTTTAAATAGATATATTCTTTTTCAATTTGTTTTTTTATAATTGGTTTTTCTATTATTACATTTTCTGTTATAGTGGAACCAAAATACTTGACGATATAGTTTTGATAATCTGGATAGTATCCTTCGATATATTCGTGATAATTGTTATCATAGTATTTTTTTTCTAATTTATATCGATGAGTTTTCTTCTCTCTTATACGGCATTTTTTCTTGATGGTTTCTTGCTTTATAAAGCCATTAATTAATGGTGGCTCTTTACTTGATGATTCTATATAATTAGTGTTTGAGAGTATCCAGGTTTTATCAGGAACTAAAATTTTATCGTTTCTGATAGATTTTTGAATAGTTTTAATTTGAGGATATCTCTCTCTAAAGAGACGAAGATCATAATCGCTGTCGGCTTCAATATAAAACAGTAGTTCTTCGAGAAAATATTCATTTTTTAAATCGTAGATAGATATTTTGCTACTGCTATTAGAGAGAATATTATTTATTTTTAATTTTTGTCCTTGATAATATATTTCGACTTTGTTTATCTTTGAAGGTTCAATGTCATTTATTTCTAGATATCTTATTTTATCTACCCTTTTGTAGGTATATTGTTTTTCTATTTCATAATAGTCTAAATTATATTCACAATATTTTTCATCCCAATTTGAGGGAGCTCCTAAGCGATAATCAAATGAATTTTCAATATATCCGACTAATTTTTCTTTTGCGGGATGATAAATATCTTCAATGATTTCTTCCTTGTACCATTTATACTCTATCTTTATATTCTTTTCTATTTCAGATATGTCTGTAGCTTTAATGTTAGGGATAAACAGAAGCATTAGTATACTGAATATAATTATTTTTTTCATATCACGCCTTTCTTTGATTCTTCATTAATAATATTCGTAATATTTATTTTGTTTTGCTACTACTTGACATTCTTTTGACATTATATTATTAAAAAAATATCTAGGGTTAACTAGATATTTAATCGTTACAATCAGTACATTTGTTGTCAACTATTTGACTAATCATTTCTGATAGCTTTAATGTTAGTTTTTTTGTTCTTTCTTCAGTCCAATACTCTGATGGCTTTGTTAAACCTAGAGTATCATATGATGTTTCGTCATCAAAGCCAATTATTTCACCTTTTTGAACTACTATTACGGCTGGAACATAGACTTTTTTATTGCCTTCAGAGTCATATTGAAGATATTTGTCTAGTATTTTTACGATTTTTTGATACTCTTCAGTAGATTCTTTTCTAGCATTATATATGTTGTAATAGTATATTTTTTCTAGGCCTTCAGTATCTGCTACTTCGTTTAGTAATGGAACATATGCTTGGCACCAAGGGCATTCTGGAAAGCCTAGGTAAACGACAGCTGTTCCGTGTTCTAATATTTTAATAATTTCATCGGCATTTTTATAGTTAAAAACGTTGTATTCTGGTACCTGGGGATATTCTTTGGCAAATTTTTGTTGATCACTTTCTTGTTTTGTACAACCAGTTAATATAATAGCAATAAATGCCATAATTGTTAATATTATTTTTTTCTTCATTATGTGTTTCGTACTCCTTTAATAATTAATTTCTTGTTAATTGTATCATATTTTTTGGAGTTTGGCAATTATTTTAGAATGATTATTTATTCAGTACGTAAGGCTATTACTGGATCTTTTTTACTAGCATAGCTTGATGGGATTAAACCTGCGATAACGGTCAAAAGAATGCTTATTAAAACGAGAATAATGGCTGCTAGTGGTGGTAATGAAGAAACGTTGTTAATACCTGATAGGTTTTTGATAATGATGTTTATTGGAATATTTAAGAGAATGGTTATGGTGATTCCTAGTATACCGGATATTAGGCCAATAATAAATGTTTCAGCATTGAATACTCTAGAAATATCCTTTTTTCTGGCGCCGATAGCTCTTAAAATACCTATTTCTTTTGTTCTTTCTAATACCGAGATGTAAGTTATTACACCAATCATTATTGAGGATACAATTAATGAGATACTTACAAAGGCAATTAGAACATAACTTATTACATCAACAATGGTGGTAATACTATCCATTAGTATTCCTACATAGTCGGTATATGATAAAACTAAATCTTCTTCGGCAGATTGTTTTTTCGCTTGATTATAATTTTCAATTATTTCTATAATTTTAGTTTTTGATTTAAAGTCTTTGGGATAAATATTAATTATACTTGGATTTTCTTCATCAACAATACCAAGATTTGCTAAACTCATTTCATATGTTGATGAGGGAGTAAATGGATTATTGGTAATGATGTTTTTTTCAGGATGAGATTTTTGCTCTTTAGCAATTTCTTCAGAGTTTATTTTTGTTATCACATAGTCAGTTAGTTCTTTGGTGTACCCTAATTCTCCACTGGCTTTAATTGTTGATTCATCGTTTGGCTTGATGATACCTACTATTTTTAAGGTCAAACCATTGTCTATTATTTTTTTAAGGTAGTTATTATCTGCTGATTTATCTATCCACTTATTATTTTGTTTTTCATAGTAATCGGTGTTTAAAATTAATTTAAATTCTTTATTGAGAAGTTCTTCATAGGTATAACTGGTTTGGGGAGAGGGAGGAAGTTTTTCTCCTTTCATTATTTTAGTAGTCATATCTGTTAATTCTTGTTGATCTTTAAGTCCAATTGTGTATAAGGCGTAATCGCTTATTTCATCATAATTATCGGAAATAAGAACAATTTCATCATATTTTTCTGGAAGTTTACCGGCTAGTATTTGATATGTATCTTTTAACAAATTGGTATTTTCTGATAATTCTTTAAATATACTCATTTGGTTTGTCATATATTGATTATTCATTTGAGATGTTGTTTGATATGGATTTATGTATCCTAGTGAAGTAAAAACAGTTGATGGATTTAATTTAGTTATTTTAGTAGTATCTTTGCTATAAATTTGTAGATCTAGGTTGTATTTATATTTAATATCGTTGGCATATTGGGAAATTTCTTCTTGATGTGATTCTAGATATTTTTTAAATTCTTTTAAATTATTGGTTTTTATTTGTTTAGACATTGACTCTATCATACTAGTCATAATGTTATTTGAATATATTTTGTTATCTTTATGTTCTTTTCGTTTGTTTTGGTTAGCTAAATCAGTCATTAGGCTGGACATATCGGCGGTTGTTTGTTCTATTGATAATGGGTAACTAGTTAAGGTGTCTTCTTGTACTCTTGCTATATAATTGTTAACCCCGGTGGATAGTGAAAGAATTAGGGATATACCAATTATTCCAATACTTCCGGCAAAGGATGTTAGAATAGTACGGCCTTTTTTGGTTAAGAGATTGTTAAAACTTAGACTTAGAGCCGTAATAAAACTCATACTAGTTTTTTTGTTTTTGGTTTTGATGGTTTCTTCGTCTTGGGTAGTATTTTCTTTACCATCATATTTATTTGTATCATCAGTTATATGTCCATCTTTAATACGAATAATTCTAGTAGAATATGTTTCGGCTAATTCTTGGTTATGAGTAACCATAATAACTAATTTGGTTTTGGCTATTTTTTCTAAGAGATGCATTATTTCTTTACTAGTAGTGGTATCTAGAGCTCCGGTTGGTTCATCTGCTAATAAAATTTCTGGATCGTTTACAAGAGCTCTGGCAATGGCTACTCTTTGCATTTGGCCACCAGATAATTGATTTGGCTTTTTATTAATATGTTGTTTTAAGCCGACTTTAGTTAGGGCCTCAATAGCTTTTTTTGTTCGTGTAGACTTTGGTACTCCTGATAAGGTAAGGGCTAATTCAACGTTGGTAAGAATTGTTTGATGAGAAATTAAGTTGTAATTTTGAAAGATAAAACCTACTCGATGATTTCTAAAGGTATCCCAGTCATTATCTTTGAATTTTTTGGTGGACATTTCATTTATTATTAAATCACCGCTGGTATATTTATCAAGGCCACCTATTATATTTAGGAGGGTTGTTTTGCCTGATCCTGATGGTCCAAGGATAGAGACAAATTCGTTGCTTCTAAAATTTACAGTAATGTTATCAAGAGCAGTTTGTTTAAAATCCCCTACTTGATAAATTTTGGTAATTTTTTTTAATTCTAACATATTATCAATCCTTTCTTTAAGTATACAGTATGATAACATTTTTTTGTTTTTTTGTAAATGATATTTTATTATCACTATTTAACATATTTTTTTAATTTTATTTTTATGTATAAATATATTTTTATTAATAAAAAAAGCCAAAGTAAGATGGCTTTTTTTATTTTGTTTTAGGATGTTCTTTTACATAAATGAAATAAATATGCAAAGAACGAAAAATGTAAATCCAAGAATAAAAGTTAATCTACTGATAAATAACTCTACTCCTCTTTCTTTTCTGTTTTGAAATAATTCAGAAGAACTTCCTTGAATTATGTCGGCACTTTCGGCTTTGCCACTTTGTAATAAAACAATTGCAATTAATAATATTGATACAATTAGAACAGCTGTTTCCATACGTCCTCCTTTTTCTTGTTTATTATATCATATGTTATATGAAATTTCAATAATTGTTTTTTGGTTAGTATTGAATACCCCAAACGACGATGTGTTTAGATTTTTTACCACATACTGGACATGTTTCTTTGTCGGTATCTTCGACAATACAACGTGATTTTAAGCCTTTTATTTCTTTCATTTTTTCTTCGCAGTTAACATTTCCACACCAAGGAGCATAGATGAAGCCTGGTTGGGTATTCATAATTTTATTTATTTCTTCAAGAGTTTTAGCCTGATATGTCATCCTTTTTTTTCTTTCACTAGCTTTATTATATAAATTACTTTGAATATCATTTAATAAATTTGTTATATATTTTATTATATCTTCGGTAAGATTTACTTGTTCTTTTTCTAAGGTGTCTCTTCTGGCAATAGTTATTGTATTTTGTTCTAAGTCTCTTTTACCTAGTTCTATTCTTACAGGGATACCATTTACTTCAGCTTCGGCTAGTTTAAATCCAAATGATTTATCAGTTTCGTCTATTGTTACACTAATATTATTTTTTAGAAGGTTTTCTTTTAGTTCATTGGCTAATAAATTAGTTTTCTCATCGTTTGTAGCTTTGACAATAATCACTTGAAGTGGAGCTATTTTTGGTGGTAAAACAAGGCCATGATCATCACCGTGAACCATTATTACTGCACCAATCATACGATTTGATGCTCCCCAAGATGTTTGATATGCATATTCGAAAGTATTTTCTTTAGTAACAAATTTTATGTCATAGGCTTTGGAAAATTTTTGACCAAAGTAGTGGCTAGTTCCTGATTGAAGTGAGACACCATTATACATAAGCGATTCGATGGTAAGGGTGTATTCAGCTCCGGCAAACTTTTCTTTTTCAGTTTTTTTACCACACAATACGGGAATTGCTAAATATTCTTCAAAAAACTTTTTGTAAACCTCGAGCATTTGTCTGGTTTCGTGTTCGGCTTCTTCTTTGGTAGCGTGAACGGTATGGCCTTCTTGCCAGAAGAATTCTCTTCCACGAAGGAAAGGTCTTGCTTCTTTTTCCCAACGCATAACATTACACCATTGATTGTACTTTAAAGGTAGATCTTTATATGATTTTACAACTTCGTGATAGTATTCGCTAAATAGAGTTTCACTAGTTGGTCTTATGCATAGTCGTTCTTCTAATTCTTTTTCTCCTCCTTGGGTAACCCAAGCTACTTCAGGAGTAAATCCTTTAACTAATTCTCCTTCTTTTCTTAATAAACTTTCAGGAATTAGCATTGGCATTTGAATATTTCTGTGACCGGTAGCCTTAAACATTTTGTCCATTTCATTTTGAATTCTTTCCCAAATTGCAGTACCATTTGGTTCATAAATAATACATCCTTTTACGGTTGAATATCTTGCTAATTTGGCAGCAGTAACAACGTCTGTATACCACTTGGCAAAGTCTTCATCTCTTTTGGTTATCGCTTTATTTCCATTCATTTTTGTACACCTCATTACTGACATTTTAGCATAGTTAGTATAAAAAGAAAAGAATTTAATGAAATTTTATTAAATTTTCAAACTTTTTCGCGCTAAACTGTTTACTTTATTTTTTTATCTTATAATTTTATTTGTTTTGTTATTCTTATATATATTTTAGATATAATAAAAAGCCTTGATTACAAGACTTTATATTCTAAATGGTCGGGAAGACAGGATTTGAACCTGCAACCCCTTGGTCCCAAACCAAATGCTCTACCAAGTTGAGCCACTTCCCGATACTGGTGGAGAATGAGGGACTCGAACCCTTGACCCTCACGGTGCAAACGTGATGCTCTAGCCAACTGAGCTAATTCCCCACAGCAATATAAATTATATATTATATTGGAATGTTTGTCAATGATAAAATTAAACTTTTTTGTTTTTTTAATAAATAAAGAGGATGTTTTTTAATTTATCCTCTTTATTTAACTTTTAATTGCTTTTTATTGTTCCTTTTCATAGTTGCAACTTGAACATTTTATTTTTTTGCCTTTTTTTACTAAAATGTTGTGGCACTGTGGGCAAGATTCATTAATTGGTTCGTCCCAAGTGGCAAAATCACATTTTGGATAATTTGTACAGCCGTAAAATACTTTCCCTTTTCTAGTTTTTTTGGCTATTATTTTGCCATCACATTTAGGACAGGGCATAATCTCTTGAGGGGGTTCTTTATCATTTTTTATGTATTTACATGTTGGGTAATTTGAACAAGCTACAAATGATCCATATTTACTTCTTTTAACTACTAGTGGGCTTTGGCAATTTGGGCATAACTCCCCTGTTTCTTCAGGAGGCTTTTTTTCCATATTACTAAAGGCCTCTTCTACTTTAGGTTCAAATTCTGTATAGAATCTTGTTAACAGTTTAGTATACTCGAGGTTACCATCAGCTATTTTGTCTAGATCATCTTCCATCTCTTTGGTATAGGCTACATTAATTATATCTTTAAAATATTCTTGTAGTTTATCTGTTGTTTCTATGCCTATTTCTGTTGGATGAAATTTTTTATCTATTACTTTAACATATCCTCGATCTTCTAAAATACCAATGGTTGTGGCATAAGTTGATGGTCTTCCTATGCCTAGTGTTTCCATTTCCTTGATTAATTTACTTTCGGTGTATCTTGATGGAGGTTTGGTTGTGTGCATTGTGTATGTAATATCATTAGCGGCAAGAATGTTTGTTTTATACGTACTAAAGTCTGGTAATATTGTGTCATTGTTTTCTTCGTATTCGCCGTATACTTTTAAGTAACCATCAAATATAAGGATACTACCGGTAGCTTTGAATTGATAGTTGTTATTATCTAGAATAATAGTTGTAGAGGAGAATTTGGCATCTTTCATTAGGGATGCAAGTGCTCTATAATAAATCATTTTATACAATTTATATTCATCATTTGATAAATAAGGCTTGACACTTTCTGGGGTCCTGTTAATACTAGTTGGACGAATGGCTTCGTGGGCATCTTGGACATTTTCAGTTTTTTTACTTACTTTAACATATCCTAAATAATCTTCACCATATTTATCTTTTATAAAACCATATGTTGGCTTTATAAATTCTTCAGATAATCTAATAGAATCTGTTCTCATATATGTTATTAATCCAACAGTTTCATCTTTTAAAGCAATACCTTCATATAATTTTTGAGCTAACATCATTGTTTTCTTACTGGTAAAGTTTAGCTTTGTTGAGGCATCTTGTTGAAGTGTTGATGTTATATAAGGGGGTTTTGCTTTTTTAGATTTTTCACTTTTATCAATAGAATCTATTTTGAAAGCTTTTGAGAGTTTATCAATTATTTCTTTAGCTGCAAATTCTGTTTTTATTTCAATTTTTTTATGGTTATATGTATCTAATTTAGCAATAAAATCAGTAAAATTGGCTTCTATTTCATAATAATCTTCGGGAATAAATTTTTCTATTTCTCTTTCTTTGTCAACAATTAATTTTAAGGCAACACTTTGAACACGTCCGGCAGATTTACCACCTGTTTTAGATTGCATTAGTTTACTTAATCTAAATCCTATAATACGATCTAACATTCTTCTGGTTTCTTGTGATTTGACTAAATCAGTATCTATTTCTCTGGCTTTTGAAAAACTTGAGAGAATTACATCTTTAGTTATTTCATTAAAGACAATTCTTTTATATTTATCATCTGATAATCCTAGTGTATCGTATAAATGCCATGATATTGCCTCACCTTCACGATCGGGGTCGGTTGCTAAATATACGAAATCAGATTGTTTAACATCTTTTTTTAATTCAGTAACTAATTTCTTTTTACCTTTAATTATTTCATATTTGGGTTTAAAGTTATCATCTATATCTATTCCAAAACCATATTTTCCGGTAGTAGATAGATCTCTTATATGTCCTAGGGATGATACTACTTTGTAATCTTTTCCTAAATACTTTTCAATAGTTTTACTTTTACTTGGAGATTCTACAATAACTAATTTCTTTGGCATATTTTTTACCTCCGTCCTTTCTTACCAATTATATACGAATTATTTTTGTTTTGTCAAACTTTTTCACTATGAAGTTATTTTTACATTATTTTGTAAATTAAACATAAACTTTAATGAGTGATTATAATGAAAAATTTTATTGAGTATTTTTACAATATGCGAATAGATAAAATTAAATATGAGGATAAGAGTTATTCTTTCGTTTATAATGGTTATTTATATAAAATGTATATTTATGATAATTATGGAAATGTTAATTTTTTATTAGAAGTTAATAAAAAGTTAATTGGAAATACTTTAATGAGTGAAATTATTAGTAATAGAAATGGTGAGATTATTAGTATTAATAATAATATACCTTATATCTTAATACGAATATATGCAAATGGGAATAAGGTTATTTCTTTAGAAGAAATTAGTTATTTAGCTAATTCTTTATATAAGGATAAGATACAAATCAATTGGGGAAATCTTTGGAGTAGAAAAATAGATTATTTGGAAGATCTTATTAATGAGAATGGAAAAAAGTATCCGATTATTGTTGATAGTTTTAATTATTTTGTTGGAATGGCAGAAAATGCTATTAGTTATTATAATAATATTGTTTTAGAAAATGATTATAAGTATGTTGTTAGTCATAAAGTTATTAGGTTTGATGATACGGTTGAAGCTTTATATAATCCTTTAAATATTATTTTTGATTATCGTGCCAGAGATGTGGCGGAATATTTAAAAATTTCTTTTTTTAGGAATAATTATAATGTTTATTATGAGCTTGATAATTATCTTAAAAATAGTAATCTAAGTTTAAGTGAGGTAAAATTATTAGTTGCTAGATTGTTATATCCAAGCTTTTATTTTGATATGTATGAGGATATAATTATTGATGGGAAAGAAGAGAAAATTATTCTTGAAGTGGTTACTAGATTAAATGAATATGAAATTTATCTTAGTCAGATCATTGATTATTTAAGAAAAGTTTATGGGGTGGATGATGTTTTATGGTTAAAAAAAAGAAGAATTAATTGATGTATTAATCTTCATTGACTACTTTTATTATTTCAGGGACTTCATTTATTAAGGCTGTTTCAATACCACTTTCTAGAGTATGATCTGATAATGGGCAATTACTACATGCTCCGATTAGTTTTACATAAGCAACACCATTTTCATATCTTTTAAATTCTACATCTCCACCATCATTTTGTAAATATGGTCTTATTTTGTTTAATACTTCATTTATTTTCTTTTCAATTTCCATTTTATCACCTGAAATAAGTATAATATTTTTTTTTATATTTTTCAATTAGAAACTTTAAAAATATAGAAAATAATGTTATAATACCTACAGAAAGAGGAATAATATGGATGATATAAAGATAAATGATGTAATTGAGGTTACAGTTACAGGTATTCAAAAATATGGAGCTTTTGTATTAATTAATAATAAATATGATGGTCTAATACATATTTCAGAGATATCTAGTGGGTATGTTAAAAATATTAATGACTATATTAGAATTAAGGATAAAATTTATGCCCAAGTCGTTGATAAAGATGAGGAGACAGGAAAATTTAAACTTAGTATTAAGAATATTGATTATCGTAATGATGGAAGAGTTATTGGTACTGAGGGAACTTATACGAATGGTTTTGAACCATTGAAGGAACATCTTGATTTGTGGATAAATGAAAAGATAAAGGAAATTATGGATAAAATGTAAAAAAAATTGTTGACACGAGTTAAAACTCGTGGTATATTATTAAATGTCAGTTGCCAATGTGTTTATGTTTTAGTTATTGATTGAACTGATATTTATTTCGGGCGATTAGCTCAGTTGGTTAGAGCACCTGCCTTACAAGCAGGGGGTCACAGGTTCGAGTCCTGTATCGCCCACCATTATGTTGCCGAAATAGCTCAATTGGTAGAGCAACTGACTTGTAATCAGTAGGTTACGGGTTCAATTCCTGTTTTCGGCACCATCTTTTTTTGGAGGGATAGCGAAGTGGTCAAACGCGGCAGACTGTAAATCTGTTCCTTCGGGTTCCATGGTTCAAATCCATGTCCCTCCACCACTTTGTTTTGGTTAGATAGTACGTCGTATCATTGCCTCGTAGCCAAGCGGTAAGGCATCACACTTTGACTGTGACATTCGCTAGTTCGAGTCTAGCCGAGGCAACCACTAATATGTTCCGTTAGCTCAGCCGGTAGAGCATTTGACTTTTAATCAAAGGGTCATGCGTTCGAATCGCATACGGGACACCATTTAGAAATTAAACAAATCTTTGTAATGAAGGTTTGTTTTTTTTGTGTTCTTTTATTTAAATATAAAAACTATTACCTTTTTTAATGGTAATAGTTATTTATATAGCTTTATTATTTTGTTTATTTTATATCTTTCTAGTATTTTATTTTTAGGAATCATCTTTTTAATTATTAATAATTTCTTTAGTTCTGCTTTTTGATATTCTTTAAATAATAAGGAGTCTTTTTCTAGAAGAATTGGACCAAAATATAATTCTTTTGAGGTATATTTGGCTTTTTTTGCTGCTTTAATAAATCTAATAATTATATATATTTTATTGTTATCTTTAACTATTTGTTCTTCATTTATTTGATAACCTATTTTGGTTATTTCTTTTCTTATTAATTCGTTTTTGGTATTACTTTGGATAATTATAGTGCTAATGTTGGATAATTTTTTGGTGTTATTTTTAATGATACCAATAATTGTATTGGCTCCCATTCCAGAAATAATAATGGTATCAATATTATCTTCTTGATTTAGAGAATCTAATCCATTACCTAATCGAGTTTCAATAATACCTTCAAGATGATTTCTTTTAATATTTTCTTTAGCATTGTTCAGAGCTAAGCCGTTAATATCGCTAGCAATGATTTTTGAGGAAATTCTTTTTTGATAAAGATAAATATCTAATAGGCCATGATCGCAACCAATATCAATAACGTTGGAGTTTATTGGTACTAGTGTGGCAATCGCTTCTAACCTTGGAGATATTTTAATCATTTAGAAAATCCTTTAGTTTTCTACTTCTTGATGGATGACGTAATTTTCTTAGAGCTTTAGCTTCGATCTGACGTATTCTTTCACGAGTAACTCCGAACATTTGCCCTACTTCTTCGAGGGTTTTGCAACAGCCATCATCTAATCCAAATCTTAAGCGCAAAACTTGTTCTTCCCTTTCTGTTAGGGTTAGTAGGACATCAGAAATTTCATCTTTTAGAAGTTCGTGAACAGTATATTCTTCTGGAGACATTGTTCTTTCGTCTTTTACGAAATCTCCTAAATGTGAATCATCTTCTTCACCAATTGGGGTTTCTAGTGACACTGGTTCTTGAGCTATTTTTATAACTTCTCTTACCTTATCTAGTGAAAGATGCATTTTTTTAGCTAATTCTTCTTCAGTAGGTTCACGATTTAATTCAAGGGTTAATTGACGTTGATAACGTGATAATCTATTAATTGTTTCAACCATATGTACTGGAACTCTGATGGTCCTTGCTTGGTCGGCGATGGCTCTGGTGATGGCTTGTCTTATCCACCAGGTAGCATATGTAGAAAATTTATATCCTTTTTCGGCGTCAAATTTTTCTACAGCTTTCATAAGGCCAATATTTCCTTCTTGAATTAAGTCTAGAAATAGCATACCTCTTCCAACATATCTTTTAGCTATTGATACGACTAATCTTAGATTTGATTCAGCTAACTTGTTTTTGGCTTCTTCATCGCCAGCAACGATACGAGCAGATAATTCCATTTCTTCGTCTAAAGTAAGTAGGCTTATTTTTCCTATTTCTTTTAGGTACATTCTAACAGGGTCACTAATCGTTAGTTCCTTAGCTAGAGTACTATCTTTTAAGATGTCATCGATGCTTTCATTTCCGGCATCAGCATCATCATCTCCGGCTAAATCTTCGTCGGTTACAACCTGAATATTGGCGTCCATTAGGCTGTTATACAAGTCATCTAGGGAGTCACTATCTAATTCTAATCCTTTTAAGGCTGTAGCTAATTGTTCATAGGTTATATATCCAACTTCAGCCCCCTTCTCTATTAATTCTTTTTTTCTGTCTTCATATGTTTTTATTTCTTCTATCATTATTTCACTCCTTTTAAAGATAAAATTTCGCTTAGAATACTGGCTTGTTTTAGTGGGTCAGTTTCTTCCTTTATTTTTTTATATAAGACATCAATTTTGTTTTTGACGGGATATGAATTAATTAATTTTATATAGTCTTCAATTTCTTCGTCAGTATATTTTTCTCGACATTTTAGATTAATTATTTCTTTAAATAATTTTAGTATTTCTGGTTTTTCATAAATGTAACTAATAAAATCAGCTTCATTTAGAGTATGATATTTGTGGTAGTAATCTATCATTTCGTTAGATAATGCTCTAATGTTAGGATTGGGAAAAAAGGTGATGCGATTTTCAACGGTATGAATAATTTTTTCATCTTTTAACATATAGAATAACAATATTAGGCTTGCACTATCGCATTGATTTAACTTTTCTTCTTTTTTTATTGTTATGGTTGATTGTTGTCTTTTATTAGTATGTTGCTTTTTCAAATTATTATATTTGTCTTTTAATATTTTTAGATCTAAATTAAATTCTTTAGCCATTTTATTGATGGTTAATTCTACTAAAATAGGATCTTCAATGGATATTAGGTCTTTAATTGATTCATCAATATATTTGGAGATATCTTCAACATCTGATAAATTTTTATCTTCTTTATGTAATTTCATTAGAAATTCAATTGAGCTTAATGGATTATTTAATTTATTTTGAAATTTTTCTTGACCGTATTTTAGAATATATTCATCTGGATCTAAATTTTCTTCTAATCTTACTACTTTAGGGTTTACATCTATTTCTTTTAAAACATTAATTGCACTAGTAGTAGCCTCTTCTCCAGCTTTATCACCATCAAAGCATAGAATTATGTTATCAGCCATTTTTTTTAGGAGAGTAGCATTTTGTTTGGTTAAGGCTGTCCCCATTGTGGCTACGCAGTTGGAAATACCTACTGTACTGGCACGAATAACATCCATAAAGCCTTCCATAACGATAATGTTTTCATTTTTTTTCAAAGGACTTTTAGCTTGATGATAATTATAGAGAATTGTTCCTTTTTTGAATATTTTTGTTTCTTTAGTATTTATATATTTACTGTTATCTTTGGTATTATAAATACGTCCAGAGAAAGCAATAACATTTCCTTCTAAATCGTATAGAGGAAACATAATACGATTAATAAATAAATCTATACCATTCTCATTACTGATTCCTAAGTCTACTAATTCTTTTAATTTAATTCCTTTATTTAACAAATAGTTGGTTAATGATATTTTAGGAACAGATAGACCTATTTGAAATTTTTTGATGGTATCTTTGTCTATTTTTCTATTTTCTAAATATTCATAGGCATTCTTTCCTAATGAAGTATTTAAATTATTTTGATAAAATTTGCAGGCTAACTGATAAATTTCATATGATTTATCTTCTTTATTTTTAGTGGTTGTAAGAGTTCCTAAGTTGTATCCTACTTTATTACCTAAGAGTTTTACGGCATCATAGAATCCAATATGTTCATAGTTGGCTACAAATTCGAAGACATTGCCAGATGTTCCACAGGAAAAACATTTAAAAATTTGTTTATCTTTTGAAACACTCATACTTGGGGAGTGATCATCGTGGAATGGGCATACGCCAAAATAATTTTTTCCTCTTTGAGTTAATGGGACATAGTTAGATATGATATCAACAATGTCAATTTTATTTCGAATTTCATTTATCATTTCATTGGTGATGTTCATATTTATCCCTCCAATAATGATATTCCTAGTAAATATATAAATTACTTTTAAATTTATTTACTTTTTGTTAATTTGACACAAATTTTACACTATTTGTTTATTTTATGAGCATTGCATCGCCAAATGAGAAGAAACGATATTTATTTTTTACGGCTTCTTCATAGGATGTTAGAATAATTTCCTTGGTGGCAAAAGCTGAAACAAGCATAATAAGAGTTGATTTTGGTAAGTGAAAATTTGTTATTTGAGCATCAATGGCTTTAAAGGTGTATCCAGGATAAATAAAAATATCTGTCCATCCGGAAGTTTCTTTAAAGGTTCCATATTTTGTCATAATTGTTTCAAGAGTTCTGGTAGAAGTTGTTCCTACGGCAATGATTCTCTTGTTTTCTTTTTTAGCTTTATTTAGGGCGTCGGCAACGTCTTTTGACATTGAGTAAAATTCGCTATGCATTTTATGTGTTGTGACATCTTCGACGTTAACAGGTCTGAATGTTCCTAAGCCAACGTGCAATGTGATATAACATATTTGAATGCCTTTGGCTTTGATGGTACTAAGTAATTCTTTAGTAAAATGTAATCCGGCAGTTGGGGCAGCAGCTGATCCTATATTTTTAGCATATACTGTCTGATAACGATTTTTATCAGTTAATTTTTCTTTAATGTATGGCGGTAATGGCATTGAACCTAATTCATCTAAAATTTCGTAGAATATTCCATTATAGAGGAAGGTAAATTCTCTTATTCCTTCTTCACCTACTTTAATACATTTTGCTTTTAATTTGCCACTACCAAAGGAAATAATCGTTCCTTCTTTTACTCTTTTTGCAGGTTTTACTAAGCATTCCCAGTTATCACCGTTAATATTCTTTAAAAGTAATAATTCAATTACAGCTGAAGTATCTATCTTTTGACCAATTATTCTGGCAGGCATTACCTTTGTATCATTTAGTACAAGGGTGTCTCCAGGATTTAAATAATTAATTATGTTATAAAAAATATCGTGTTTGATTTCTCCAGTTTTTCTGTCTAGAACCATTAATTTAGAATTATCTCTTTTAATTAATGGTGTTTGTGCTATCAAATTTTCTGGTAAATAATAATCAAAGTCTTCTGTTTTCATACTAACCACTCCCAAACTGCAATATATTATAGCACATTTTTCTACAAATTGTTAACTTTTTAGTTAAAAAATAATATTTGTATAAATAATAATTATTGGGTATAAAAAAACAGAACCACTTATATTTTGTTAAAGGTGTTCTGTTGGTATATTTAATATACCACTTTATTATCGTTAGTAGTATCTCCGTTTCCTTCAATTGGATGTATTTCTCCTAGATAAGTTGACTGGGGTTTTGTTATGCATTTAATGGCATCTTTAATTCGGGCTACATATTCACGGATATCTCTTTTTGCTTGATTTTGGTAGGTTCTTTTATTTGCTGGAATACCTAGGGCTTCTATATTTAGTTTGTTGGCAATATATAGGGCACGATATAAATGGTAATCTTGCGTTACAATAACTATTTTTTTGGCATTAAAGATTTTTTTTGCTCGGTAAATACTGTCATATGTTGATAATCCTGCGTGATCCATAAATATTTTGTCTGAAGGAATGCCATTTTCGATAAGGTAATTTTTCATCACTTTTACTTCATCATAATCTGTTTTGGAATGGTCACCACTAACTAATATTTTTTTTGAAATACCCATATTATATAATTCTTTACCAGTTATTAGACGATCTTCTAGCATAGGACTGGGGCGATTATTTCTAATACCAGCTCCTAAAATAATAATACAATCAAAATTTGTGGTTTCTTCTTTAATGTTTTTAATGTTTATAATTTGCTTTTTTGTGGTTGCTATTACTATAATGTTAATAATTACAGTAATAAGAAAAATTATGAAAGTTGATTTTAATATAAATATTATAATTTTTTTCATATTAAACGCTCCCTTCATAACTTTATTATGTAGTTCATATAGGTATGATTATATCATAATAGTATTCTTTTTGTCAAATTCTTTTTTTCATACAATTGTTTGTATTTGTAGGAATAGTTTTAAAGAAAAAAACACAACCACTTGTGTCTTTTCTGTCACATATAGTGACACTATATATTATGTTAATTTTATTTTTTTATAACTATCGGGGAATTTTTAATTCTTTATTTATGCTTAAAATGTTACTGGTTAAATTATTTAGTTTTTTTATTTCTTCAACGGTAGTATTATTTTTTTTAGCTATTTGGTATAGGGAATCACCTTTTTTTACTTTATAAATTATATATGACTCTTTTGATTTTGGAACTTTTAATTCTTGGTTTATTTGTAAGGTGTCTGATTTTAGATTATTCATTTCTTTTAACTTAGTTACGGTAATATCATAATTTTTGGCAATCTTATATAGGGAATCACCTTTTTTTACTATATATATGTCGTAGTCTTCTGTTATTTGTTTTGGTGGAGTAGTTACTTTTTTTTCGGGAATTTTTAATACTTGGTTTATTTTTAGATCATTAGTTTTTAAATTGTTTAGTTTTTTTATTTCTTCAACTGTAGTTTGATATTTTTTAGCTATTTGATAAAGTGAGTCGCCTTTTTTTACGGTATAAGTATTTTTTTTACCAAGATAGGCATATATAGCATCAGCAATGACTTCGGTGGTTTTTTGGTAATTTGAGGGGTTGTTATATTCAATTATAATGGTTTCATTTGGTTTAGTATTTCTTATAATACTGTAGTAGTCTAACATTGTATCTTGTGGTAATCTTCGTTGAAAATATTTGTTTACGTTTATGTCGTTGGTTTCTAAGTAGTTACTTAAAATACTGGCAAGGCTGTCGCTATTTCTTAGGGGATAAATAATATTAAATGAACTATCTTCAGAAATTCTATTTTGAATAATTATATCATTATTATTTTTTATTTCATTTATAATACTGATACGTTCGTCGTCAGTTAATGAGACATCTGTGGTTCTTACTAGTTCAGCATCTATCCCCTTTTTTTCAAGATTTTCTTGAAGGGACTTTGATAGTGCGAGGAGAATATTTTTTTCATATTGTCCTTCAATATTATTACCAGTATCTTTACCACCTCGATAGGGGTCAATAATAATTTTCATTTATGTCACCTAGTAAATTATATTTTTTTGTAGAAAAAAAATAACTCATTTTAGTATTACAGTTAATTAAACCTCATTTCTTATAATCAAGAAACGAGGTTTAATTAACAAATGGTTATTTTAGTTTTTAGGTTAAGACCATTACTGAAGATTTGCTTGGTAGTTTTCACTTCTGGCGCTAATATATCCAGTAAAGCTTCCTCCTACTACTTCATTTCCGGTTTTTTTACCATCTATCCATAAATATATAGTGAATGTAGTATTTGTTTTAGATAATTGGTAATCTTTAACTATTTCTATTACGTTATTTGGGCTGTTAGCACTTTTATCTTTAAAATTTCCACTGTCAGTGTATACTGGGGTGGAATTGCCATCTAAATATCCATACACTTCCCAGATAAATCCTTCTACGGCAACTTTTTCTATTTTTTGAATATTTAGAAATAGTGAGGCTTTAGCAGGAACGCTGTTTTCGCCGAGGCTTATATTTACGGTGGCACTTTGACCTTCTATTCTACTATTGGTAACATTTATTGGACCGTCAATTGATGATTGACCAGTATAGTTTACTGTTAATTCGCTACCACTAGCACTCAGCATATTTTTTTTAGTAGAAATGCTAGCGGTATAAAAGGCATATGTTGAACCGGCAACGGTAATTCCAAAGATGATGATTGCGATAATGGTAATTATTGTTTGGCGCTTCATAAAAACCTTCTTTCTATCTTTTTACTGCACTGTTAACATTAATTCTGGCATTAAATCCTTTATTCATTAGATAGTTTTGATTTGTGCCATCATCACTTAGCCAGATATATAATTCATAGGTATATGTTTGAGGATAGCCAATTGGATTAATGATCGTCATTGGCATTAATTTGATACTGGTAACATTTAAATCAGCAAAATTTCCATTAGCTATAACTACTCCCTCCTGAAGTAGTTCATATTTATAGTTAGCTATTTTTAATTCTTCTGACATTGAAATATTAACAAGTGATATTTCAATACCAACTTGATACTCTTTAAGATTTTCACCAATGGTTATATTAAAACTATTTTTATTAGCATAATTATAGCGATCTGTGTCTAATATTGGCATTGTTTGAGTTGAACTTATGTACTCTGTTTGGGAAAAGATTACTGTTGGATTTTCTTTAATTGTGCTACCGCCAATGGTACTTTGTGCATTTTCATAGGCATACCAACCATAGCTTACTCCCATCATTATACTCATTAAAACAATTATGGTAATACTTAGAACAATTATCATTTTTTTAAATTCCATTGTATCACCCTCTTTAGCTACTCTCTATGTTAATAATATATCATATTTTTTAAATATTATCAATATTAATTGACATCTATTTTTCATATTTACGGTCTTTAATAAAAAGAACCTTTTTGGTTCTTTATTACATTTTTTGAAGGGTTCTTACCATTTGATAAGAATAACCCATTTCGTTGTCATACCAAGCAACAATATGAACTAATTGTTTTCCGTCAACTTCTAAAACATTTGTTAGGTTAGAATCAATAGTAGCACCACAGGTTGAAGAAATAATATCAGATGATACAATTGGATCTTCAGTGTAGTGTAAGGTTTCATTGATGTTGTTTTTAAATGTTTGGTTAATTTCTTCTTTAGTTACTTTTCTTGATAATTCAACGACTAAGTCAATTAATGAACCATCAGATATTGGAACTCTTATGGCTGAACCTAGAATTTTTCCTTCAAGATTTGGAAGAACCTTGCCAATTGCTTTGGCAGCTCCTGTTGAGGTTGGTACCATATTCATAGCGCAAGCACGTCCTCTTCTTTCAATAATTCCTTTTTTATGTGAAACATCTAGAGTAGCCTGATCGTTTGTATAAGCGTGAATTGTTGTCATATTACCTTTTATTATACCAAACTCGTCATCTAATACTTTTAGTACTGGAGCTAGGCAATTGGTTGTGCAAGAGGCAGCGGAAACAATGATATCATTGTCATTTAAAATTTGATCATTTACATTATAAACAATTGTTTTCATTTCGCCTTTTCCAGGAGCTGATATTAAAACTTTTTTAGCTCCAGAGTTGATATGTGCTAGGGCTTTTTCATAACTAGTAAATTTTCCAGTACATTCTAATACTGTATCTATCCCTAATTCTTTCCAAGGTAAATTTACTGGGTCCATTTCCTTATATACTTTTATCTTCTTATCATTTACATAAATATTTTCTTCATCAAATGTTATTTTTTCTTTATATCCACGATGATTAGTGTCATATTTTAATAAATATGCTAATTCTTCTGGAGTGGATAAATCATTGATAGCTATCACTTCCATATCTTCTAGGGATGTGATAATTCTAAAAACTAAACGGCCAATGCGGCCAAAACCATTAATTGCAATTCTTTTCATTTTTTCTCCTTTTATTTAATTAATATTTCTCCGTCTTTTACTAAGTCTTCAATATTTCCTTTTTCAAATCCTACTAAAGCACCTATAACCAGTTCAACTTGTTCTTCTGAGTTATTTACTACTTTTATAGAGATGTTTCTAGATTGGTTTGGTTTAATAGTATTTTGTAGTAAATCTAATGAGTCTTCGGCTAGTGATAAGGTAAGTCCTTGGGGGGATCTAGTAGGCTTTTCTACATAATAATACATTCCATATTTTACTGTAGATTGATAGGGATTATTTAGGGCTATATCAACATACTTTTCCTCTTTTGGGGAAATGCTTAAGATTTTATTGGAATTTTCTTTGATTGAATATATTAAATTATAGTCAGCATTTGAATCTTCTAATTTTTTAGCTTCTTCATCAATAGCAAAAGTTGTATATAGTGAAACGATTCCAATTGATAACATAATTAGTAAAATTATAAAAATTGTTTTTTTGCTCATTTTATACCTCTTTTCTCTTTTTATTTGATAATAAATTTTAAGACTTCTTCAAAGGTTAATCCCCAAATATATAAAATAATTGCAGCCATACTTAGGAATGGACCAAAGGGAATAATATTATCTTTTTTGAAAATTAATAAAGCAAGAGCTATAGGAAATGCGATGAAGGTGGCAAAGAATATATTGCATACGGACATTGGATATCCTATTACTAAGCCAACTAAAAACATTAATTTAATATCTCCACCGCCTAGTGATTCTTGTTTGAAAATAAGGTCTCCTAGTTTTTTTATTAGTAGCATAGTAATAAATGCCCCTACTCCTGATAAAACACATAGTGAAGATTTGTACAGCCCTATATCAAATATATCCACTATTATTATGGCGGTAATGGCAAAGATTAATACTTCATCTAAAATTATCATATATTCAATGTCACTGATGATGATAGTAATTAGGCTTGAGACAAATATTAAGGCGGTAATTAATTTTAGTTCAAAGCCAAAGACGTGATAGCACACGGCAAATAAAACTCCGGTACATATTTCCATTAGTAAATAACTTATTGGTAGTTTATTTTGACATTT
The DNA here is from genome assembly GCA_900551455.1 of uncultured Mycoplasmatota bacterium. Taxonomy (GTDB): domain Bacteria; phylum Bacillota_I; class Bacilli_A; order RF39; family UBA660; genus RUG705. The sequence continues at coordinate 41,430 of URVV01000008.1, forward strand.
TCGGCATTTTCCTTTTTGTAATAAATAAGATATGATAGGAATCAATTCATACCATTTTAATATATGTCCACATTTTTCACAGTGTGATGATGGTCTTATTATGGATTCACCTTTTGATAATCTGGTGGCCAGGGCATGGTAGAATGAACCCATAATGCTACCAAATATAAAAAATATTGTTAAATATATATACTCCATATGGTCTCCTTATATTATTGTTTTATAGATATCAAACATAGGTACTACTACTGCAAGAAGGACTACACCTACAATAATTGCTAAGAGAATTATCATAATTGGTTCGATTAGACTTTTTAATCTGGTGATAATGTTGGTTTGTTCCTCTTGATAAAAGGCTGAGACGTGTTCCATCATTTCACCTAGTTTTCCTGTTTTTTCACCGGTTACAAGCATTTCATAAGCGGTTTCAGGGAAAGCCCAATGGCCTTTAAAAGCAACTGATACACCATTTCCTTTACTAAGATTAATAATAGCATCATTGATTATTTTTTTATATATTTCATTTTCAGTAATAACACTTAATATGTCCATACTATCTGTAATAAATACGTCATGTTTAATAAGGGTGGAAAATGTACTGGTAAAAGTAACTAATTGATTATATTTAATTATTTCTTTTACTACTGGAATATGCATTAGAATCCATTGAAAACCATATTTTATTTTTGATGATGATTTATACAATAGAGCAATAGTTATACTTACTATAGCGATGGTACCTACTATATAGTACCAATTATTTATTGTAAATTCACTAACATTCATAATTATTTTGGTCACTGTGGGAAGTGTTGAACCGGCATCTTGGTACATTGAGGTAAATGATGGAACAACGTAAGTAATGACAAATGTTAGAACTGCTATAGCAAATACTAATAATACTGAGGGATAAATCATCGCATTAATTATTTGTTTTCTGTTTGAATCTTGTCTTTTATAATATGTTGCCATATCATCTAGAACTCCAGTTAAATCTCCGGTCATTTCAGAGGTTTTTAACATATTTATTAGCATTTTAGGAAATACTTTTCCTTGTTTTTCTAGGCATTGACTAAATGATAGTCCCCTATTCAAATCAAACACTATTTTTTTGTAGAGCATACTGATATTTTTCTTTTTACTTTGCCTACTTAAAATTTCCATTGAGTCTAGTAAAGGAATACCAGATTTTACATAGGTAGATAATTGTGTTAGGAAAAAGTTTAAATCTTTTGAAGACATTCTTCTTGATGCATAGGCGTTAGCTAATCCTAATGAAGTTGATAGTTTGTCTTCTTCTATGGAAATAATTTCATATCCTTTATTTAATAGAAAAGATTCAACATCTACTTTGGCATCAGCATCAAAATAGCTACTTATAATTTTACCAGTATTGTCTTTTACTTTGTATTTAAATCTTTTTAATTTGATATTCTTTTTTAGTCCATTATTGTTATTAGAGAACTCTTTTTTTATTTCGCTAATACTTTTTTGAGGCATTACTGGGTGGTTATTTAAATCATTTTGCATATTGTTGTGTGTAATACTGTTATTTATTCCTTGCATATTTTTTCCATTATTCATATTATCACCATTTTATTTTTATCTATATTTTAATTGTATCACAAATAATGGTTTTTTTAAAACTTTTTTTAAAATTTTACATATATTATGTTAGGAAGGAATACGAATATGAACCCAGGAAGATTTTTTATGCCCGGGATGGGCTTTGGAGCAATTCCTAGTATGGGAATGAATATGGCACCGGCTTTTAGAATGGGTAGTTCTATACCGGCGATGAATGGTTTAGGAATGGTGCCTAAAAGTTCGGGAATATTTGGTAAAATTGGAAGTGGACTTAAGGCATTTAATTGGAGTGGTTTATTGACCGGAGCTAATAAAACTTTAAATGTTGTTAATCAGACAATTCCACTTATTAGGCAAGCTAAGCCGATGGTAAATAATATGAGATCAATGTTTAAGTTAGCTAAAGCTTTTGGTAATGAAACAGTCTCTAGAGGTAATAGGAGTAACAGTAATAGTAATAGTAATGCAAGAAATAGTGTTACGGAGAAGAAAGAAATTAAAGATGATGTGGTTAATAATAATTATGATAACAGAGATTCTTCTAATAGTAATTATCCAATTTTTTTCATTTAAAAAGAATTTCAAAAAGTTGAAATTCTTTTTTATTTTAACTAGTTGCGTTTGTCATTGATCCTTGCCAATCAAGTTTTAATGTTAACTCTTGTAATGGATCTGTTACTGTTGTACCTACTGTAGTAGTACCTGTGTATCCTGAATCTATCCAAATAAATAATTTGTAATATGATGTTGTTGTGGCATTGGCTTTGGCATTGCCAATAGCTGTGTATAATGGGATTACTGAACCAGTGCTATAGTTTTCGAATGTTCCTTGAGATGATGGTGAACTGCAAGTAGTTGAAGCATAAGCACTTGTTCCAGGTATTTTAACAATTGCCCATTTTATTGATTGCTTTTCTGTTGTAGTAAGTGTTCTTCCAGTTACTGGAGTTAAGTCAGTTACTTTTAATTGTAGAATTTCGTTCATATCAGTTCCAGTATCATTTTTTGAAGTTACAGTAATTTGTCTTTGAATAGCATATGTTCCATTAGTACAAGCAGCTGGAGCTAATGATTTACTTGTAATATTGCCACCACCATCGATAGTAATTGAACCACCTTGTACTGTAAAGGTAACAGAGGTGTTAGTTGATGATCTCCAAGTCCAGTATGCGAATGTGGCTCCACCTACTAAGACGATTATTAAGGTAACTGCAATAATAGCCATTAATAATTTTTCTTTACTTTTCATTTTTATTTTCCTTTCTTAATTATGATTCTGTTTGAGTAGCACTAGCTGAAATGTAACCAGAATAGCTTGCTCCTAACATAGTTGTAGTTACATCGCTAGCTTCTAGCCAGAAATATACTTTAATAGTTGTTGCGGTTGTACTACTGATTTTTTGAGTTGTGCTAGTTCCTGATAGTACTAATGCTTGAGTATTGCTTGTTATCGTTTTTGGAGCTGTTGGGGTACCAGTGCCAATGGCTACTGAATATCTCATTGCTGGTAAAACGCTAACGTGCCCATTTGAATCAGCACCAGTAGCAGTAGTATTTAAAGTTATTGTTAGATTACCTGGGGTTGATCCTGAGGCTAATCCCGCAGATAAACTAATTACTTTAGCTCCACTTGAAGCAACAGCACTTGCTTCTGAGACAGTTAGCATTGGCATTTCAGTAAGAGCTGTTCCACCATCATAATTGATAACGAAGTTTTTAGTACCAGTATTATAACTACCATTAGTTATTGTTGCACTGAATGTTAACCAAGCAAATGTTGCTCCGGCAATTAAAGCGGCAAACATTGTTACACCAATAATTGTTCCTATTAATTTTTTCTTATCCAAGATTTTTTCCTCCTTATCTTACTATGGTTTAATGTTAACATAAATCTACTATTTTGACAAGTTTTTTAATACATTATTTTTATTTTTTACTTGTCCTTTTATTTACTTGTTTTTTTTGCGATAAAATATTTACAATCAGGAGCACAATTAATTTTTAAATAATTATCTAGATTTTTATAGTTATTAATTTTATTTGCTTTTTTGTTTTTCTCATCATAAAAGCCTTTTAATCTTAATTTACCATAGGCAATATCTCCTACTATATAATCATAATCATAAAAGTAATCGGTGCATTTTTGTTTAAATTCTTCTTCATTGTATCCTTCTTTGTAATCTTTTATTATTTCATATGTAATATTATTTATTTCTACTTTCATATTTACTCCTTTTAATTAATAATCTTTTGCGAAGGCTGATTTTATTTGACGGTATTTGTTAATATTTGATGCAGAATTCCACGTGATAAATCCGCCTTTTAAGCCTGCATCTGATAAAGCTCTTGCTTGATCACTTATTTTGGTGGCATCATATATTACTGTAGGATTCCAATATGGAGTATCATAAGCAGTTATCCAGGTTCTAGGAATAGCTGGTGTGGGAATTTCTTTTTGTCTTTCAGCAGCTCCTTTAGCCCAATTATTAACTGTTTTATATGGATTAGACCAAGTATCTACGGTTCTTCCAAAGTGATCAGTGTAAGGCATTGAGCTAATGGCATCAACAATATTTGAGATGGCTGGCCAGTATTGTCCATATGATGTTACATAAGTTCCTGAGCATTCTCCAAAGACGTCTACGGATAAATATACATTTTCTTTGTGTATTTGATCGGCTGCATAGAAAAGAAAGTTTTGAACGGCTTCGGCTTTCTCTTCTCCGTAAGTATTTTTAAAATCGGTGTTCCCTCTTAGTGACATATTATATGCATCTTCTGGAAATCTTACGTAATCAAATTGAATTTCGTTAAAGCCAACATCTTTGATAGCTTGTTTGGCTAATTCAACATTATATTCCCAGGCGCCTCTTGAATAAGCTGATGGCCATAATCTTGATGAGGCTGTGGATTTGATACAATCTTCTGGATGATCTTTACCATAATGGGGATCGTTAAATACGACAATTCGACCAATTACATATATTCCAGCTTCCTTAATTTTATCAATGGCTTTTTTATAATTTTCTTGGCTATTTATTGCCGTATTGTAAGCTGTCATTGAATATTCTTTTGCAACTTTCATAGGATAAGCTAAGGCTCCATCTTTTAAGTCTACGACAATGGCATTTACTCCGCTAGATTTGGCAATTTCAAGATAACTGTCGATTTGATTAATCACATTTGCTCCGGCATTTAAATACATTGCTTTTGCTTGCTTTAATAATGGATTGTTTTCAAATTCTGGGTGTTCATATGGATAATAATCTAGAGTTTTAGTACTTCCTCCATATAATTCCCTGCCATATTTTCTGTCTTTATGTTTATCGTAGATGCCATTTTCATTATATGGTGAATCCGCTAATTCTTTAGTATCTACTAAATATTTCGCATACACCCACCCTTCTATTTTATCTTTTTTAATTTTGTACATATTAACATTACCTTCGGAATCTAGTTTATCATAATCAAGAATTTGAAGAGAATTTCCTTTTCTTATAAATGATGATATTTTTGAATCTTTTTCATTTTTGTAAACTGTTACTGAAGTTCTTACAAATTTTTCAGTTTCTTTAACTACTTCTTTAGGATTTTCATTTAAATTTATTTCATTAATGTAATATTTTTGTTCATTGTAAGTAATTTCTATATAATTGATGTCCTCGATAGTTTTATTTTTATTACTAGTTTTTATTTTAACTCCTCTGGGAATTTTTGAAGTTTCTTCCATTTTTGAGGTTTCCTCATTATAGGTATATACAGAAACTTGACTAACTTCACTTGCAATATAAGAATCTTTAATAATAATTTTTTCTTTGGTAAAATTTAAGAGTTTAGACCCTGCAAAGAAAAGACCTCCTAGAATAATTAAAGTTATAATTATTCTTCCTACTTTTAACTTTTTTTTCCTTTTTCTTCTTTCCATAATATCACCTTATGTTTAGTATATCATATTTTTGGGAAAAGTAGTTATGAAAATATAAATAATTATTAAATTAATTATATTGAAAAAGATAATTATTTTTGATAAAATTTAAATGGTGATGATAGTTATGAAACTTATTTATAATGATAAATCTATTGATGTAACTAAGTGTAAAAGTTTTTTTTCAAGGTTTAAAGGTTTTATGCTTTGTAAAGAGATTAAGAATGCCAAGATATTTGATAATTGTAATAGTATTCATACTTTTTTTATGAAAAGAAATATTGATGTGATAATGTGTGATAAAAATGATACTATTCTTTATTATTTCAATGATGTAAATAGAAATAAGATTATTTGGCCTAAAAAGGGTGTTTTTAGAACTATTGAATTGCCAGTTAATTTTTTTGATGTAAAAATAAATACGAAGATAAAGGTGATAGAATGAATATTACAATACTGGGGGCTGGAGCTTATGCTTTGGCTTTAACTGAAATGTTTAAGAGAGGCAATAATAATGTAACAATATGGACGAAGATTCAAAGTGAATATGATATGCTTATTAAGGAAAGGAAAAATAAAAGGGCTTTACCTGGATATGTGATTGATGCTTCTGTAAAATTTACAATGAGTATGGAAGAAGCAGTTAAAGGTGCAAATATTGTAGTTATTGCTATACCTGTTAAATTTGCAAGAGAGACAATTAGAGAGTTGAAAATATTTTATAAAAAAAATCAACATATATGTATTGCTAGTAAAGGAATTGAGCAAGATAGTCTTTTGTTTGTTAGTAATATTGTTAGAAAAATAATTAGAACTAAGAAGGTGGGAGTTATTTCTGGTGGGACTTTTGCAGTTGATATGGTTTTGGGGGTGCCAGTAGCTTTAACTTTGGCAACTAAAAATATTGGAACAGCAAGAGTTATTAAGAAGGCTTTAGAAAATGATGTTTTGAAATTAGAGTTATCTAAGGATATTTTTGGGGTAGAAATGTATGGAGCAATTAAAAATGTAATAGCGATTGCTTCTGGAATTATTGATGGAATGAATTATCCTGAATCTACGAAATGTATGTTTATTACAAAGGCTTTAAATGATGTAATGAATTTAATATATGATTTTGGTGGAAATAAAAAGACAATTTTAACTTATGCGGGAATTGGAGATTTGCTCTTAACTTGTACTTCTCCTAAAAGTAGAAATTATACATTAGGAAAAATGTTTGGCGAAGGGGTTAATAAAGATATTATTCAAGAGTATATAAATAATACTACTATTGAGGGATTATATACTTTAGAGTCTATTCACAATCTTGTTCGAAGTGATAATAAAAAAGTAGATATAATTGAGACAATATACAATATTATTTATAAAAATGATGATGTGGATAAACTTAGAGAATATTTGGTAAAGGAACAAATTACTAGAAATTAAAAAAACTTCCCTTTTTGAAAATAAACCTTGCAAGTTTAAAGTTAGGTTTATTTCTTTTTTTAGGGAGGTTTTTTATTTAATGTTATGTTTTTATAATACTTTTTAATTTTTTTATTACTTTTTTTTCTATACGTGATATGTACGATTGACTTATTCCTAGTAAAGTGGCAACGTCTTTTTGAGTCATTTCTTTTTTTTGATTTAGACCATATCTTAGTTCAATAATTTCTTTATCACGTGGTCTTAGTTTTTCAATTTCTTCTAGCATCATATTCTTATTTAGTTCTTCATCTAATCCTTTAGTAACAAGATCTTTGTCTGTTCCTAAAACGTCTTCAAGATGGAGTTCATTTCCTTCAGCATCAAAACTTAAACTATCTTCAAAGCTCACTTCTGTTTTCTTACGTTTTATTTTTCGAAGATGCATCAAAATTTCATTATCTATACATCTTGAAGCATATGTTGCTAATTTAATATTTTTATCTAAACGATAAGTGTTAACTGCTTTGATTAAACCGATTGTACCTATAGACACTAAATCTTCCAGATCTGTCCCGGTATTGTCGTATTTCTTAGCCAAGAAAACTACTAATCTTAAATTGTGCTCAATTAATTTGTTTTTTGCTTCTTGATTATCTTTCATAGATAATTCAACATATTTTATCTCTTCTTCTTTGGATAATGGTTCAGGTAAAATATCTGTACTACCAACAAAGAGTATTTGCTGGTATTTGGCCATTATTTTTTTTAATAATTTTTTTATCATATTTATATCCTTTCTAATACTTCTTTATTTAGAATACATTCAGCGCCTTCAATATCTACTTTATCAATCAAACCGATTAATAATTTATTTCGATAACCAATATCTTTTATATATATTTTTTCTGGGGAAAAACATTTTAATAGTCCGTGGGAATCTATAGTGTTATATGGTACTAGAATAGTTTTTTGTTCTTCTTGGTTAATTAAATCTTTGTTTACGAGAATTATTGGTCGGCCTTTATATGGATCTTTTAGAATATTACCCGTATCTAGATATGAGAGAACAGTTATTTTAGGCTTGTCTTTTAAATATATGTCTATTTGATAATAATTAGAAGTGTTATTTTTTATATTTTGATAACTTTTTATGTAAATATATGTAATTATAGGGAAAACTATTAATAAGACAATAGCATTTAAAAGGTAATTATCTATTTTTGGAAGAAAGTTAGTATTAATTAAATATATTGATCCTGCTAAGAAAACGCTTAGGAAGTACATATAGAAAACGTTTTTTATTGTATATATTAAATCTTTATATTTAAAACTAATAATGGACATTACGATAATAATTATAAATGAGATAAACATTAATAGTAATTTGTGAGTATTAGTGAAGAGAAAAATTAGGGGTATAGTACCAATTACTGATGAGAGAAAAATTTTTCTAAAGTTGGTATGACGATTTAATAGGAGGCTTGTTCCTAAAATAATAATGTAATTTGTAACTAATTCTTCAATAACTAATAGATCTATGTATACCATAATTATCACCTGGTATTATTATAAAATAAGTAAATTAAGTTTTATGTCAAAAAAGAGTTAACTTTTTAGTTAACTCTTATCTATATAAACGCAAGTCTTGCGAACTCACGACACAGTATATATTATGCAGAATAAAATTAATGTTGACACTTTTTATTATTAATTATAGAATTTTTTTGAATTAATATTTATTTATTTTTTCGTTCTATGGGTTATAAGTATTAATTTTATAATTATTTTTATTTATCTTTATTTCGATACTTCCATCAATATCAGTTCTATAATTTTTACTATTCTTTAAAGTATTTAAAACTTCCTTATTTGGATGTCCATATCTATTATTTTTACCAACACTAATTATTGAATATTTAGGGTTGATATTGTCTATAAATTTTTTACTACTACTGGTATTTGAACCGTGATGCCCTACTTTTAAGAAATCAATATCTTTTAAATTATATTTTCCTAAGATGTCTTTTTCTTTATTAACGCCAGCATCTCCCATAAATAAGAATTTTAAACTGTTGTAGTTAAAGTAAATAACATTTGAATTATCATTTTCATTATCATACTCTTTAGTGTTTAGGAATAGTAATTTATAACTATTGATATTAAGTTCTTTAAGACACGAATAATACTTAATTTTCTTTTTGTCTAATACCTTAATTAATTTTTTTTCTAAATCATTATAATCTCCACAATTAAAAACAACATTTTTTACTTTAAAATTTTCAATTAGTTCGATCGATTCACCCATATGATCATAATCTCCGTGTGCTGATTGTCAATTAGTAAGTCGAATGCAATGCTTTTATTTATAAAGAAAAAAGATTACTTTTTCGCAATCCTTTCATCTTTATCTTTATTCAAAACTCGATTAATATAATTGAATCCATCATTCATTTTTTCTTCAATTGATATATCTTTACTATAGATGTTTCTCAATTTATCCATAACTTTACTAGAATCATCTTCAAGTTCATAAAAGCTATCATATCCTCGTTCATTAAATTCAAACATTGTAGAAAATGGTTTATTATTCAAAATAGGATCAGTTACCATCTCACTATATTGCCATACTAAATATGGTGAGTCATATTCACGTCTTGGCGTTTCTGGATGAATTTGTTTCCATTTTTCAAACCATAAAAAATGTAGGGTTTCATGAGCACAAACTTCTAATAATTTAGAATCATCAACGCCTGTACCAATTGAAAAAGAAAAATTGTCTAAATATCTTGGAAAAACCGGAATTAATCCAACAGTTGCACTTATTTCTTTTAAATTATTTGGCCATTTTATATTCAAATATGATGATAACGCCTTAAAATAACTATTATTATATTGTCCCCATAGCGCGGTATATCTTTCAGTTTCACTTTTTATTCTATCTTTATATTTATTATAATCATTAGTAACTATTTCTTCTATAACTTTATAACTTTCATTTCTAGACAGGTTTATATCCAAATCAGCTAGTTGTGGAAAGTATTTAATTGTAAAATCACGAACGCTTAATGCTCCATTGTTTTCGAAATATGCCCACTTTATAACATCTATGTTTTCTTGCAAAGTCATTTCTTTAAACATAATTTTTGGTAAAGTCATATTATCACATCCTATATCTATTATATCACACAAGTTCATATTCTCTAACAGCAATTCTTTCATCTGAACAATATTCTATAATATTGTCTAATACGTCTCAATGTTCTCTCGTTATACTTTTTCCCAAACTTAATAACCAGTCTATTTGAATAATCATTTAAAATATTATCTCCATACTTACTGCCAGCTTCGTCCAGCAATTTACCAACTTCAAAGTATGTAATAACTTTATGCCTTTCTTTTGAATAATCTTTTACTTTTGAATATATTTCATTATCAATTAATTTGTTTTTTATCTCATTGCAATAATTCATGTCTACTCCTTCCTATGGACTACAAGTCTCAATTTGTAATTTATCTTTTTTAATTTTAAACATAATACTACCATCTTGATCTGTTCTATATATTTTTGAATCATTTAGAGTGTCCAATACTTCCTTATTTGGATGACCATATCGGTTATTTTTCCCAACACTGATAATGGAATACTTTGGAATAACTTTGTCTATAAATTCTTTACTAGAAGATGTATTCGATCCATGGTGACCAATTTTTAGTACATCTATATCTGATATATTATATTTTTCTAGTATATCCTTTTCTTTATCTACTCCAGCATCTCCCATAAATAAGAATTTTAAATTGTTGTAGTTAAAGTAAATAACATTTGAATTATCATTTTCATTATCATACTCTTTAGTGTTTAGGAATAGTAATTTATAACTATTGATATTAAGTTCTTTAAGACACGAATAATACTTAATTTTCTTTTTGTCTAATACCTTAATTAATTTTTTTTCTAAATCATTATAATCTCCACAATTAAAAACAACATTTTTTACTTTAAAATTTTCAATTAGTTCGATCGATTCACCCATATGATCATAATCTCCGTGTGTGAGTATGAGATGGTTTATTTTGAATATTCCCCTACTCTTTAGATATGGAATTGTTTTATTGACGATTAGTTTATATTCGCTATTTACTAATCCACCAGTATCAATTAATATTACTTTTTCGTTGTAGGGATATTTGATTAGAATTGAATCTCCTTGTCCTATATCTAAAATTAATATTTCAAAATTTGAATTTAAGTAAATGCTGTATTTATGAATTAGCATAATTAAGAAAATATAGATATTTCTCTTATTATAAAGAAATAAAAGGATAAATATATAATATATTATAATAATTAATATGCTTGGTTTAGGAAAAGAAATAACTCCTAAATGATGATTTGAAATGGTAAGGGAGATAAATTGTAATATTTTGGTGAAAATGTTTAAGATATAGCTTATTTGAGGGAGAAAGAAACTTATTAGGGATAGTGGAAAAATGATTATACTTACTGTTGGAATAAGGATAATATTTAAAATAATAGAGAAAATATTTACTTGATAAAAATTATAAATACATATTGGAAATGAAGCAAGATTAGCTATTATGGAAGTATATAGACTTTTAATTATTTTATTTTTAATATATTTTAATTTATAATTAAATAAGATTAAGAAAAAAGAAATAGTATATGAGTATTGAAATGAAATGTTATATAGATAATAAGGATTAATTAACAAGGTTATTATTAATGTTAAACTCATTATATCAATACTTTTAATTTTTAAATTGAATAATTTATTTATGGCAAATAAGATGTACATAATTAGACTTCTTATTACAGAAATTGAAGAACCTACGAGGAGTGAATAAAAGATAAGAAAAGATATAACAATAGTGTAGTTGTAATAATTATTATATGAAATTCTTTTTAAAAAATAGAACAGAATAGTTGCAAAAAGGCTTATATGCATTCCAGAGATGGAAAATAAATGTGAAATTCCATTTTCACGGTAACTAGCTAAAGTAGATTCATCTAATGATGAGGTATCACCTAGAATAAAGATTCGAAGGTAACTAGTTGAATTTTCTATCTTGTCTATTCTATTAGAAATAATACTCTTGATATGATAAATAATATTAGTATTATTAGCTGTTTTAGTGATTGAACTTGCTATTACTATATAGTGTATGTCATTATTGTAGAGGTATTTTCGATAATTAAAGAGATTAGGAATAGTATTGTTACTAGGAAGTTTTAACTTTCCTTTGACAAAAATTTTATCACCTATTTTAATATTTTCTTTAATATCTTGATAATAATTTACAACTAACTTCTCACTACTTTTTAAGTATATTGTAGTTTTATTAGGGGTTGTTTTTATTTTGAATACAGTACCTGTAAACTCTGTTTCATCTCCCAAATATACACTATGTTTTTGACAAATGTTGATATAGATAATTGATAATATAAAAACAATTATAGCTAATATTTTTAATAAATGATATCTATTTATATAGAAGACTAATCTTTTTATAATCATACAGTTATGTAATCTTTTATTTGATTAAAGAATTTTTCTCCAATACCATCTACATTCATAATGTCAGTTATACTTTTAAACTTACCATTTTTTTCTCGGTATGTAATAATTGCTTTAGCTTTGGCTTCTCCTATACCGGAAATTTTTTGCAATTCTTTCATAGTGGCACTATTAATATTTATAATATTATTAGTATTAGTAATATCTTCTTTTATGTCTGTATTTAAACAACCATCATTTTGAATATTTGGACATTTACATTCTTTTTCTACTATCTTTACAACGTTTTTAACAATATTTGAATTTTTTACTTCATCCTTTGTATAAATAATTATTACCATTTCATTAGTTATTTTTTTAGCTAAATTTATAACTGAGGTATCAGCAGAATCAGTTAAACCGCCAGCTAATTTAATAATATCATTAACAATTGAATTACAATTGGCTTCATACACTCCAGGTTTCTTTATAGCTCCTTTAATATCAATGCTACAAAGAGATTCAGGCTCTTTATTGTTAATTTGCGTTTGTTCTACTGAAGGGTTTTCTGATAAAATACTAAAATCTGAATTAGCATTATCATTTAGTTTTTTCTTTGTTATTATTACATAGAGTATGATTAATAAAATAAGTATTATAGTGATTATATATTTATATTTTTTGATTAACTTCATATTCCTCCTTTAGGTCCTTCATATATATTATTCGTAAAAAGTTTTTCATTTTTCTTTTTTATTTTTTAATTTGACATATTTTATTTTTGAGAGGGATTATAATGATAAAAGAGTTTAAATTGACAAACGAACAAAAGTGTGGTAATATATTTGGCTGATTAAGGGGGATGTTTATGAGAAAGGAATCATATTTTATTAAAATTTGTTTTATCTTAATTGTAATTGTTTTTGCTAGTGTGACTTTTTTTAATTTGAAGAGTAAAAATACGGAAAATGATAAGAACAATGGTAATGACAATGATAATGTTGTTGAAGTGGTAACTAATGATAATAAAGAAGAGAAATTAAAGAAAAATAAGGAAACTGTTTTATATTATAGAAATAAATATAATAATAATGATGTTGTTGGAGAGTTTAGTATTTTAAATACAGATTATAAAAAGGCTTTAATGCAAAATAAAAAAGATAATGATTATTATTTAAATCATACGGAAAATGGAAACAGTAGCTTTATGGGTTCAATATATTTGGATTTTAGAATTGATGTTGACAGTGATAATAAACTAATTATTTATGGACACAATTCTGAATATGTTGATATGCCTTTTAAGATTCTTGAGGAGTACTATAGTTATGATTTTTATAAAGAACATCAGTATATTAAGATAGTTACAGAGAATAAAGTTAGATTATATAAGGTTTATGCAGTTTTAGTTGAAACTAGTGATTTTAGTTATATGAAAGTTGATTTTAAAGATAGTGATGATTGGTATGAACATATAAGTAGCTTTAAGAGTAAAAGTATGTATGATACTTTGGAAGATGTTGAAAAGGATGATAATATTTTAATAATGCAGACTTGTAGTACTCATAGAAATTATAAAAAATATAATAAAAAGTTTTTATTAGTTGTAGCTAAAGAGATAAAATAAAAGAATTTCAGAGAAGTGTGAAATTCTTTTATTTATTTTTTTTATTGTTTTTGATAAGCATTCTTATTATATTTAAAAGTAATAAAAATGAGATAATGCCTATAAAATAAAGGGTGTAATCAAGTTTTTTCTTAATGTTAATAACATATGTTACTTTTTCTTCATCAGTTACTGTAATAGTAATAATACTACCGTCTTTTAGGTCACGATTTCCTTTGATTAATACTTTACTTTCATCAATGTTATACTCAAATGATAAAGAGTTTTCGTTTCCTATTTTTAAGGTGTAGTTATGGGTATTGGGATCGAAGTTTAAATTATATCCTAGAACTTTGATATTTAATGGTTCTTGGGGTTTTTCGATTACGGTAATTTTAGTGGTAGCTTTTATTTTTCCTTCTTTATCAGAGATTGTAATGGTAGATTCCCCGATGGCTAGGGCTTCGACCATGCCATTTTCAACGGTAATAATATCAGGATTACTGCTTGTCCAGATTGGTTCATTAATTGCACTCTCGGTAGGATTGGCAATAGTTTTTAGGGTACTTTTTTCTCCTAGATAAATTGTTTGTTCTTCTTTTTCAAAGGCGATTGATTGAATTGGTGGAGTAAGTACGGTTACTTTACAGACTTGCTCATAATTACCTTCTTCACTTTTGACGGTTATTTCAGCAGTTCCTGGTTTAATTGCTGTAATAATTCCATCTTTGACAGTGGCTACTTTTTCGTTGCTACTACTCCAAGTAACTTTTTTATTTTCGGCATAAGTAGGATTAAAGGTTACTTTAATATTTGTTGTTTTATCTACATCTAGAGTCACTTCTTTTTTGTCAATAGTAATTCCAAGAAGTTTTTTAGAAATGGCAGTTACAGTTACTTTGCATATGGCTACGTGGCTTCCATCTTCAGAAATCGCTTTAATTTCGACGGTTCCTGGTAGTAAGGCTTTGACGTTACCGGATGAATCGACAGTGGCAATTTTTTCGTTGCTACTTTTCCAAGTGACTTTTTTATTGGTAGCATTTGTAGGATTATAAGTTATATTTATTTTAGCTGTTGCTTGTTCTTTTATTTCTAGGGTTTTATTAATAGAAATACTATTTAAATTTATTTTATCTATAACGTTAATAGAATATGTTGCTGTATATGGGGATGAGACTGATTTGACAGTTATAATAGTTGATCCTAGTTTTTTACCAGTAATTACTCCATTTTGATCTACGGTAGCAATTTCTTCGTTACTACTACGGTAAATTACAAATTTGTTGCTCGCGTTATCGGGAGTAATTAATGGCTCTATTTTTTGGGTGCCATTGATGACGACGGAGCCACTACTGTTTTTTAATTTTAGTCCGGTAATTGAAATGTAATCGGAAATAACGTTTACTTTACACGATGTTCGATAATTTCCAGATATTACTCTGATGATTGTTGTACCAATACTTTTCCCGGTTATTTTACCATTGGTAACATCAACAATATTTGGATTGTCACTTTTCCAGATGGGATTTGTGACTTGGGCATCTCCATAGGTATTTATTTTTAAAATAGTTTCTGTATTAAGGCCTAAAGTTACTGAATCTTGGCTTAATTTTATATATGATTCTTCTGAATATACAGGTATGATACTAATAAACATTAAAAGTATTACACTTATTAGATATATCGAGATTTTTTTCATTTAATTCACTCTTCTTTCCCTTTTTATTATCTTAAGTAAATTATAATATAATTTTTTATTTTAGTAAAGAAAAAGAGTTAATTATTTTAAAATGTAACCTGTAAGGTGGACTCTCAAAAAAAGAGAGACCTACTTTATAG
>URVV01000009.1 GCA_900551455.1 uncultured Mycoplasmatota bacterium
AATTTGTAAACTTAAATTCCATTGTAGGGTGGAAGTTACTTTTACAAGTGAGGTAAAGTTATATCCTTTTTAAAAACTAAAATTAATCATTTACATAATAAGTTAAATTTGCTATAATTAAATAGATAATAGTCAGTAATTGTTAATAAGTATATAAAGTTAATGAATATAGGTGATGAAATGAAAAAAAGAATAGTATTAATTGTAAGCATTTTAACCATAGGTTTATTTCTTATAACAGGAACTTATGCTCTCCTTACGTGGAGAAGTAGTAATAGTCAACAAACCAATGTAACCTTTAATTTGCCAGCAAATTTTGCTGATTATATTGATGTTAAAGGTGATGCTACCTTTGTAGGAGATCTTAATATTTCTGATAGTTACTTAAATGGTATCCATTCAACAGTAACCATTAGTAAAAAAGAATATCTAAAAGACGTCAATGTTTATGCCACTCTTTACCTAAAAATAAATGAAATAGGGGATAATATTAAAAAATCCAGTGCCCTAAAATGGGTAGTTACCAGTGGTAATAGTACTAATCCTGGTTCTATACTAAGCCAAGGTAATTTCTATGGTAAAAATAAAGATGATACAATAACCTTATTATATTATCAAGAAGTAACCCTAGAAGTTCAAGAATATACCATCTGGATATATCTAGATGCCAATGAAAATCCTTCTAGTAATCTAAGTGGAGAAACCTTAGATGTTGATGTATTAACTGAAATAAATCAAGTAGTAACCGACAAGTTTGAAATAACTTCCAAGTCATATAGTAATTCTACAATAAGAGCTACCGCCATCAATACAACATACAATATTGTAGGTTATGCTGTAACAACAAGTAGTACAACCCCATCAACTTTTACTACAATTCCCTCATCAAGTCAAAATAAAATATATAATCTAGAATATCCATTAAGTGGCGATGTAACTGGAGATTATTATATTTGGTTTAAAGATAGTAAAGGTAATATAATAAATACCCTTCTAAGTATTACAACTGTATCATTTGATAATATTGTAGTTACCTTAGATGATACTGAATATGCTTATACTGGTAGCGAAATAAAACCAATTTCTACCGTTACAATAAATGGTAATGCCCTAGTAGAAGGAACAGACTATACTATAAGTTATAATAACAATATTAATATTGGTACTGCTTCCTTAACCGTAACTGGTATTGGCAATTATAGTGGTACAAAAACAATTAACTTTACTATTGCTGATAAAACACCACCAACTTGTACTATTTCTGGCAACCCAACAACTTGGACTACTAGTGCAACCTTAATTGCTACCGTTACCGATAATGTTGCTGTAACTGGTTATGCTTGGAGTAACAGTGCTGCTACTCCAAGCACATATACAACTATCAATACCGCTAGCACAAATCTAACAAAAACTATAACAACTAATCAAATTATTTATATGCATATTAAAGATGCTGCTGGTAACACCGCATCCTGTAGTGCTAACGTTGAATATCTTGATAGTGGTACCTGTACCGCTCCAACTATTATGGGAAGTGTTGCTAATAACACTTGGGCAACAAGTAACACTATTACTATTACCGGAGGTAACTGTGCATCTGGAGTAAATCACTACGTATATTGTGTTTCAACCACCGGAAGTAGTAGCTCCAACTGCACAGATTGGTCTAACACTTATGAAGAAGCCCTTAACTATAATACTAATGGTACATACTATATCTTTGCTAGAGCTGTAAGTAATTCCAAGCCAAACGATACCGGAGAAGGCAATGGCATAGGTACATTTACTGTAAGAATAGATAAAGATACTCCAGCCGCTCCAACAATAACTGGTACAACTGCTTCAGGATCTTGGGCAACAAGTAACACCTTAACTATCTCCGGCTCAAGTTCTACTTCAGGTATTCAAAAATACGAATACTGTGATTCAACATCCGAATCAAGTTGTACTGGTACTTGGAATACATATACCAGCTCAATGAAATATAACACTTGTGGAAAAAAATATGTCTTTGCTAGAGCTATTAACAATGTTCCTACAACCGGAACTGTCTCAAGTCCATATAAAGTATTTATCCTTCCAACAACTCCAACAATAACTGCAAGTAACTCTGATGGAGAAGTTGCAAGTGATAACTGGTCAACAAAAGATGTAACCATTACAATTACCGGAACAGGAGATACCTCTTGTGTAAATAAATATGAATATTGTACTAGTACAACTTCCAGTACAAGTTGTACCTCTTGGCAAACATATTCTCAAACAAATAAACCAGTAATAACTTATGAAGGAACAACTTATGTCTTTGCTAGAGCTACTAATTCAGATAGTAAATCAAGTTCTTCAACTTCAGCCTATATTGTAAAAATTAGTAAAACTGCACCAACCTGTTCCCTAGAAGCTACAGCCAATGGTGTAAAATTCAAATCCTACAGTAGTGACGTAGTCGCTTGGGGCTTATCAAATGATTCAACTCCAGTATATAATGGAACAGCCTCATCAACCCTTCCATTAAGTGCTGGAACAAAATACGGTTATGTAAAAAATGAAATGGGCAATGTTGGTGTATGTACAAAACCAATAACTTCAGCTACTAATACCTATACTTGTAGCAAAGATGCCACCCCATTATATACCTGTAATAAAGGAGCAACTCCAGTATATACTTGTACTAAAGCTGCTACCGTATCAGGATCAAGTAATGTAAGTTGTAATACCTCATCAAGATATAATAGTCCATCAACCCAGTGTTCAAGTGGTTATACCTACAACGGAAACTCTTGTAGTGTATCATATTCTTGTACCTCAGGACACACCTTAAATGGTACTACTTGTAGTTATGGAGCTAGTGAATCATCATATACATGTAGAACTCAAGGTACAACAAAATATACTTGTACTTGTCCAAGCGGTCACACTTCAGACACTCCAACTACTCAAAATGCTTGTACAATCTATTGTAATAACTATTATGGAGATTCATCAGGAACACTAACAACATCCACAACCTGCCCATCACCATGGCCTAATGCCCACGTAAGCAGTGGCGGATACTGTTATGTATATCAAGCAAGCAGTTGTAGAACTTGGACAAAAGTAGGTACAAATTATACTTGTGACTCAAACAGTCATAGCTTATCAGGATCTAACTGTAGTTATACAGCCACTCCATCATATACTGGAACAATTAACTGTAATACTTACAGTTGTAGTACCGGTACCCTAAATGGAACAAACTGTAACCTAACTAATCAAACAAGTTGTTCATCAGGCTGGACAAAGTCGGACTCTACCGGATATACCTGTCCTGTAGGTACCTTAAACGGTTCAAACTGTTATCAATATAATCAAGCATCCTGCTCATCAGGCTGGACAAAGCAAGATGAAATTACCGGATATACCTGCTCAACTGGTACTCTAAACGGCTCATCTTGCTACCTATATGAACAATCATCTTGTTCATCAGGCTGGACTTCAGAATCTAATCCAGCTACCTGTAAAACCGGAACAAAAATTGGAAATTACTGTATAGATGACGTATGGACAATAACCTTAGATGATCAATCGGCAACAACTGCTGGAACAACATCTATTACCGTAGAATTAGAACAATCCCTACCAAGTATCAGTGTTCCAAGTAAAACTGGATATACCTTTGGTGGATACTATAGTGGTACAAATGGTACTGGAACACAATATTATACTTCAAGTGGAACAACTACTCAAAGTTGTACAAGTTCAACACCAATAACCTTGTATGCTAAATGGACAGCTAATACTTATACCATTACCTTTAATCCAAATGAAGGTTCAGTTTCTCAAACAACTAAAACAGTTACCTATGGTTCAACTTATGGAGAATTACCAACACCAACAAGAACAGCTTATAATTTTACTGGTTGGTATACAGCCATTAATGGCGGAACCCAAGTATTAGCAACTGATACTGTAAATATCACTAGTAATATAACCTTATATGCAAGATGGGTATCTGCTGCCTATACCGTTACTTATAACTGTAATGGTGGTGGAACAGCCCCAGCCACTCTAACTTGTTATGCCGGAACAGATTGTTCTCTAACCACAGCAGCGACAGCCTGCAGTACATATAAATATACTAAAGGAACAAGTGGTTCAGTATATTACGTCAATGGTTGGTCAACAAGTTCAAGTGCAACAAGCCCAACTTATACTACAAGTATTAACAAATCAGATACATCAAATGTAACCTTATATGCCGTATATAACGATTACTTCTCATACACAGGAAGCTATGAAGTATGTAGTGATAGTGACTGTTCATCAGGAAGTGGTACTGGCAACTGGAGAATAATGTTTAAATCAAGCGGAACCTATACATCAAAATCAAATCTAGGAATTGACATCTTCCTTGTTGGTGGCGGCGGTGGCGGTGCTTCTACCACTCTAAAAAATTATGGTTCAGGTGGCGGTGGTGGTGGATACACCAAAACATATAGCTCTATAATGCTCACTCAAAATGGCACCACTACAGTTACAATTGGTTCAGGCGGTGCAATTGCTACCGCTGGTGGAAGCTCTTCATTTGGAACAAGTTACACAGTAAACGGTGGTGGAGCCGGAACAGCTAGTTACCGTTGGGGTACTGGTTCAGGTGGAGCCGGAGGTTCAGGCGGTGGAGCTGGAGCCTATGGTGATTACTCTGGTGGTTCAGGTGGAAGTAATGGAGGTAATGGTGGTTATGTTGGACAAGGAAGTAATCCTGGTTCAGCAGGTACTGGACAAGGAACAACTACTCGTGCCTTTGGCGAAACATCAGGAACCCTTTATGCCAGTGGCGGAACTGGTGGCGGTCGAAACAATGGCAATGGTACTGCTGGTGGAGCTAATACCGGAAACGGTGGCGGCGGTGGCGGTACAACCGGTTCATCTACCCATACAGGAGCCGCTGGTGGCTCAGGTATTATCATCATTCGTAATGCCAGATAATACTTAACATTAATAATAGACTATTAGTATGAATACTAACTACTAATAGTCTTTTAATATTAACTTCTAAGTTTACAACTACTAAGAAATTTGCTATACTTAATATGAAAGTAGTGATAGTAATATGAAAAAGAAATTAATTTTAATAATAAGCCTTTTCTTCATTTCTCTCCCAAATATTTATGCCAATACAAGAGAAACCGTAAAATTATCAAAATGTGTTGATGGCGATACCATAAAAGTTTTAATTAAAGACAAAGAATATACCGTCAGATTTTTAGCTGTTGACACCCCCGAATCCGTTCATCCAACCAAAAAGGAAGAATACTATGGTAAAGAAGCCAGCGATTATACTTGTAATAGAGTAAAAAACGCTAAAAAAATCGAATTAGAGTATGATTCAAATAGCGATAAGACTGATAAATATGATAGATTATTAGCTTGGATTTTTTTAGACGATAAACTACTTCAAAAAGATCTTGTCGCCTCTGGCTACGCCAAAGTGGCATATCTTTACGGAAATTATAAATATACCAACACTTTAAAAGAAGAACAAGAATTAGCATCTGCTAAAAATATCGGCATTTGGGACACAGAAAGTGCTAACAAATTTAATAATAACTCATTAGATAATAGCAAAAATACTGTTTCTGAAAACGAATACAGTACCAAAGAAATAATCATTATCACCATTCTCTTACTAATAATCGTTTTTATCGGAGATAAAAGTATAAAAAATAAAGCCAAAAGAAAAATCAAACAATATTTAAAATAGTAGGGAGTCTATTATGCAAAAAGTATTTTATAACAATGACAATTTAAATAAATCTGAAATAGATGAGACTGTTACAAGAGTCAAAGCAATTATTATAAATGATAGTCTATCCCTTCTTCTAGGATACTCCGATAATTCATATCACTTTCCCGGAGGTCATCTTGAAAAAGGTGAATCCCTCGAAGAAGGTTTACAACGCGAATTATCAGAAGAGACCGGTATCAATATAACCAATATTCAAAAACCATTCCTTTTAATCAGATCCTATCATAAAAACTATCGAAATACCCACAAAAATAGAGAAAATCTAATCTATTACTACAAAATATTTACCAATGAATCCCCCCATTTAGATAGCATTCATTTAGATAAAAGAGAAATAAAAGGAAACTATCACTTAGAGAAAATACCCCTAAATAAGGTAAAAGAACGATTAAATCAAACCATTAATTTAAACCCTATCAATAAATTAATTTATAAAGAAATGTTAATTGCCCTAGAAAAAATTTCCCAATAATTTGTATATTTTTTCTCCTTTCACAACAATATAGATGTGAAAGGAGTTTTTATGTCAAAATATAAAGTTGATATTTGTGGAGTAAATACCAGTTCTATAAAAGTATTATCCAATGAGGAAAACTATCAATTATTTGAAAAAATGCATCAAGGAGATCCCTTTGCAAGAGAAGACTTAATTAATGGCAATTTAAAATTAGTTCTCTCAGCCTTAAAAAAATTTAACAATAAAGTAGATAATTTAGATGATCTATTTCAAGTAGGAACTCTAGGACTTGTCAAAGCTATTGATAATTTTGATATGTCATACGGAGTAACATTATCTACCTATGCTTATCCCTTAATTGAAGGAGAAATGAAAAGATATATTCGTGATAATATTTCCCTAAGAATATCTCGCAGTGTAAAAGATCTTGCCCATAAAATAAGTCGCCTAAAAGAAGAATTAACTACCACTGAAGGTACTCCTCCAAAAGATAAAGAAATCGCTGACATTCTAGGAGTTAGTGAATATGATATTGCTAATGCACTAAATTCCCTAAAAGAACCAGTAAGTATGTATGAACCAATCTATAATGATGGTGGTGATACTATCTATTTATGTGATCAATTAGCCATAAAAGAAGATGTCTATGACAAAGATTTAAAACTAGCCCTAGAAAAAGCCATGGAAAAATTAAAAAAACGTGAACTTCAAATTCTAAAAGATCGCTTCCTAATAGGTAAAACTCAAATGGAAATCGCTGATGAACTAGGCATTAGTCAAGCCCAAATTTCAAGAATAGAAAAAAGTGCCATTACCAATATCAAAAAACTAATTCGCTAGCATATACTTTATTGGTGATAATATGCGTTTATCAGACTTACAACTAAAAGAAATAGTAAATATATATAATGGCAAAAGAATAGGCATTATCGTTGACGCCATAGTAGATGAAAAAGGATATATTAAGAATCTTATTTTAGAAGAAAAAAGAGGCCGTAAATTTTCCCGAGAAGAATATAATATTTCTTGGACCCAAATTATAAAAATAGGAGATGACATAATTTTAGTAGATACTAGAAATAAATAACTACTTTTGTCGAAACCCTTTTAAATTTTTAAAATAAGTGTTATCATCTAATAAAAGTAAAGGAGATAACCTAATGCCAGACTATATTTTATTAGATGATATGATAGATGATATGATAGATAATATATCATATATAAAACTTAATTCTTACTTAAATTTAGATAAGGATAATTGATTTATCCTTGTTTTTATTTTATAATTATTATGTGATAAATATGAAAGTAAAAGAACAAATTGATAATTATAAATATGAAAGGGAATTAAATATAAAAGGAATAAACCTAATAGCAGGTGTTGATGAAGTAGGAAGAGGTCCTCTAATAGGTCCTGTCGTAGCCTCTGCCGTTATTCTCCCCAAAGACTTCCATCTAGAAGGTTTAACTGACTCTAAAAAATTATCTGAGAAAAAAAGAGAACTATTTTATCAAATTATAAAAGAACAAGCTATATCAATTGGTATTGGTATTATCTCTGAAAAAAGAATCGATGAAATAAACATCTATGAAGCTACTAAAGAGGCTATGATAACTGCCATTAATAACTTAAATCCGCAACCAGAACACATCCTAATTGATGCTATGCCTCTAAATATCTCTATTCCCACAACATCTATTATAAAAGGTGATTATTTAAGTATCAGTATCTCTGCTGCCTCTGTAATAGCCAAAGTAACAAGAGATCATATGCTCTATGAAATGGATAAAGAATATCCTATGTATGATCTAAAGAATAATAAAGGTTATGGTACAAAAAAACATCTTGAAGCTATAAAAAAATATGGTATTACCAAATATCATCGTCTAAGTTATAAACCTGTAAGTCTTTATAAAGATACAATAAATCAATAAAAAGATCCAACTTCAAACTTTAACTTCATCATATCCTTTTATTTATTCTTAATAAATTAATATAATTAAGTAAATTCCATTAAAAACAAACATTTTTCTTGTCTTTTTTTAAAAATTGTCTTATAATTATGACTTGTGTGAAGAAAGAAGAGTAAAGTATGGATAATAAAATAAGAAATATTGCAATTATTGCCCATGTCGATCACGGTAAAACTACCTTGGTAGACAAATTATTACAAAAATCAGGAACCTTTAGAGAAAATGAAAAAGTTGATGAAAGAGTAATGGATTCAAATGATATAGAGCGTGAACGTGGAATTACCATTCTAGCTAAAACAACTGCTATTAACTATAATGGATATCGTATTAATATTTTAGATACCCCAGGACACGCTGACTTTGGTGGTGAAGTAGAAAGAATTATGAATATGGTTGATGGTGTATTACTATTAGTAGATGCCTACGAAGGAACTATGCCTCAAACAAGATTCGTTCTAAAAAAAGCTTTAGAAGCTAACGTTAAACCTATAGTTCTAATTAACAAAGTAGATAAACCAACTGCTCGTATCAACAAAGTACTAGATGAAGTAATAGATCTATTTATTGAATTAGGAGCAACAGATGAACAACTAGATTTTAAGACTGCCTATGTTTCAGCTCTAAATGGTACATGTTCTTTAGATCCTAATCCAGAAACCCAAACCGAAGACTTTTCTTGTATATATGATTTAATTATTAATGAAATTCCCGCTCCTGTAGTTAATCCTGATGCCCCATTACAATTCCAACCAGCTCTATTAGATTATAATGATTACGTTGGAAGAATTGGAATAGGCCGAGTTAAATCAGGAACTATAAAAGAAAATGAAATGGTCTCTTGTGTAAGATTAGATGGCAGTATCAAACAATTTAGAATTCAAAAACTATTTGGCTTTTTAGGATTAAAAAGAATAGAAATAAAAGAAGCTCATGCCGGAGAAATCGTTGCTATTTCAGGTATGCCTGATATTTCTGTAGGAGAGACTGTTTGTGACATTGGAAAAGAAAATCCTCTTCCTATATTAAGAATAGATGAACCAACATTAAAAATGACCTTTATGACTAATGATAGTCCTTTTGTAGGTCGTGATGGTGAATTTGTTACCGCCAGAAAAATTGAGGAAAGATTATTCAAAGAAACTCAAAAAGATGTCAGTCTACGTGTAGAAACATCTGGTCAAGACTCTTGGATTGTTTGTGGTCGTGGTGAATTACATTTATCAATTCTTATTGAAAATTTAAGAAGAGAAGGCTATGAACTCCAAGTATCAAAACCTGAAGTAATTATTAAAGAAATTGATGGCATCAAATGTGAACCATATGAAAGCGTCCAAATAGAAGTTCCTGAAGAATCCGTAGGTCCAGTTATTGAAGCCCTAGGACTACGTGGAGCTAAGATGGAAAATATGACTAACGTTAACAATTTAGTCAGATTACTATATACTATCCCTTCAAGAGGTTTAATTGGTTTTTCTACTGATTTTATGACTATGACTAAAGGCTATGGTATATTAAATCATACATTCAAAGAATTCTTACCAATCGAAGACATAACCGTTGGTGAAAGAAAATTTGGTGTTTTAGTATCTATGGAAAATGGTAAAGCTACAGCTTATTCTATCGGTAATCTAGAAGACCGTGGTACAATGTTTATTGAACCAGGAACTGAAGTATATGAAGGAATGATCGTAGGTGAATGTAATCGTGAAAACGATTTAGCGGTAAACGTTGTTAAAGGAAAACAATTAACAAATACCCGTGCTGCCGGATCAGATCACACTGTTGTCTTAAAAAGACCTCGTCCAATACCTCTTGAGTATTGCTTAGATTATATTAACTCCGATGAATTAGTCGAAGTAACTCCTCATAACTTAAGATTAAGAAAAAAAATATTAAATACTGAACAAAGAAAAAAATATGATGCCAAAATGAAAGGCTAAAATAATATAAAAGTGATTCATATCGTTAATGTGAATCACTTTTATTAAATGTAAAAAAATGAAAAATTGACAAATGACAAAGACATATGATAAAATCTATCTATAAGTAATAGTATGATTAAAAAAAGATCTAAAGAGGTTGATTAAGGAGGAAAGAATGAATAATAATCAAGACTATTTACAAAAATATTTAGAAGAATTAGCTGAGAAATTTCCCACCAAAGAATCCGCAGTCACTGAAATAATAAATCTAAGTTCTATTTTAGCTCTTCCAAGGAGTGTAGAACACTTTATGAGTGACTTGCACGGTCAAGCCGATGCCTTTGAACATATCCTAAATAATGCCTCTGGTGGTATCCGTTTTAGAATCAGTCAAATATTTGCTAACACTCTACCCAAAGAAACTCAAGATGAATTAGCTACTATAATATACTATCCTGAAGAAAAAATGAATGAAATACTAAAAAATGAAAAAGATCCAGACAACTGGTATCGCCTAACACTCTTAAGAATTATCGAAGTAACTAAAAAGTTTTCTTCTCGTTATACCAGAAGCAAAGTTAGAAAACAATATGATGAAAACCTAAGTTATATTCTCGATGAACTTTTAAATAATAAAATTGATGAAGAAAATAAAGATAAATATTATCAAGCTATTATTTCTACTATTATCGAATTAGGATATGCTAAAAACTTAATAATAGCCTTATCATCTCTAATAAAACGTCTTGCCGTAGATGAATTACATATTATTGGTGATATCTACGATCGTGGCCCAGAACCACATAAAATAATGGATTTATTAGAAAAATACCATTCCGTAGATATTGAATGGGGAAATCACGATATTCTCTGGTTAGGAGCCTCTCTAGGAAGTAACATCTGTGTATCCGGAGTTATCACTAACAGCGTAAGACATAATAATCTTGATATCCTAGAAGACGTCTATGGTATAAATTTACGTCCTCTAGCTAACTTTGCTGAGTCTACATATAACTCTGCGCTCATCTGGCGCCCTCGTAAAACAACCGAAGAAGACTATTACCATAACCAATCAGTTCTTCAAACCGCTAAAATTCATAAAGCCATTTCAATTATTATGTACAAACTAGAAGGAACTTTTGCCAACAATCATAAATACTATCAAATGACCCACAGATGTCTACTAGATAAAATAAACTATGAAAATAAAACCATTAATATAGAAGGTACAATCTATTCCTTAGAAGACACTGATTTTCCTACAATTGATAAACAAAATCCGTATAAATTAACTGCTGAAGAAGAAAAGATAATTACTGAATTAACCAAATCATTCCAAAATAGTGAACTACTTCAACGACATATGAAAGTATTTATTGAAAAAGGATCAATGTATAAAATAGAAAATAATAATCTAATGTATCATGCCTTAGTACCATTAAATAAAGACGGTTCTCTAAAAGAAGTTACTTTTGAGAATAATAAATATAAAGGAAAAGAACTCTTTGATTACCTAGATAAAAAAGTAAGAGAATTATATTATCGTAAAGGTAGCACTTCCCAGTATGAACTAGACCTAATGTGGTATCTATGGTCAGGGCCAGATTCTCCATTCTTTGGAAAAGATAAAATGACTACTCTAGAAAGAGTCTTAATTAAAGACAAATCATCCCACAAAGAAAGAAGAAATGATTATTACCAATATCAAGAAAATCAAGAAGTAATGGAACAAATTATGCATAACTTTGGCCTAATAGATACTACCAATGCCCATATTATTAATGGTCACATCCCCGTAGAAAAAATAAATGGTGAAACTCCATTAAAGGCTAACAATAAAGTAATAGTAATTGATGGTGGATTCTCTAAAGCTTACCAAAAAACCACCGGTATTGCTGGATACACTCTCGTATCAGGTTCAACCGGTATGCGTATTATTGCCCACGAACCATTTACTTCTACTAAAGATGCTATTATTAATAACGAAGATATTAATTATTCAATTGATCTAGAAAATAATACTACTAAAAGATTAACTATTGCTGATGTTGATTCAGGTAAAATTCTTCAAAATCAAATAGCAGATCTAAAACTATTAATAAAGTATTATGAACTAGGACTAATTAAAGAAAATAATACCTATAGATACATCAAAGTATTAAGTAAAAAATATTAAGAAGAAAGTCATTGAAATCTTTCTTCTTTTCTAGTATAATAAAATAAAAGAATAGGGGAATGATTTAATGAAAAAAGAAGAATTAGAATTAATAGATGCCTATTTTAGAGCTAGTAACTATCTATCAGTAGGTCAATTATATTTACTAGATAATCCATTATTAAAAAGAAAATTAACTATGGATGATATAAAAAAGAAGATAGTAGGCCACTGGGGAACAGTCCCTGGACAAAACTTTATTTATACTCACCTAAATAGAATTATAAAAAAATATGATTTAAATATGATATATATATCAGGACCAGGGCACGGTGGTAACGCTATGGTAGCTCAAACTTATCTAGAAGGAACTTACTCTGAAATCTATCCTGATATTTCAGAAGACGAAGCAGGTATGAAAAAACTCTTTAAACAGTTTTCATTTCCCGGTGGTATATCATCACATGTTGCTCCTGAAAC
Source organism: uncultured Mycoplasmatota bacterium (assembly GCA_900551455.1). Lineage (GTDB taxonomy): Bacteria > Bacillota_I > Bacilli_A > RF39 > UBA660 > RUG705. Next base: position 12,777 of record URVV01000009.1, read on the forward strand.
CCCAGGATCTATTAACGAAGGTGGAGAACTAGGTTATAGCCTTGCTCACGCCTATGGTGCCATTATGGATAACCCAGCATTAATTGCTGCCTGTGTCATCGGAGATGGCGAAGCCGAAACTGGCCCCCTTGCCACCTCTTGGCATTCAAATAAATTTATTAATCCCAAAACTGATGGTATTGTTTTACCAATTCTCCATTTAAACGGATATAAAATAGCCAATCCCACTATCTTTGGAAGAATGACTGATAAAGAATTAACCGCCTTTTTTACAGGATGTGGATATAAACCATATTTTGTCTCAGGAAGTATCCCTAAAGAAATGCATGAACTAATGGCTACAACCTTAGATAAAATAGTAAAAGACATTAAAAATATTAAAAAAGGTAATAGTGTAAAAAGACCAATATACCCAATGATAATTTTAAGAACTCCTAAAGGATGGACAGGTCCTAGTATTGTCTCAGGCAAGCAAATTGAAGGCACCTTTAGAGCTCATCAAATTCCTTTACCAGTAGATAGTGAACATCCTAAAAATTTAAACATTCTAGAAAGATGGTTAAAGAGTTATCATCCTGAAGAACTATTTGATGAATCTGGAAAACTAAGAAAAGAAATTCGCAAAATAGCTCCTACTGGATTAAAAAGAATGGGAGCTAATCCCCACGCTAATGGCGGTGTTTTGTTAGAAACCATCAAAACTCCTGACTTTAAAAAATATGCTGTTACCATTCCAGCTCCAGGTATTATTAAAAAAAGTGATATGACCGAGTTAGGAAAATATGTTAGAGATGTTATTAATCTAAACAAAAAAAACTTCCGTGTATTTGGTCCTGACGAAACCTTGTCCAACCGCCTAGGATGTATTTTTGAAAAAACTAATCGTCGCTGGTTAGAAAAAAAATTAAAAACTGACGAATACCTAGCTCCCGATGGTCGTGTCTTAGATAGTATGTTATCCGAGCATCTTTGCGAAGGATGGTTAGAAGGTTACCTTTTAACTGGCCGTCATGGCTTCTTTAACAGCTATGAAGCTTTTATCCGTATTGTTGACTCTATGGTAAGCCAGCATGCCAAATGGTTAAAAGTATGTCAAGACATTTCATGGCGAAGACCAATATCTAGCCTAAATTTCTTATTATCTTCAAACGTATGGCAACAAGATCATAATGGCTACACCCATCAAGATCCGGGCTTTCTAAACCATATTGCCACAAAAAAATCAGAAATATCCAGAATGTATCTTCCTCCAGACACCAATTGCTTACTATCTTGTTTCGAACACTGTATTAAAAGCAAAAATTACATTAATGTTATCGTTGCCTCTAAACATCCAACCTATCAATGGTTAACAATGGATGAGGCTATAAAACATTGTACAAAAGGTGTCGGCATCTGGAACTTCGCCTCATCCGATGAAGGTCAAGAACCAGATATAGTTATGGCTTCTTGCGGAGATGCCCCTACATTAGAAACCCTTGCTGCTATAAAAATTCTTAAAGAAAACTTCCCTGAACTAAAAATTCGTATGGTAAACGTTGTTGATCTTATGAAACTTCAATCCAATAGAAAACATCCTCACGGTATGACTGATGAAGAGTATGATAACATCTTTACCAAAGATAAACCCATTATCTTTAACTTTCACGGCTATCCAGATTTAATTCATCAACTAACATATGACAGAACTAATCAACACCTTCACGTTCACGGTTACCTTGAAGAAGGAACAATCACCACTTCTTTTGATATGAAAGTTCAAAACAAAATAGATCGCTACAACATAGTAATTGATGCCTTAAAATATTTAAAAAAATTAGGTAACAGAACAACATTTTTAACTGAAGAATGTAAAAACAAATTAGTAGAGCATAAAGAATATATCAAAGAATACGGCCAAGATATGGAAGAAATAAGAACCTGGCACTGGAATTAATTAATTAAAAGTGTAAAATAACAATACACTTTTTCTTTTTATCAAAAAAAGCTATAAAAATTAACAAAACTATGATAAAATATATTATGTATAAAAATGCCAAGGAAGTGATCTTATGAATAATAAACTTATAATTCCAATGATACTTTTTTTGGTATGCTTTATTCTAATCATTGTTATCCTTCTAATAATTCAATCAAAAAGAAAAAAGAAATATAAAGAAACAATCTCTGAATTAGAATATCAAAAAAATAAATTAATTGGAGTTCCCATTCTAAGCGAACTATCAAAAGTAAGAGAATTAGTCAAAACGGATGACTTAAAACAAAAACTAGCCGATTGGGATGAAAGATTTAAAGACATCAAAGAAGGTAAAATAGATGCCGTTACTGATTTAATTACCGAAGCCGATTTTCTAGTAGATCGCAAAGACTATAAAAATGCCTTAAAAAAGATTGCTTACATAGAAATAATGCTAGAATCTCTAAAAGTCAAAACTGAAAATCTTCTTGAAGAAGTAAAAATAATTACCAAATCTGAAGAAAGAAACCGTTCTATCATTACTAAACTAAAAGCTATATATCGTGATTGTGAAAGCAAATATGAAAGAACAAAGAAAGATTATGGTCCATTATGTGAAAGTATCGAAAAGAACTTTGACAACATTGATAACCGTTTTAAAGAATTTGAAAGACTAATGGACAAAAATGATTATGTATCCGTAGAAAAACTAGTTCTTTCCCTAGAACAAGATATAAATAAACTAAAAGTTTTCTTAGAGAAAGCTCCAGATTTAGTAATTATCTCAACCCTAATGATCCCAAATAAAATCGAAGAAACCAACACCCTATATTACCGTATGCAAAGAGATGGTTACCCACTAGATTATTTAAATATAGAATACAACATCAAAGAAATTCAAACAAAAGTCTCAACAATCATTGAAAATCTCAAATCACTCGAACTAGGAGAGTCTGAAATAGAATTAAAAACTATTCTTGAATACTTTAATACTATGTTTAATAGTTTTGATAAAGAAAGAGAATCCAAAGACATCTTTAGAGAAAACATCAAAAAACTTAAGAAAAAACTAGAAGGCATCAACAAAGTTGTCTATGATATCTATATTCAAATGGATGACATTAAAAGTACCTACGACCTATCCGAATCAGAAATTAGTAAATTTAATATCATTAGTAAAAGCCTTGAAAAAATAAATGAAGATTATAAAGTTCTCTTTGAACACGGAAAAGGAAAAACTTTTGCTTATTCCAAATTAATCGAAGAACTAGATGGCTTAAATAACCGTTTAACAAGATTACAAGATGACCTAGATTTTAGATTAAAATCAATTACCAGTATGAAAGACGATGAATATCGTGCTAAAGAACAACTCAATATGATCCAAAATCTCTTAATACAATCAAAAAATAAACTTAAAGAATATAAAATACCCATTATTCCTAACAGTTACTTTATTGAATTAGAAGAAGCTGGTGAAGCCATAAGAGAAATCATCAAAGAATTAGCCAAAAAGCCAATTGTCATTAAAATATTAAACATAAGAGTAGACACTGCTAGAGATTTAGTTTTTAAAATCTATAATAAAACCAATGACATAGTAAAAAGTGTTATTGCTTGTGAAGAATTAATTGTTTATGCTAATCGTTATCGTAGCACCTACGAAAATATTGACACTGCTCTAAATGAAGCTGAAGAAATGTTTAGAAAAGGCAAATATCGTCAATCAATGGATATTTCCTTAAAAGCCATCGCTTCTGTTGACAGTAGTTATACAACAAGATTTAACCTAGAAAATAATTGCAAATAATTAAAAAAAGTGATATATTTATATAGAATAAAGAGGAGAGTGAATTAAATGAATATAAAAGACTTTTTAATTGATAACTATATTTGGATTTTGGTGGTGATTCTCTTATCAATAATTACCGTTATTGGCTTTTTAGCAGACAAAAAAAGAGAAAAAAAAGAAAAGAAAATTAAGAAAAATGATCAAATTATTTCAAATCAACCGGTAAATGCCCCTCCAATTAATTATCAAACTCCACCAATGAATAATCCTTACCCAAATCAAATAAATCCTATTAACAACCAAATGCCAAACATAATGAATAATCAAGGAATAAATGAACCAATAAATAACCCAATCCCTAAACCAATTAATGATCCTTCTACAATGATAAATCCTAATAATATGATGAATAATAATTTTAATGGAATAAATAATAATCTTAATATTCCTAACCCAATTCCTAATCAAACAATTCCTAAACCTGTATCTGTTCAACCAATAATGTCATCTCCCCAACCAGTAGAAAATATAAACCCAATGAATAACATTAATGCTGAACCTTTATATCAACCTTCCATAGAATCCGTATCTCCAATCCCTACACCGGTTCCTAGCCAACCGACTCCAATTCCTTCATATCAAAATGTTACCCCTCTAAAACCGGTAGGCAATATGAATCAATTTAATAACCAAGGAATGTATTCTCAACCAGAAAATTTAACCCCTAATCAAAATACCACAATTCCAACACCTACATATCAACCTTCACAACCAATGAACCAAGAAAATAATCCAATACCACAATTTCAAAATAACATTCCTAACAATCAAATTCCTAATCCTCAAGTAACAACTCCTCAATCAATAAATTTTGTTTACGGACCAACTAATAATAATAACCAACAATAAGGAGGGTATATGAACAATAATAATCAAATCCCTAATTCTAATAACTATAATAATAATCCCAATACCTTTAATCCCCAAACTAATCAATTTAATCAATATAATCAGAATTTAGGATTCTATCAACAAAATACAAATTCCAATTACAATATGCAACCTAATATTAGCCCTAATCAAAATTTTCAAACTAATCAATTTAATCAACAAGGAGTGTATTATGAACAACAAAATACTATAACCCCGCAACCAATCGAAGAAAAACCTCCATATAACCCACAACCCACTCCCAATGAGCCAATTATAGAGAATTCCACTCCCTCTTTAAATGAATTAAACGTAGATGGAACATATAACAAAATAACTAAAGAAGAACCAGAAATAAATAGTTCCAATCAAACTAAAAAAAAGACAATCACTCTAACTAAAGAGAATAAAGTCTTTATTACAATTATTATAGTTATGCTTTTATTTATTATAGTTATGCCATATATCTTTGATTTAATCAGAAAAATTAAATATTAGCTTTAGATAACTTAATTATCTCATCAAAGTCATCATCATTAGCTTGAATATTCTTATGAATTTGATGACATTTAGTACACTTATAAATAATCTTATAAGTGTTTTTAAATTTCTCAATTCCAATAGGTTTCATTAAACCCATACACATATTCATTCTATCCCCAGGATTAATATCTACGTGTTTACTCCATAAGCACTTTGGACAATGATCTCTAGCAGTATAATTTAATTTATCAACCTCATATCCACAATTTTCACAAATAAACATTTCATCTAACATCTTAAATCTTTTCATAATTCACCTAAGATAAGTATATAATAAAAAAACTAATATTACAAATAAAAACTTGTAAATATAGCCAAATATCGTTATAATTATATCAAAGGTGATATTATGGAATTTTCATCCCAAAAAGAATTATATCTAAAATTAATTCCAGTATTTAATGTAAAAGATAGATTAATAAAATATTCAAAGTACAAAAATCTAACTAGAGATAATATCTGGAATTATTTAATAGAAAACAAATGGCTGTATTCCCATAATTTAACCATTCAAGAAATAGTAAATGATATCATTACTGTTGAATTAGATAAAATAAATTTATATAAAAAGGAGTCATTATGAAAAAAAGAAAATTTATTATCAGTATGTTTATAATTCTATTCATCGCTATAACTTGCTTATATTTCTTAAAACCCTTAATAAATAAAATAAACTTTGGTTTAGATCTACAAGGAGGATTTGAAGTCCTATATGAAGTAAAACCTTTAAAAGAAGAAGATAAATTAACTCAAGATATGTTATATTCAACTTACAAATCAATTCTTAAAAGAATCGACGTTCTAGGAGTATCAGAGCCAGAAATAACCATCGAAGGTGAGAACCACATTCGCGTAAAATTAGCCGGTATAAAAAACGCTCAAGATGCCCGAGACACCATCTCTTCAACTGCTGTTTTATCTTTCAGAGATTATTATGATAATCTTCTTTTAACCAGTGATGTCCTTGGAGGACAAGCCAAAGTAACTACTGACGAATACGGACATCCCGCTGTTAGCTTAAAAATAAAAGATACCAATGCCTTTTATGAAGCTACCAAAAAAGTAAAAAATATGACCAATAACATTATGGTTATTTGGTTAGATTATGATGAAAAAACCGATTCTTATACCAAAGAAATGAAAAATTGTGGCAAAACTTCCTCTCACTGCCTATCTGGTGCCAGAGTAGATCAAGCCTTTGCCAGTGATGTCATTATTCAAGGATCCTTTAGCAAAGAAGAAGCTACAAAGTTAGTAGAATTAATTAATTCCGGAGCTCTTCCAACCAAATTAACAGAAATATCCTCAAGAACAGTTGAAGCTTCATTTGGAAAAGACTCCCTAGATAAAACCCTTTTCGCAGGAATTATTGGCCTTGCCCTAGTAATAATTTTAATAATCGCTATATATCGATTCTCTGGATTAATAGCAAGCATTGGTCTAATAGTATATACCTTTACCTCATTCCTAATCTTTTATCTTATAAACGGTGTCTTAACCCTTCCAGGAATAGCAGCAATGTTATTAGGAATAGGTATGGCCGTAGATGCTAACGTTATTTGCTTTGAAAGAATAAAAGAAAATCTCTTAATAGGCAAAAGCCTAAAAGAATCATACGAAATAGGCAATAAAAGCAGTTTCTCAAGTATTATTGATGCCAACATAACTACCATTATTGCTGCTATAATTATGTTTATTCTTGGCCAAAGTTCCGTTAAAGGCTTTGCTACAATGTTAATTATCAATATCATTGTAACAATTCTTATAATGGTTTACTTAGTAAAATTCATCTTAAACATATTTGTAAAAACCAATATTTTTAATAACCATCTAGGATGCTTTATTGGTATAAATAAAAAGAAAATTATAAAATCAAAAGAAATAATTATTCCCTATAAAAAATTATCTATTGTAAAACATCAAAAAATATATTTCATATTAACAGCAATTTTACTCTCAGTAGGTATTATATCCTTTGCCATTACCAAAGCCAACTATGGCGTTGATTTTACCGGCGGAACAAGTATAACTATAAATAATAATGATACCAAACTTGAAACCATAAAATCATATTTAACTACTTCCTCATATCATATAGAAAAAACAAGCGTCAAAGATTCAGAAATTAATATAATTATTGAAGAAACACTAACCAAAGAACAAATAAATAATCTTACATCCACTTTAAAAGAAGACTTTAAACTAGATAGTAATATCTATGTTGTCAGCAAAATTGTAAAACAAGAATTAGTCAAAAATGCTATTAAATCATTAATTATCTCAATGATTGGCATTATTATCTACGTTGCTATAAGATTTAAATTTAACTATGCTATTAGTGGAATTATTGCCCTAATTCACGATATTGCCATAACATATTTATTCTTTGCGTTCTTTAAAATTCAAATTGATTCTATCTTTATAGCTGGAATTCTAACAATTATTGGTTATAGTATTAATGACACTATTGTAACCTTTGACATAATAAGAGAAACATATAAAGAAAAATATAAAAATAATATTACCAACCCAAAAGATCTAGAAACTTTAGTAGATGAAAGCATCAGAAGAACCCTATACCGTAACATACTTACAACAGTAACTACTATTATTCCTGTTATTGTCTTAATGTTCCTAGGATCAAAAGAAATAATGAATTTTAATATTTCCCTTCTAGTAGGATTTATTTCCGGAGCATATTCATCAATCTTTATTTCTAATCTAATTTGGTTAAAACTAGAAAAAAAGAAAATCTTAAAACCTAAAAAACCTAAAAAAGATTCCGGGGAAATTGAAGAATTAAAAGTAAAAGGAATTAACTGTTAATAAATAATATTCATATAAATAAAGAAGGTGATTAACTATGAGTATTAAAACTGAAAAAATAACCATCGAAGATTTAATAAACAAAGTAAAAACTTATGATGACCACGAAGAAGATACAAAATTAATTAGAAATGCCTATGACTATGCATACAAAAAGCATTTCTCTCAAAAGAGAATTACCGGAGATGACTACATCACTCATCCCCTAAATGTAGCTTGGATTTTAACTGATGTTAGTGCTGACAGTTCCGCCATTGCCGCTGCTTTACTGCACGATACTATTGAAGATTCTGACAGCACATATGAAGAAATTGAAAACTTATTTGGAAAAGAAGTCGCAAAAATAGTTGAAGGAGTAACTAAAATAAATCGTCTAAAGTTTACATCTGACTCCGAACAAATGGCTGCTAATCAACGTAAAATTTTAGTAGGATTATCTGAAGACGTCAGAGTATTAATTGTTAAATTAGCCGATCGACTTCACAATATGCGAACCCTATACGTCTTATCTCCAGCCAAACAAAAAAGAAAGGCCAAAGAAACCCTAGAAATTCTAACACCTGTAGCCCATCGTCTAGGTATGTATAAACTAAAATCTGAACTAGAAGACTTATCACTAAGATATTTAAATCCTAACGCTTACTATGAAATTGTCGAAAAACTAAACCTTAAAAAGACAGAACGTGATGCTGCTGTTGGTAAAATGCTAGAAGAAGTAAGCAATTTACTAACAGAGCATAATATAACTCACGAAATAAAAGGCCGTAGTAAAAGTATTTATAGTATTTACAATAAAATGAATAAAGGTAAAAAGTTTGAAGATATCTATGATATCTTAGCCTTAAGAGTATTAGTTAACACAGAACAAGAGTGTTACTTAGCCCTAGGATTAATTCATTCTAAATATAAACCAGTTCCTAAAAGATTTAAAGATTATATAGCTATGCCTAAAACTAATCTATATCAATCATTACATACAACAGTCTTTGGAATTGACGGCGAATTATTTGAAATCCAAATCAGAACTTACGATATGGATAAAATCGCCGAGTATGGTATAGCATCCCACTGGTCATATAAAGAAAATAAAACCATCAGTAGTAAAGATTTAATGGATCAAAAATTAGAAATATTCAGAAACATCATCGAATTAAATGAAGACTCTAAAACCCCTGAAGAATTTATCAGTAGTGTAAAAAAGGATATTCTTTTCAACGATTCCATTTACGTATATACCCCTAAAGGAGATGTTATTGAATTACCAAAAGGTGCTACCTGTGTTGACTTTGCTTACCGAGTACATACCGAAGTAGGAGACCGTATGGTCGGAGCTATCGTCAATGATAATATTGTTCCCTTCGATTATACCCTAAAAACAGGTGATATCATTAAAGTAAATACCAGTAAATTATCCAAAGGACCTAATAAAGACTGGTTAAACTTTGTAATTACTACCCAAGCCAAAAACAAGATCAAAGCATTTTATACCAAAAGAGAAAAGGATGACGCTCTAGAAAGAGGTATAGAAATTTTTGAAAATGCTCTACGCAAAAAAAATCTTCCAATTCAAATAACTCTTGAAAAATATCTAAATATCATTTTAGATACCTTTAAATTAAAAGGTTTAGATGACTTATATCTAGCTATTGGAACAGGTAAATATACCATCTCATCAGTTCTAAAAATAATCACTAAAAAAGAAAATACTGCTACTAAATTATTAAATAAAGTAACTAGTAAGAAACCGTCAGATATAAAAAATGACATTCTAGTAGAAGGCATGAACGAAATAAAAGTAAGCCTAAGCAACTGTTGCAAACCAATTCCTGGGGATAATATCATCGGATATATAACTAAAGGATATGGTATTACTGTTCACCGTAGTAATTGTAAAAATATTATCGATCTAGATGAACGCTTAATCAATGTTAAATGGAATGATAGTTTACAAAAGAAATTTCCAACCGATATCTTAATTTATGCAGATACTGCTGATAATCTATTAGACATAATAACCAAATCAGCTTCTAACAATGTAACAATAGACAGTGTTAACACCATTACAAAAAGTGAATTTAAGATCTATACCATAACTATCCTAATTGAAAACACTGATAAACTAGATAAATTCATAAAAGATTTATATAATCTAAGTTTTGTAAAGAAAGTAGAAAGGTTGATAAATTAATGAAAGTAGTAGTTCAACGCTGTGATAAAGCCAATGTTTCTGTAAATAATCAAATCGTCGGATCAATTAACAAAGGATTAATGCTTTTAGTAGGATTCACCCAAGGAGATAACTCCACTAATATAGATTATTTAGTAGATAAAATAATAAACTTAAGAATTTTTGATGATGAATCAGGCATTATGAATAAAAGCTTAATAGATATAAATGGCAGTATCCTCTCAATAAGTCAATTCACTCTATATTCAGATACCACAAGAGGAAGAAGACCCAGTTATATCAAAGCCTTATCCGGAGATTTAGCAATCAAATTATATGATGAATTTAACCAAAAACTAAAAGCCAAAGGTATTCATACCGAAACCGGTATCTTTGGTGCTGAAATGAAGGTAGATTTTATTAACGATGGCCCAATAACCATAATCTTAGAAAAATAAATAAAATAATTGTAAAATAAAGTAGACTTACCAAATTAAGTTTACTTTTTTCTATATCTTTGCTATTATTTATATAGAAAGTAGGTGATAAGATGAAAAAAACTAAACTAGATAAACCATTAATAGCTGTTATGCTAGTCCTTATGGTTATAGGACTAATTATGGTACTAAGCGCCTCATCTATGGCCTCATATATGAGATATCATAATAGTGTTTACTACTATTTAATAAGACAAAGTATATTTATGGGTATTGGTCTAATTGGCTATTTAGTAGCCCTATACTTTCCTACAAAACTATTCAAAAAAACATCGCCCTTTCTAATGATAATTCTAATCTTATCCCTATTAGGTCTTATAATATACGGAGACGTCTATGGTGGAACTAAAGGATGGTATGACTTAAAAGTAATAACTATCCAACCAAGTGAAATCGGAAAAATAATAATTATTTTATACCTCGCATATTATTACGAAAAACATAAAGACGATCTTGATAATCAATGGACCCTCTTAAAACCATTATTAGCTATTATAATAGTCTTCGTTTTAATAACCATTCAACCAGATTTAGGAACTGCTTCTGTTTTCTTTGGCATAACCATCCTAATATTTTACGCTCTCCCCATCAAAAAAGAGACTAGGGGACCAATCAACAAAATATTTCTAGGAGGTATCGCTCTAATAGCCTTATCCCTATTACTAACCAAAGGATCATTCCTAAGGGACTATCAATTACAAAGATTTAACTTTATAGATCCCTGCAAAAGATATGATGAAAAAACCGGATACCAGTTATGTAACAGCCTAATAGCTTTTAACAATGGTGGCCTAATAGGTAAAGGTCCCGGAGAAAGTACTCAAAAATATTTATACCTACCAGAATCCCACACCGACTTTATCTACTCTATAATCGTAGAAGAGTGGGGTCTAGTAGGAGGCCTCGTTATTATTATTCTATATTTCTATATGCTATATCGTATTCTAAAAATAGCTAATAGTGCCACCAATCTAGGAAATTCAATTATTGCCTATGGAGTCTTTTCCTACCTACTAATCCATATTATTGTAAATTTAGTAGGAGTTATGGGAATAGGACCACTAACAGGCCTTCCATTACCATTCCTAAGTTATGGCGGAAGCTATACCATCACCCTTCTATTTTCTATGGGTCTAGTCCAAAGAGTTCATTACGAAACTTACAAAAAGCAAAAAAGAAATATAAAATAAACATAAATACATAATAAGGTTCATAAATGCCAAAATAAAACATCAATTATAATTTATTCAAAACATCAATTATAATTAAATAGTGATATTTATGTTAAAAGATAAAGATATAAGAATTATAAAAACAAAGAATAAACTTTCTACAACAATTATAAAAATTATGGAAGAAACTCCATTCGCAAATATAAAAATAACCGATATATGTAAACTATCTACTATCAGTAGACCAACATTTTATACATATTTTAATGATAAATATGAATTATTATTATATACCTTAAGTATTCTTACTAAAGATATTCAAACAATCCCATATGATGAAAATATCAAGCCAAAATATTATTATTTATATATATCAGAACAATTAATAACAAATATAAATAATCATTTAAAAGAATATCTAATCATTAATAAAAGTACAAATAAACTATTAAAATCATTTCTATATGAAACCATTCTAGAACTATTTAACGAAAATATTCCCAATACCATACAAAACTATTTCTATCTAGGAGCCATTACTAATACTACCATTTATTACCTAGATAATTATCTTACCAAAACCAAAGAAGAAATCCTAGAACAATTAAATAAAATACTATAATTCTATTTATTATCTAAATGATTATAAAACTAAAATAAGAATCCTTCTTTCCCTTCAAGAAAATATTTACCAAGAGAAAATAATTTTAATTATTACTCAAAAAGGACTAACCACGTCCTTTTTATCATATACTTATCTAGGTGATATTGTGAAAAAAATTATCTTTATAATTCTTTTATTATTTATAAGTATTCCTAATATAAAGGCCTCTACAGATACTGCCAGTAGTTACGTCCTAATGGATCTAGATTCCGGAAGAGTATTATCTGAAAAAAATATGCACAGTCAAAAATTAATTGCTTCCATTACTAAGATTATGACCTGCATTATAGCTATTGAAAATGAAGATATAAATTCATTAGTTACTGTCGATGAATCCATAAATAAAAGCTATGGATCTGGTATTTATATTTCCGTTGGTGAACAAATAAAACTAATTGATTTATTATATGGCTTAATGCTACGTAGTGGAAATGATGCTGCCATAATGATAAGCACCTATGTATCTAAAACAGAAGAAAACTTTGTTAAATTAATGAATAAAAAAGCCAATGAAATTGGTATGAAAAATACTATTTTTTACAACTCTAGTGGCTTAGATAATAACACCAGAGGAAATCTCTCAACCGCATATGATATGGCTCTAATAACAAGATATGCAATGCAAAATGAAACATATCGAAAAATTGTCAGTACCACTAAATATACCGTTAAAACCAACTTAAAAACCTATATCTGGCATAACAAAAACAAGCTATTAAGCACTGATTATATAACCGGCGGAAAAACAGGATACACCGAAAAAGCCAAAAGAACCCTCGTATCAACTGCCTCTAAAGACAATTTAAATCTAGTCGTTGTAACATTAAAAGATTCAGATGATTGGAATACTCACAAATCATTGTATGAAAATGCCTTTAATACCTATAAATCATATAAAGTTTTAAACAAGAAAACATTTTCCGTACCTAAAGATAATTACTATAAAAATCTCTATATAAAAGAAGACTTCTATCTATTACTAAAAAAAGAAGAAACCCATCATCTAATATCACACATAAAACTAGAGAAAAAGAAAAATTATCAAACCGGAGATATTGTTGGAACAAACTATATTTATTTAGATGATACCCTCGTAGGAAAAGTAAACATATATGCTAAATCCCCTCAAAAAAGTAATCACTTTATTAATAAAATTAAAAATATTTTTAAAAGAAAATAACCATCTAACTCATAAAAACGTCTTTCTTTCATAAACTTTATTAGTGATATTATGATTAACTATATCTTTGCCTTTTTCTTTATTACTGGTATTTTATATAGTATTATTACTAATACTAATATCAGTAGTGAAATGCTTTTAGCATCTACCAAAAGTTTAGAATTAATTTTCTCTATTTTACCCATTATGTGTTTATGGTTAGGTATTATGAACATTGCCAAAAAAAGTGGCCTCTTAGACAGTCTAGCTAAACTATTAACTCCTGTTCTTAAAATAATCTTCCCTGAAATACCAAAAAATAGCCCCTGTTTTAGCTATATTGGTACTAATATTGTTATGAATATTTTAGGACTAGGAAATGCTGCCACTCCATTTGGTCTAAAAGCCATAAAAGAACTCCAAACTATTAATCCCATTAAAGATACTGCTTCCCGTAGTATGATAACCTTTCTAGTTATAAATACCGCCTCTGTTACCATTATGCCAACTACAATTATCTCTCTTCGTATCTTACATAAAAGTATTAACCCCGAATCTATAATTCCTTATATTATTATAACTTCATTTCTATCCTGCCTAATTGGATTAATTATTGATAGATTATTCTATATGGTGAAAAAAAATGGTTAACATTTCTAAATATATTCTTCCCCTTATAACTATCATTGTAATCATTCACGCTCTAATAAAAAGAGTAAATATTTATGATGAATTTTTAGAAGGTGTTAAAGAAGGCTTATCAATGTCCCTAAATATCTTTCCCTCAATGTTTGCCATTATTTTAGCAGTAACTGTCTTTGTAAAAAGCAATTTCCTAAATAGCATTATAAGTCTTATAAATCCTACAACTTTCCCCAAAGAAATTCTTCCCATCGCCATCCTAAGACCAATTTCCTCATCCTCATCCCTAATGCTTTTAAATGAAATTCTAAAAACATATGGTCCAGATTCTCTAATCGGCAAAATAGCCTCCGTAATAACCGGTAGTACTGATACAACCATCTATATAATAGGAATGTATTATTCCTCCGTAAAAATAACTAAAATAAAACATTCTCTTTTAGTTGGCTTATTAGCAGATTTATCCTGTGTTATCATCAGTATCCTTATTGTCAAATATCTATAAAAATAAAAGCAACCATTAAAGGTCACTTTTATTTAGGTTACTCTCATTCATATTATTATTGCATTCATGGCAACTATTACTATTACCATTTAAAGTATTTTTCATACTATTCTTGCATGAATTTGAGTTCTTTGACTTTTTATTCTTAGCCATTTTAATCACCCACTATTATTATTATCCACAATAAATAATTTATACTAAGTATTTAACTTGACCAAATTAATTTCTCTGTGTATAATAGTAATCATCTAGAAGGGAATTTTATGTTATGAAAAAAAACTATAATCAAGAAATTAATTTACTTAACAAAATTACTAACGAAGAAGAGAAGTTCAATATCTTTATTGCTTACTATGAATTAACTAACGAAATAGTAAAAAAAACTGGTCCTCATAATAAAATTATCTGTTATCAAAGCTTTCTTAAAACCTTAAAAGACCATCAAAAAGAAAAAATAAATTTATCATTATTTATTTCTTCATATCAAGAAAATTTAAAAAAACTAATTAAAAGTCAAGAATTATCTTTACTAGAGAACACCTTAAATGAGAAAGCAAATTCTATTAATTATCTTCAACCATCAAGAGTAAAAGAACTAACTGAAAGTTTTCCAAAACAAGCAAAATTTTATATAATGATTAAAAATCAATTAAATCCTATTGAAGAAACTCTAAATAAAAAATTTAATCTTCCATATGTTAATGTAACAATGAAAAAAATATATACTAAAATTCTTAATTCATTTCATTTTGTATCATACCAAAACGAAACAAATCCATTTAAATTATATAGTTTAGTTAATGAAAGAATATCTATGAATATTTACTACGTCTTAGAAAATTCAATATTATGTGGAGAAATATCTATTAGCAATATAAAAGACCAAGATACTCGTCTATATTTAATTGAAAAAAGTTGTGAAAGTGAATTACTATCAGATATCATTGAAAGAATTTTTCTCATAGAACTAATCTCTAAAGAACAAGATCCAATGTCAAAATCTAATAGAATAGGTGAATTATCTGAAAAATATTCTATATCTGAAGTAAAAATATATTCTATTTTAAGAAAACTATTAATAGATACTGAATACTATAAACTAAAAAACAATTTAAAAAATAAAAAAATCAAAACTAGAAAAAAATAAATATCTAAACAAAAGTGCCAAAACTTTTGTTTTTCTATAACTATTATCAACCTAGCACTAGTATTTTTCTTATTTTTTTGATAAAATACTTTATAAGGAAGTGAGTACATGCTAAAAATATTTAAAAAATTATTCGATAACGAATACAAAGAGTTAAAAAAATTTAATGAAATAGCCACAAAGATAGATGCTTTAGATGAAGAATATAGCAAATTATCTGATAAAGAGCTAGCCACTAAAACCGAAGAATTTAAACATCGCCTAGCAAATGGTGAAGATCTAGAAGATATTCTAGTAGAATCATTTGCCACCATCCGTGAAGCAGCATACCGTATTATAGGCGAAAAAGCTTATTTTTGCCAATTACTTGGTGGCTTGGCTATCCATTATGGAAACATTGCCGAAATGAAAACTGGTGAAGGAAAAACTCTAACCACCATTTTTCCAGCCTATGTAAACGCCCTAACAGGTGCCGGAGTACACGTAGTTACAGTCAATGAATATCTAACCCAAAGAAATGCCGAATGGATGGGTCCAGTGTTTAACTTTCTAGGACTAACTGTAGGAGTTAACCTAAGAGAATTAACCCCAAAAGAAAAACGAGAAGTATATAACTGCGATATTATGTATACAACTAATAACGAATTAGGCTTTGACTACTTAAGAGACAATATGGTAGTACGTGCCGAAGATAGAGTAGGTCGCAAATTAAACTACTGTATAATAGATGAAGTAGACTCTGTACTAATAGATGAAGCTAGAACACCATTAATTATTTCAGGTGGTGTTATGCAAAATATTAATCTCTACGAACAAGCCGATATGTTTGCCAAAACCCTAGAAGAAAATGCCGATTACATAAAAGATGAAAAAGCCAGAACCATTTCTCTAACAGATGAAGGTGCTCATAAATGCGAAAAAGCTTTTAAAATAAATAATCTATATGATATTAGCAATACCGCTTTAGTTCACCACATCAATCTAGCTCTAAAAGCTAACTACTTTATGCGAAAAGATGTTGATTACGTTGTTCAAGACGGTGAAATAGTAATAGTAGATCAATTTACTGGTCGTTTAATGAAAGGAAGAGCTTTTTCTGAAGGATTACATCAAGCTATTGAAGCCAAAGAAAAAGTAAAAATAAACCAAGAAACAAAAACTCTAGCTACAATTACTTTCCAAAACTTATTCAGAATGTATAATAAATTATCTGGAATGACCGGTACTGCCAAAACAGAAGAAGAAGAATTTAGAAATATTTATAATATGTATGTTATCTGCATACCTACCAATAAACCAGTAATTCGTATAGATGCTACTGATCTATTATATCCAGGAAAAGAAGGAAAATATAATGCTATTGTTAGAGTAGTAGCAGAAAAACATAAAGAAGGACAACCAATTCTAATTGGTACCATCGCCATAGAAACCAGTGAATTACTAAGTAAAATGTTAACTAAAAAAGGTATAAAGCATGAAGTATTAAATGCTAAAAACCATGCTCGTGAAGCTGAAATCATTGCTAAAGCCGGTGAAATTGGAGCTGTTACCATCGCAACCAATATGGCAGGACGTGGAACTGATATCAAATTAGGTCCCGGAGTAAAAGAATTAGGAGGTCTTTGTGTAATTGGCACCGAAAGACACGAATCACGTCGTATAGATAACCAATTACGTGGTCGTGCTGGAAGACAAGGAGATCCTGGATTCAGTCAATTCTTCGTATCATTTGAAGATGATCTCCTAGTTAGATTCGGTTCAGAACGCTATAAACAAATGATGGCTAGTATCGGTTTTACAGGAGATCAAGCAATAAGAAACAATATGTTTGCCAAAACAGTTGAAACCGCTCAAAAGAGAGTCGAAGGAAATAACTTTGATATTAGAAAACACCTTCTAAACTATGATGATGTAATGAACAATCAAAGAACAATAATTTATGATAAAAGAAATGAAATTTTAGATAATCAATCAATTCACGAAACCGTATTAAACGGCTTTAAAGAATATATTACTAATTTAGTAATGTCACATTTAATAGAAAATAAACATCTTCAAGATAACGATTATAAAGAAATACTTGAAGCAGCAAACGAAAATTTATTAAAACATTATCGTCTAAATCTATCAGAAATTCAAAGTAAATCAGAACAAGAAGTAATAGACATAATTTATGATAAAGTTCTAAAAGATTACGAAGAAAAATTAAAAGATATACCTAAAGAAGTAATCGACGAATTTGAGAAAGCCATTTCTCTTAGAGTAATTGACAGTAACTGGATGGAACACATCAGTACTATGAGTCATCTTCGTGAAGGTGTAGGATTAAGAGGATATGCCAATGAAAATCCTCTTCAAGCATACACTAGTGAAGGATATCAATTATTTGATAATATGTTAAATAAAATTAATAGTGAAATTTCAATGTATCTACTAAAATCAGAAATAAGACAAAATACAGAAAGAAAAGAAGTTGTTAAAAAAATAATTACTAACGATGGTAAAGATACTGTTAAAACTTCTAAAAAGAGTACCAAGGTCGGTCGTAACGATTTGTGTCCTTGTGGAAGTGGTAAGAAGTACAAACAGTGCTGTGGCAAATAGCCCATAAAATAAGGGTTTGCGAGATTTGAAAGGACTAAAAAAAGGTTGAAAAAACCTCAAATGTTTGTAAATTGTTTGTAAAAATTACAAAATGTTTGTAAAATAGTCCTCAAACCCTTATAAAATAAGGAAAAAAATTTACAAACATTTTTACAAACAAAATAAATACTAGCAATTTGCTGGTATTTTTTCATTTGCTAAGCAATTAGTGGAGGAAAAAATTATGGGAAATGTTTATGTTCAAAAAAGGGGAAAGGTATATCAATATCAATTTGCGATAGCATCTATTGATGGTAAAAGAAAATATAAAAACAAGTCAGGATTTAGAACAAAATCAGAAGCTATTGAGGCAGGAGTAAAGGCATATAATGAATATATAAATGTGGGACACTGTATAGAACCAAGCAAAATGTCTTATAGTGATTATTTAGATTATTGGATGAAAGAGCATTGTGAAATAAACTTAAAGTATCACACAATTCAGGCATATCAAAATATTATAAAAAATCATATAAAACCTAAATTAGGTTTCTATATGTTATCTCAACTAACAACATCAGTTATTCAAGAGTTTATAAACAATATATATTTAGAAAAAGGATTTTCAAAGAATTTTCTAAAAAACATATTGAAAGTTTTAAAAGGTTCGCTGGGATATGCAACCGATGTTGTTGGATTTATTAAAGTAAACCCATCATTAAAGGTAAGACTACCAAAATATGATATACCTGACAGTGATCCTGTTTATATATTATCAAACGAGGAAGTAGAAAAAATATTAGAAAGATTTTCTAATAATCCTTGTGTATATTATGCATTTTTAACTGCTTATTATACGGGATTGAGAGTGTCTGAAGTTTTTGGGTTAACTTGGGATGATATTGATTTTGTAAAAAGAACTATAACAGTTAATAAAAATATTTTAAAGAAAAATCAAGCAGGTGGAACAAAGAAAAGACTAATAAGTGGAAATTCTACAACGGTTTGGTATTTTGGTACTTGTAAAACAAAAGGAAGTTATAGAACTATTGAAATTGGAGATACTTTATTGAAAGCTTTAAAAAAATATAAAGAAGAACAAATACAGAATAAAAAAGATTATGGAGATACTTATATGAAACATTATAAGAAAATTGTAAATAATCCTTATAATAATAAACCAGAAATAAAGATAATAAATGCTTATGCAGAATTAGAAGTTCCATTAGAAGAAGTAAAGTTAGTCTTTTTAAAAAAGAATGGAGTCTTTGAAGGTACTGATAGTTGTAAATATCCATTTAAAGTAATTCATTATGAATTAGGTATTCCATGTAGATTTCATGATTTTAGAGATACTCATGCAACAAGATTGATTGAAGCAGGTGCCGATATTAAAGCAGTATCAAAAAGATTAGGACATAGCAATATAAGAACAACTTATGAGATTTATGTAAAGGTTACTACTAAAATGGAATCAGATACAGTAGAAAAGTTTGAAAGTATAGGACTTAATTTAGCATAATTAACATAAAAGAAAGGAGAGAAAAAGTGGATAATTGTAGGATATATGCTATTGCAAACCAAAAAGGTGGAGTTGGTAAAACAACTACCACTTTTAATTTGGGTGTAGCATTAGCAAAAAGAGGGAAAAAAGTATTGCTAGTAGATGCCGATCCACAGGGAGATTTAACTACTTGTATGGGTTGGAATGATTTAGATAAAATACAAACCACATTAGCAGATGTTATGAGTTCTACTATTAGAGATGATAATATAAATATAGAAGAAGTAATATTACACCATAATGAAGATGTAGATTTAATACCGTCTAATTTAGACTTGTCACAATTAGAAGTGGGACTTGTTAATGTAATGAGTAGAGAAAGTGTTATGAGGAATACATTATCTAAATATAAAGATAAATATGATTATATACTAATAGATTGTATGCCTAGTTTAGGTATGATAACAATAAATGCTCTTGCTTGTGCTGATAAAGTAATTATTCCAGTACAAACACAGTTTTTAGCTGCAAAAGGTATGGGACAATTTTTACAAACAATTTCAAGAGTAAGAAAACAAATAAATCCAAACTTGATGGTTGATGGTGTTTTGCTTACACTGGTAGATAAGAGAACAACTTTACCTAATCAAGTAAGATATGAACTTCAAGAAAGTTATGGGAGTAAAGTAAAGATATATAATACTCAAATACCAATGGCAGTAAATGTAGCAAAGTCAACATCTCATGGAGAAAGTATTTTCTCTTATGATAAAAATAGTAAGGTAGCAGATTCATATACCTTATTTGCAAAGGAGGTAATGGAGAATGGTAAAGAAAGAAACAAAAATGCCACTACCAAAGATTTATCTAGATGATGATTTGTTTTCAACACAAGAACAAAGAGATGATAAATTAAAAGAAAAAGTAGTAAATATAAGTTTAAATGACATTGATGACTTTACTAAACACCCATTTAAAGTAATAGATAATGAGGATATGAAACAAATGGTAGAAAGTATTAGTGAAAATGGAGTATTAGTACCAACATTAGTAAGACCAAAAGAAAATGGAAAATACGAAATGATTTCTGGTCATAGAAGAAAGTTTGCAAGTGAGTTAGCAGGACTAGAAACAATACCATGTATTGTTAGAGAGTTAACTGATGATGAGGCAACTATCATAATGGTTGATAGTAATTTACAAAGAGAGAAGATACTACCAAGTGAAAAAGCATTTGCTTATAAATTAAAAATGGAAGCATTAAGTCATCAAGGAATAAGAAACGATTTAACTTCTGCACCACTGGAGCATAAGTTTGTTTCAAGAGAACAAATAGCCAAAGAAAATGGAGAAAGTAGAGAACAAGTAAGAAGATATATAAGACTAACTGAACTAATACCACAAATACTTCAAATGGTAGATAATGATGCTTTGAAATTATCTCCAAGTATGGCATTTAGACCAGCAGTTGAAATATCTTATTTAAAAGAGGAAGAACAAAAAGAACTTTTAGATATTATGGAATGTTTTGTATGTACTCCATCATTATCACAAGCACAAGATTTTAAGAGATTAAGCAAAGATAATAAACTTACAAGAGAGTATATGGAAACTATTTTAGAACAAGAAAAACCTAATCAAATACAAACTCTAAAAGTTAATATGGACAAACTAAATAATATACTCCCAACAAATCTTACAACTAATGAAGAAAGAGAAAATTATGTTGTTAAAGCAGTAAGTTTTTATGGGAGGTGGTTGCAAAAAAAGAGGGAACAAGAAAAGAACGAAAGATAATGGGAGTATCTTTGCCAAAAAGTCCCCTCTTACAATCTCCCCTAAAAATAATACTAACTATTATTACTAACTGAAAAAAATTAGTAGATATGACAAAATAGTTAAAGTATGCTACAGTAAAACAAAAAAGAGGAGTGATGAGAGATGAAAATAATACGAATTTTTATAGCTTTTGTAGTTGCGAGTTTGGTTGTTGGACTTGGAAGTGCTTTTAATGGGAAACCAGTAAAAGAACTAGATACAGCCAAAACAAATCAAATTGAGCATGAAGAACAAAAGGAAGTTAAAAACGATACTCAAATTGAAGAAAAAACAGAAGAAAACAATTTTGAAGAAGAAAGGTTATCAACAAAAACTGTTGAAAAAGAAAAAAACATACCAGAGCAAAAGACAAATAATGAACAAAAAGAAAACAAACCTACTCAATCAAAACAAAAACAAGTTGAAAAAAGTGTAATCAAAGAACCAAAACAAGAAGAACAAAAAGAAATGACAGCTTGGGAAGAACTTGGAATGACAGAAGATGAATACTACAATAAACCAGCGTGGAGTTGGGCAATAGTAGATTTCCCTGTTGAAAAATATGGAAGTGAAGAAGCTTGTTTCAATGCTTGTATTAAATACGGTGAGGAAAGCAAAATGGGATTTTCTTGTTCTACAATAAACAGTGCATCTGGTAGGTATTTAGGAGAAATGATTAAATTATTTTAGACACACGAGTGTCTTTTTATTTTGAAGAAAGAAAGGAAAGATAAAAAAATGAAAAACAAAAGAATAATGTATGCTTTGATTAGCATACTTTTTTTAACAATATTTTTCGGTATTACTAAAGTAAATGCAGAAGAATATAAAGGTCAAGCTATTTGGCCATCTGAAAAGATAGCAAATATCTATATTAGAAAATATAGAGAAGATGGATACATTAAGTATCAACAAGGAGCTTTTATAAGAAGAAGTGAGGATAATAAGTTTGTTTATTGTTTACAACCTTACGTGGATATAGACAATAACTTACCTTATTACAAGATAGCTAGAAGTGATTTTGCAGTATATCTTAATATGACAGAAGAACAATGGCAAAGAATATCACTTTTAGCATATTATGGTTATCAATACAAAGAGAATGGTTATGATCATTCAGCGAAAAAGTGGTATGTAATTACTCAAGTTATGATTTGGAGAACAGCAGTACCAACATCAAGAATTGTATTTACTGATACATTAAATGGTAAAGATTTACCAAATAAATTTGCTAGTGAAATAGCAGAAATGGAAGATTTATTAAATAAGCATTATACTAAACCAAATTTCAATATTGATGGAGTTAAATTACCAATTGGTAAAAGTATGGATTTTACTGATACAAATGGAATACTAAATCAATTTACTATTTCATCAGTAGAAAATGGTGTAGCTAGTATAAATGGAAACACTTTAACAATTACATCTAATTCAACAGAAAATGTTAAAGTTAAATTGATTAAAAAATTATCATATTGGTCATCTACACCAATCGTTTATTATTCTAATCATTCGCAAAATGTTATGAGAGTAGGAAATGTTGATCCAATCCCAAAAAGCATAGAACTAGAATCTGTAGGTGGAAAAGTAGAAATCAATAAAGTTGATAGTGAAACTAAAAACAATATTCCTCAAGGAAACGCAACGCTTGGTGGTGCAAAATATGGAATATACAACTTGAATAATGAGAAGGTAGGAGAGATTACAACTGATGAAAATGGATATGGTATAAGTGATTATTTACCTAGTTTAGGAGATTTATATTTAAAAGAACTATCGCCTAGTAAAGGATATACTTTAGATAAAAATAAATATTCATTTATAGTGGATAAAGATAATTTACTTGCTAATGTAGAAGTTTATGAAAAAGTTATAAAAGCAGATTTTACTTTATTTAAAACATTTGCAAGTGGAACAACAGGAATATTAAAAGGAGAACCTAATATAACATTTAATATTTATTTAAATGATTGTAACCCTAGACCACAATTAAGAAGTATTGAAAATAATAACAATAGATGTTTTGTTGAGTCTATAATAACAGATGAAAATGGATATGCAAAAACATCTCTACCTTATGGGAAATATACTATTTCACAAGAGAATAATACTCCTAATTATGAGAAAGTTGAGAATTTTGAGATAGAAGTAAATGAGAATACCGGTAATAATATATATAAATTATTAAGTAATGCTCCAATAGAAGCAAAATTAAAAGTTATTAAAACTGATAAAGAAACAGGAGAAGTAATTACAAAAGCCGGTATTAAGTTTAAAATAAAAGATGTAAATACTAGTGAATATATTTGTCAAACAATAACATACCCAACAGCTAAAAAGGTATGTGAATATGAAACTGATGAAAATGGAGTGATTATAACACCAGCTAATTTAGTTGGAGATTTTCTTTTAGAAGAAGTAGAAAATCAAGTTTTAGATGGTTATGTTTGGAATAGTGAGGCAATGCCAATTCATATTGGAGAAGGTAGTGAAATACTAGTTGATAAAGATTATGGTGCTTTATTAGTAGTTAAGTTTGCAAATGAAAGAGTTAAAGGGAAATTAAATATCACTAAATATGGCGAAAAGTTAATTATAGATAATAATACTTTTGGATACGAAAAGATATTATTAAGTGAAGTAGAACTAGAACTTTATGCAAATGAAGATATTTATATTGGTGGTAAGAAAAAGTATTCTAAAGATGAATTGATAACAACTGTTACTACTAACAATGGGAAAGCAGTTATTGAAGATTTAGAGTTAGGAAAATACTATATAAAAGAGAAATCAACTGATAATAACCATGTGTTAGATGAAAAATTATATACTTTTGAATTAAAGTATAAAGATCAATATACAAAAGAAATTGTTAAAGATGTAGAATTACAAAACTACTATAAAAAAGGAACTTTAGAATTTACTAAAACAGATTTAGTTAGTGGGAAACCAATTCCTAATACTTTAATAGAAATCTATTCAGATAAAGAATTAGAAGATGGAACAATAGAATCTACTTTAATATTCTCTGGGCTTACTGATGAAAATGGTCAAATTATTATTAAAGATTTATTTATAGGAAAAGGACATATTATTGAAAAAGAAAGTGCAACAGGTTATCAAATAACAAATGAAATTATTGAGTTTGAAATTAAAGAAAATGGGGAAATAGTTAAAGCTAATTTAACTAATGAACAAATAGTTGAAGTGCCAAACACTATGGTTAATGAGAGTAAATTATACACAGTAATTAGTATTACTTGTATGGTAGTAGGAATGGGGGTATTTCTTTATGTTTCTAAAAAGAACAAGAAAAAATAAGAATATTGATAAAAAGGAGCAACTAATCAAACTAGTTGCTTCTTTCATTTTCTTAATTGGTTCTTTTATGTATATAGGTAGAATAGCATATAACTATTACATAGAATTGCGAGATTATAATAAAGCACAGGAGTTTTTGAATATAGGAAAAGAAGAAACTGAAGAAATTAAAGTAAATATTGATGAAGAAGAAATTAAAGAACAACCAAAACAAGAAGAAAAGAAAACATCTAATTATAACTATATAGGTGTTCTTGAAATCCCCAAAATAAACATAAAAAGGGGTTTTTTAAATATTAAAGATAAAGGGAATAATGTTAATAAAAATTTACAAGTAATAAAGGGCAGTGATATGCCGAATGTTAAAAATGGAAATCTTATAATTGCAGCTCATTCTGGAAATAGCTATATTTCATATTTTAAAAATCTACATAAATTAAGTAATGATGATGTTGCTTATGTTTATTTTAATAATATTAAATATACATACAAAGTTGCTGGAAAATATGATGCAGAAAAAAATGGCAAAGTAACAATACACAGAGATAATAAAAAGAATACTTTAACTTTAATTACTTGTAGTCAAACAGATAAAACTAAACAAATAGTTTATATTTTAGAACTAGAAAGCGAGGAAAACTATGAATAAGTATAATTTAAGTCAAATAACAAAAGTATTAGAAAAAATATTTAAAGCAGGATTTAAGACTGAGAAAGATATTTTAAATATAAAACTAGATGATTTAACAAGAATACAAGATGTAAATGGTAATGAAATAATTATTTTATTAGATTTAAAGAAAGCAATTAAGAACAGACAAATAATTGCTTTTTTAAGTAATAGTGAAGAAACAAAAGGAGGAAAAGAAAATGAATAATTATGAGTTTAATGTAAATTTGTATGAAAAAATGAAAATAACAGTAGTAGCAGAAAATGAAGAAGAAGCTAGAAGAATATTAAAAGATACACTAGATAGTATTACAGTTAAAGATATAAAAGATAAACTATCTAAAAATATAGATGTAGAAATAAAAGAAAGTAAAGTAGTAGAACAAGTATCTTTAAATAGAAATAAAGATAGGGGTGAAGAAAGATGAATGAAATAAAAATATCAGGTAAAGTTATAAAGAAAGATGTATTTGATAATGAATTATTTACAAGATTTATTTTAGAAATACCTACAAAGATGAAAGTTATAAATGATAATAAGATTGAAAGAGTTAATAATTATATATCATTTATATTATTTACACCTTGTATAAATGACTTCCCAGAAATAAATAAAAATACCTATATTGAAATTAGGGGAGAAATATTAGGAAATAGTAATAAAAGCAAAGAAACAGATGATTGTTTAGTAATATTTCCGAAAACTATTAGGAAAGGAGTGAAGATATAATGCCACATCAAACAAGAACACCATCTACACAATTATCATTATGTAAAGATTTATTTAATCAATTAGTGGGTATTTTAGATTTTAATATAAAGATGAATATTGAAGATGAAAAGTTTTCAACTACTGCAGAAAAACTAAAAAATAAATTACTTACATATTCAGTACCTAGAGTTAATAATGATGATATAGAGTTTGTAGATGTAAGGTTTTTTCCTAACGAAGCGAGTGATATGATTTGGCAATTATTATTACGAGCTGAAAAAAATGATAATGTAGAAGATTATTATAGTAAGTTAATTGAAAATAGAGAACAAACCAAATAAAGAAAGAGAGGTAAATAAAAATGGCTACAACATTAGTAGATATTAAAGAAGTCTATAATGAAACGATTGCTAATATAACCTCTGATTCAAGAAAATGGCAATCGTTTTTAAGTTGTGCCTCAAAGAACTATAAGTATGATTTTGATGAGCAATTACTTATATATGCTCAAAGACCAACTGCTATAGCTTGTGCTAGTTATGATACTTGGAATAGTAAATTAAATAGAATAATTAAAAAAGGTCATAGTGGTATAGCACTAATAACTGAAAAGTATGGTAAACCATCTATAAGATATGTATGGGATGTATCAGATACTCAAAGTATGTATGGTAGAAAAGGTAAAAAGGTTAGAGTTTGGAATGTAGGAATAGCTTATCAAGATCAAGTTGTTGAGGCACTAGAGAATAGATATGGAGAACTAGAAAACAAAGATACTTTTATTGATAGTTTAAAATCAGTTGCGACTATTTTAGTAGAAGATAATATAACAGATTATATTGATTATTTACTAGATAATAAAGAAAACACGAGATTAGTAAATATAGATAATGATTTAATTATTCAAAAATATAAAAACTTACTTCAAAAAAGTATTGCGTATATGCTTATAAATAAATGTGTAGGTAATGCTGATAAAGAGTTTTTATATACTGATTTTCAAGATATTATAATGTTTCAAGATATAGAGAGTGTTGTAAATTTAGGAACTGCTACAAGTGATATTAGTGAAATGACACTACTTAATATTTATGAAATACTAAAAAATATAAGAATAAATGAAATAGAAAAAATTCGTACATTTGATAATGATAAAAATATAGTTTATGATAAAGATGAATTAAAGGAGAGGAGTGAAGTAAATGATAACTTACAAAACAGTAGGAGATTACAAGATACCGAACTTGAAAGTGAAAGAGAGAAACTTCAACATAGGGAAATATGGTCTTATAAGGTTGGATTACCTAAAGAGCAAGAAGAAACCTTTATACGAGCAAATGAAAATCAAGGATATACTAGCAGAACACCTATTGGAGATAGATACGACAGCCGAGATGAGAGTGAACTTGATAATGAAAGAATTGATAGCACAGGAGAATATAACCGAGAACTTGAAGATGAAAGATCCAATGAAGTGGA
Source organism: uncultured Mycoplasmatota bacterium (assembly GCA_900551455.1). GTDB lineage: Bacteria > Bacillota_I > Bacilli_A > RF39 > UBA660 > RUG705. Next base: position 40,865 of record URVV01000009.1, read on the forward strand.
CAGGATTAATGAACAACTTGAAGAATCAAGCAGAGGAGATAGTAATAAGGGAGTTAATCTTCAACTAACACAAGAGAATACTAATAACAGTATTCTTTTTTCAGATAGTAGAAAAGATATTATTGAAAGTGAGTTAATAACTAATTTAGAAGATTTAGATGATACTAACTCATTTACTGTTGCAAGAGTTAAAACTAATTTATACTGTGTAGAACTTCATTATATAAATGGAATAGCAACAGTTGAACTAGGAACTAGAACAAACGAAGATACTTGGGAAAATGAAATAGTAGAGGCAGACTGGTTTAATAAAGGATTATCAACAGATGCTTTATTTGATAAGCTAGAGCAAATATTTAATGATGAATTTTCTTCAGTTATTTATATGTATGATAAAAACGATGGAGAAATAGGATTACTTTATGATGTATTAAATAAATACAAGATAAATGATGTTGAACTAATGTATGATGATAAAGATAATCTAATTGCAATGGATGATGAAAATATTTGGTATGGTAAAGAATTTTATAAGTTTATATTTGATGAAGTTTTTAATTATGATAGTGATAATATTCCTACATTACTAAATGAGGAAGATTATAATAAATTAAAAGAATATGCTAATAAATACGAAAAAGAAGAAACTAAATTACCAACTGAAAAAGAAAAGATAATAATACCAAGAAGTGAAAAAGCACAGTTATCTTTATTTGCCACTAAAGAGCAAGAGTTTGCAGATGTTATAGTTAATATGTTTAATAATTGTTCTAAAGATACAATATGGGAAAATAGTTTTGAAATAAGAAAAGTAGAACTGGAAAAATGGGAACATATTAAGTCTAAAAAAAGAAATCTAACAATATCATTAGAAAGTAGTAATAATACTAATCATGATACTAGTTTTACATATTTTAATTCTGATAAAACAAGTGAATTAAGGTTAAAAGAGCAAATAGAAAGCAACAAATTATTTAAAATGCTTGAAAAAGATAAAGACTTTGCTATTAGAGTTACTCCAGATAGTATATATGTTTATTATCATAATTTTGATGATAAAGTATTAGATTTAAGTATTGATAAAGAAGAAGTATTAGAAGATATAAATAATAAAGATAATACTTTAATAATTGATGATTTAAAAGAAGAAAAAATAGAAGTTCCTATTAAAAGAAAGCCAAGAGAAGTTAGTTATGTTCTTCATCCAGAAGTACCACTAGAAGATAAAATAAATTATAAGATACATACTGATTATTTAGGAGTAGGAACACCAAAGGAAAGATATAGAAATAATATTAAAGCAATAAATATTTTAAGAAAGTGCGAGAAAGAAAATAGATATGCTACAAGTGAAGAACAAGAAATACTTTCTAATTATGTTGGTTGGGGTGGATTATCAGATGCCTTTGATCCAGAAAAATGGACTGATGAGTATTATGAATTAAAAGAACTTCTAACCGAAGAAGAATATAATCAAGCAAAGGAATCAACACTTACAGCTTTTTATACTCCACCAGTAGTAATTAAAGCAATGTATAAAGCATTATCCAATATGGGACTTGATAGAGGAAATATAATAGAACCCGGTTGTGGTATAGGAAACTTTATTGGACTTTTACCGAATAATGATAAGTTAAAAATATATGGAGTAGAAAAAGATATAATAAGTGGAAATATAGCAAGACAGTTATATCAAAAGTCATCTATTGCAGTTAAAGGATTTGAAGAAGTAAACTATTCAAATTCTTTTTTTGATGTTGCAATAGGAAATGTTCCATTTGGAAATATTCCTGTAAGTGATAAGAAATATGATATGAGAAACTTCTTAATACATGATTACTTTTTTGCAAAAGCCATAGATAAAGTAAGACCAGGAGGAATAATAGCATTTATTACATCTCAAGGATTTATGGATAGAAAGAATGATGATGTAAGAAAATATGTAGCAAGTAGAGCAGATTTAATTGGTGCTATAAGACTACCTAATAATGTATTTAAAGATAGTGCAGGAACTACTGTTACCTCAGATATAATATTTCTTCAAAAAAGAGATTCAATTACAGACATAATGCCAGAATGGATAAATATTGATACTGATGAAAACAATTTAAGAATAAATAAATATTTCATTGATAATCCTCAAATGATACTTGGAAAAATGGAACTTATATCAACACCATTCGGAGAAGAACCTGCTTGTATTCCATTAAATGATATGAATTTAGAAGAAATGCTTAATAATGCAATACCAAATGTTAAAGCAGAAATAAAAGATTATAAGATTGATGATATAGCAGATAATGAAGATTTATCTATTGAAGCAGATATGAATGTAAAAAACTTTTCTTATGCTTTGATAGATGATGTAATTTATTATAGAGAAAATAGTAGAATGTATCCTCAAAACTTATCGGAAACTGCTGAAAATAGAGTTAAGAATTTAGTTAAACTAAGAGATATAACAAGAGAAATTATTAACTTGCAACTAGATAATGCAAGTGATAATGAAATACAAGATAAACAAAAAGAATTAAACGAATTATATGATAAGTTTGTTAAAAAGTATGGACTTATTAACAGCCGTGGTAATGCTAGTGTATTTTCAAATGATGGAAGTTATTTTCTTTTATGTTCACTTGAAGTTTTAGATGAAAATGGAAATCTAAAAAGAAAAGCTGATTTATTTAATAAAAGAACAATTAAACCTAAATCAAAAGAAAGAATTATTGAAAATGCAAGAGATGCTTTAATAGTATCAATGCAAGAAAAAGCAAAGGTTGATATATCTTATATGCAAAAGTTATGTGGATTAGATATAGATAAAATGCTTGAAGAATTAGAAGGGGAAATATTTAGAGTTCCTGAATATGGTAATCCAAATTATTGGGTTACAGCAGATGAGTATTTATCTGGTAATGTTCGTGAGAAATTAAAAGTAGCAAAACAGTTTGCCTTTGAAGATAGTAGTTATCAAAAAAATGTAGAATATTTAAAGAAAGTAATTCCAAAAGATATTTCACCTACTGAAATAAGTATAAGAATAGGTGCAACATGGATACCAGAAGATATAATTACTAACTTTATTTTAGATTTAATAGATGCTAGTTTCTATGCTAGAAGAGATTTAAAAGCACATTATTCTGATGTTACAGGAGAATGGAACATTGAAAATAAGAGTTGTGATAGAAACACTATTGCAGTTACATCTACTTATGGAACTAATAGAGCAAATGCTTATAGACTAATAGAGGATGCACTTAACTTAAGAGATACAAAAATCTTTGATTATAACTATGATGAAAATGGTAAAAAAGTTGCAGTATTAAATAAAAAAGAAACAGCAATAGCTCAAGCTAAACAAGATAAAATTAAACAAGCATTTCAAGATTGGGTATGGAATGATCAAGAAAGAAGAGAAAGATTAACATATCTTTATAACGAAAAGTTTAATGCAATAATTCCAAGAGAATATGATGGTAGTCATATAACATTTGATGGAATAAATCCAGAAATAACATTAAGACCACATCAAGTAAATGCAATAGCAAGAGTTTTATATGGTGGAAATACTTTACTAGCTCATGAAGTTGGGGCTGGTAAGACTTTTGAAATGGTGGCAAGTGCTATGGAAAGTAAAAGATTAGGACTTTGTAATAAGAGCTTGTTTGTAGTACCTAATCACATAATAGAACAATTTGCTAGTGAGTTCTTACAACTTTATCCAAGTGCTAATATACTTGTTTCAACTAAAAAAGATTTTGAAACAGCAAATAGAAAGAAGTTTTGTTCAAGAATTGCAACAGGAGAATGGGATGCAGTAATCATAGGACACTCTCAATTTGAAAAAATACCAATGTCTATTAAAAGACAAGTTGCCATATTAGAGCAACAACTACAAGATACATTAAAGGGAATAGAGGATTTAAAAAATCATAATGGAGAAAGATTTAGTATTAAAGCATTGATGAAAACACAAAAGTCTATTGAGAAAAAATTAGCTAATCTAAATAGTACATCAAGAAAAGATGATGTTATCACTTTTGAAGAATTGGGTGTAGATAGATTATTTGTTGATGAAGCACATTATTATAAAAACTTATATCTTTATACTAAAATGAGAAATGTAGGGGGGATTGCTCAAACAGAGGCACAAAAGTCTAGTGATTTATTTATGAAGTGCAGATATTTAGATGAAATAACTGGTGGAAAAGGAATAGTATTTGCGACTGGAACACCAATTTCTAACTCTATGGTGGAACTCTACACTATGCAAAGATATTTGCAATACGATAAACTTATAGAAAGTAAGTTACAACATTTTGATGCTTGGGCTTCAACTTTTGGAGAAACAGTAACAGCAATAGAACTTGCACCAGAGGGAACTGGTTATAGAACAAAAACAAGATTTGCTAAATTTTATAACTTACCAGAGTTAATGAATATGTTTAAGGAGGTTGCTGATATTAAAACATCAGATACATTGAATTTACCACTACCTAAAGCAAATTATGAAAATATAGTTATAAAGCCAAGTCAAGCACAACTAGATTTAGTAAATTCATTAGGAGAACGAGCTGAAAAAGTAAGAAATAGAGAAGTAGATTCAAAAGTAGATAATATGCTTAAAATCACTAATGAGGGTAGAAAAATAGCACTAGATCAAAGACTAATAAATGAATTATTACCAGATTATGAAAATAGCAAAATAGATACTTGCTCACAAAATATTTATAGAATATGGGAAGAAACAAAAGATAAAAAGTCATCTCAATTAGTATTTTGTGATTTATCTACTCCAAAAGGAGATGGCTCATTTGATGCCTACACAGATTTAAAAAATAAATTAGTAGAAAAAGGAATACCAGAAAATGAAATAGAATTTATTCATAATGCTAATACAGAATTACAAAAACAAGCATTATTTGCAAAAGTAAGAGCAGGACAAGTAAGAGTTTTAATGGGTAGCACAGTTAAAATGGGTGCTGGAACAAACTGCCAAGATAGACTAATAGCACTTCATGATTTAGATTGTCCGTGGCGACCTAGTGATTTAATACAAAGAAGTGGAAGAATTATAAGACAAGGTAACCAAAATAAAGAAGTATATATTTATAGATATGTAACAGAAAAGACATTTGATGCTTACCTTTATCAGTTAGTAGAGAATAAACAGAAGTTCATATCTCAAATAATGACATCAAAAACACCTGTTAGAAGTGCTGAAGATATAGATGAAGTAGCACTTTCTTATGCAGAAATAAAAGCACTTGCAGCTGGTAATCCATTGATAATTGAAAAAACAGAATTAGATACTCAAGTATCAAAATTAAAACTTTTAAAACAAAGCTATCTAAATGAACAATATGATTTAGAAGATAAAATTAAAAAGAAGTATCCTAATAGAATAAAAGAATTAGAAAAAAATATTGAAAATTATAAAACTGATATTGAATATCTAAGTGATAATTATAGTAATGAAGATAGTTTTACTGGTATGACTATCAATGGGATAACATATTCTGAAAAACAAGATGCTGGTGCGAAGATAATTGATGAATGTAAAAGTATTATAAGTGATGAAACAAAAGAGATAGGAGAGTATAAAGGATTTAAAATGGAGTTAAAGTTCTTTGCGTTTATGAAAGAGTATAACTTAATTTTAAAGAGAAATTCTACTACTGTTGTTAATCTAGGAAATAGTGAACTTGGAAATATTACAAGAATTGATAATGCACTAGATAATATATCAAGTCATTTGTTAGACTCACAAACAGAACTTGAAACAATAAAAACACAACTTGAAAAGGCAAAATTAGAGTTTGGTAAACCATTTAGTCAAGAAGTAGAATTAAAAGAAAAACAAAAAAGATTAAATGAAGTTAATAGATTATTAAATATGAATGAGAAAACTAATGAAATATTAGATGATGATGTAGAAGAAGTAGAGCAAAATAGACAAATGTATAAAAACAGCTACGAAAGATAATTTGTACATTTGTTAAATGCTCTTTATAGTTTTATAATGCTTTATGAAAGGTGGAAGTATTGTGGATGTAGAGAGAGTTAAAGAAAGAAACAAAAGAGTTGCTAAAGCAAATGCAGAATTAAAAAAGATAATTTCATATAATGTTAGATATTACAGAACTATAAGAGGAATGAATGAAGAAGAATTAGCATCTTATCTTGGTAAAAAAGGACAATATATTAAAAAGTTAGAAAATGGAGAGTTAAAAGCTAATCCTCCTATTGATACTATTGATAAGATGGCTTGGGCTTTAGGTGTTCCTTTTGTTGCAATAATTAAGGATAGGAATGACAAAAATGAAAAAGATAAATAGTTTTTTTAAGACAAGTTATGAAAATTTTGGATATTTTGTTTCTGATATGCAGTTAGATTTACAAAAGAAAAATAAAGTATATTCTAAATTAGAAATGAATAATCAACAACTTTTAAAAAAATATCCTAATGTAAATAAGATACTTGAAAGTACAAATCCTAATAACTTAAATAGTAAAGAATGTTTAGCTTTAATAGAAATACTAAAAAATCTTTTAAACCAAAAGTATATAGAACTAGAAGAAATGTTTTTTAAAGGACAATATGAAATGTTATATACATTAAATAGAATGAATTATTTTGATAAAGATATTGACAATAAAAGTTAATATCTTTTTAGATTGGAGGAAGAAAGTGAAATCAAATAAAACATTATTAGATGAATTAAATAATAAATTAGAAAAAGAATATAATGAATTTATTCAAGAAATAATAAAATTAGATCCTTTAAGTATTATAAATAAAACTTATGAAATAACTTTAAAACAGGAAATTAAAGATTTATATGTCGGTAGTGATATTCTTGATAGATATGAAATTAAAGCACTTCTTGAAAGAAATAATACATTAAAATACTTATATGAATCTTGGCTTGAATATGATTTTGATATTCATAAGGAAGTGGAAGAATTAGTACAAGAAGATATAAATGAACTATGTAGGGAATATGTTGATAAGCAGTTATTAAATTGTAAAGATGATAATAAGTATATTATTATTAGTGATACATTAGAAGAACTAAATAATTATGATTTTTGTTATCATATAAAACAAAAATATGGACTAGGAAAGTATGAAACTTTTAGTCCATTATTAGTTAAAGAAATACTAGATAGTGGTGGCACAAGATATTTATATGACTTTCTTAATGAAGTTAAAGATAATGAACAATTAAAATATTTAGTAGATATAAATACCTTTAATAGTAATTTTTATAATAACATTGAAGAAAAGATATTACCTATTTTAAAAGAAACTATAACAAGAGAGAAAAAACAAAAAGATAAAGAGGAAAGATAATGGCATACTTTACTCAAGAACAGATAGATAAAGCAAAAGAAATAGATGTATTATATTATTTACAAAATAAAAATCCAGATGAATTAGTATATGAATCAAGAGGTACATATCACACAAGAACACATGATAGTTTAAAGATAAGTAATGGTAAATGGTACTGGTTTTCAAGAGGAATTGGTGGGATTACTGCACTAGAATATTTAATACAAGTAGAAGAATATTCATTTACTGAGGCAGTAGAACACTTAATTAACCAAAAAGGAATAGAGAAAAAATACATACCAAAGATAGAACTGACTGAAAAAGAAAAGATAAAAAAGTTAGTTCTACCGAATAAATCTAAATATAATGATAGAGTAATTACTTATTTAACTGATAGAGGAATAAGTAAAACTATAGTAGAAGAATGTATAAATAAAGGTTATATTTATCAAACTTATCCACATAACAATGTAGTTTTTGTAGGATTTGATGAAGAAAATAATCCTAGATATGCAGGAGTTAGAGGAACAAATGCAAGTAGATATATGTGCGATGCTTATGGTAGTGATAAATCATTTTCTTTTAAATTAAAGGCAGTTATTCCAAATAATGAAGTTCATATATTTGAAAGTGCTATTGATTTATTATCTTATGCGACAATAAAAGAAATGAAAAATGAAAAATGGGATGAAGAAAATTTATTATCTCTAGCAGGAGTTTATCAAACTTCAAAAGATGTAATAGGTAGTAAAGTGGCTAAAACAATAACAACTTATTTAAAAAATAATCAAAATATAGATACAATTATAGTGCATTTTGATAATGATAATGCAGGAAGATTAGCAACTAAAGCATTAGAATATTCTTTATCAGATAGTTATAAAATAATTGATGCTCCAGCAGAAAGTGGAAAAGATTATAATGATTTTTTATGTAATTTAAAAAATATAAACTGGAAAAATAAGTATCAAGTTAAAGAAAGATGAAAAAGAAGTTTTGGTGCAGACTAAGACTTATGTCTTAGCCAGCACTGCAAATGTCCTCCTAACATTTGCTGATAGTTAGGGAAACCCTAACCCCCTTTTTGTTAGTATATATACACTTTGTTAAAAAGAATAAAGAAAAATATGATATAATTATATATAGAAGTGACAGATAAATAGTAATTTGTTGAA
>URVV01000010.1 GCA_900551455.1 uncultured Mycoplasmatota bacterium
TTTGATTATTTAATTCTTCCTAATGGTAATAAAGTAACTAGTAAGAGTTATACTTATGAAGCATCTGATAATGGGGAGTATAAATTTATTATTTATAATAAACTAGGAGAAAAGAATGAGAAGACGATTAGGGTTAAGAATATAGATAAAGTAAGTCCTACGGGGAGTTGCTCTGGAACGTATGGAAATGGTAAGAGTAATATAACTATTAAATCTAGTGATAATATCGGTATCAGTAAATATATCTTAAATAATAATACCTATACCACTTCTAAAATAACTCTAAATAAAGAACTAAGTATGGTAAACATTACCATCTATGATCTAGCAGGCAATACCACATCTATTAGTTGTAATCTTGGAAAATCTTCTCCTTCAAGTTCTACTAATAGTTCATCTTCAAAACCCACCAGTTCCAGTAGTTCCTCAAAACCATCTTCAAGTTCATCCAGCAAACCGAACTATGCTCCAAGTGGATATTTTACCAAAAGACATTCTAACGGACTTAAATATGTCTTATTTGTACCTAAGAATACCGATCTAAATAAAAATACCCCGTTAATCGTATCATTTCACGGTGGCTATGGTGTTGGTAACTGTAAAAACAATACCACTGGTACTGTATCTTACCAGTATCTCTTAACTATCTTGAAAGAAAATCCTAATACTAGTTTTCCAGCTATTGTACTAGCACCAAGATCTGAAACCTGTAATTATCGTGACAGTAATAGAAAAGTTTCTGAAATCATTATGGATGTAATAAAGGAATATAATATTGATACAGATCGTATAGCTCTAACCGGATATTCTCAAGGAGCTGCTGGTGCTCTAGATATGATGTACCAAAATTATAATGCCTCAAAAATATACTCCGTAGCTGCTATTATTAGTCCAGCAGCTACAGGAACAGAATATCTAACAAACTATCATTACCAAACCCCATTATGGGTATTCTCATCAAATGATGAGTATCAAGCAGTATATAATTTTGCTACAGCACTAAACAAGAGTCAATCTGGAAGAAACTTCCACTTAACAACCCTAACTGGCACTGGCCACAGCACAGATAATCCAATATATAAATATACAGATCTAGCCATTTGGCTAACACAACAAAGAAAAAGCAATCCAGTAAATTTAAATAATGATTCTGGTGTAAAAAATATAGAAAAACAATTAAAAAATCATAATATTCTAAATTAAGATCGATAAAATTACAGTTAATAATATACTTGAAAGAATGTTATCTACGTTTTTAACTATTGCCTTTAAACGTATCAAGAACTATATTACTAAAAGTCCTATTACATAAGTAATTATTCCTGATAATATCATTTGCCATATTCTTCCAAGAAAGAAATAGTGATAATTAATTTTCGTATCTACCAACTGACTCATAACTTGTAAATGAACTGATAATCCCCCAAAAGCCAGAAAACAACTAGCTACAACCATCTTGAATAAAATACTAATATCTAGTTTACTAACAGCCTCAATACCAATAGTTATCTCTAATAATCCCTTAACTAACATTCCATTATATATATTTAAATTAAATGTACTAACAATAATTGAAGCCAACATCAAAAATATTGTTACAATCCCACATATAAGAAGAGTTGTATCAATCGCTCTCTTAATAGCATTTACCAAAACATTCCCAAAATTAATATTTCCTTCTTTACTATAACTACAATTATCATTATGCTTAAAACTTCCCCGACATATAATTCCCAATATAAAATTACTAAGATAATGACTAATTAAAATAATAATACCAGCCTTTTCATTACCAAAAAAGAATAAACCTACAGTTGTAAGAATAAATACCGGATTAGAAAAATGAGAAAACATTAAAATATGATTAGCTTCATCTAAAGTAATATCTCCCTTATCAAATAATATTCGTGTATTTCTAGCATTAGAAGGAAAACCAGAAATAATACTAAGCAATAAAATCATCAACATATTATCAGTAATCTTCCATAACCATTTACATATTTTCTTAATAATTTTAGGAATGTATCCAGTAATATTATAATTTATTAAAATATCTGATATAATAAAAAATGGAAACAATGCTGGTATCAAATTATTAACCCATATTTTAAGAGCATAAGTAATAGATGAATATATAAGTTCCTTTCTAATTAATAATTCTACCAAAACATATCCACATATAAGAATAACTATATAATTAAATATTTTCTTCTTCATAATAAATAATATGAATAAATATAATAATTAATTATATAAAATAATAGGTGATTACATGAAAAAATTCTTAAAAGAAAATCTAAAATTTATAATTTTTTTAATTCTTCTAGTATCAATAGTTAATATAGAACTACCATATTATATTGAAGCTCCTGGTGGTACTATTAACTTATCTAAAAGAATAGATCCTAATTATAATAAAAAAAATGGTAGTTTAAATATGCTATATGTTACTGAATATAAAGGAAATATAGTAACCGTTCTTCTAAGTAAAATTATAAAAAGTTGGGATTTATATGAAATAAAAAATCAACAAGTATCTAATGAAGATGCAAATGATATTTATCAAAGAAACAAAGTTATGCTAGATAATTCCATTCAAAATGCCACTCTAGTAGCATATAAATATGCCAATAAAAAAATTACAATTAAAGAAGCCAAAAATATCGTTATTGCTACTACTAAAGATAATGGCCTTAAAATAGGAGATATTATTATCTCAATAGATAATCTCCCTGTAACTGATATAACTGTTATAAAAAAACATCTTGAAACATTAAACGTAAATGATACTATAAAATTAATAATTAAAAGAAATAATAAAGAAAAAGAATTAACTATTCCTGTTGATAAAGATAAACTACTCGGAGTTATGATGGTCACTAACTATGAATATGAAACCGAAGAACCACTCAATATAAACTTTAAAAGTGGTGAGGGCGGATCATCTGGCGGTCTCGTACTAACTCTCGGAATTTACAGTGAAATAACTGGAATAGACCTACTAAAAGGTAGAAACATTGCCGGTACTGGTACAATAGATATTGAAGGCAATGTTGGTGAAATAGATGGCATAAAATACAAAATAGCCGGAGCTGTAAAAAACAAAATGGATCTTATCCTTGTTTCACCATATAACTATGAAGAAGCCAAAAAAGTAGTAAAAGAAAACAACTATAAAATAGAATTAGTATGTGTAAAAACATTCGAAGAAGCTATCAATTATCTAACAAAATAGCTTCTTTTTGTTCTGAATAAAAAAAAGTTACATATAATTTACTATGAAAAAGAAAATTAATGAAGAAAAAGTAATTAAATACGTAAGAAATTTAATCTATCGTACAATGACAGTAATTGTTATCTTTTTAGCAATGGCTATTATTTCTAAAAGTAGTCAAACCTATAAAGATATTCTAGTAACTAACGTCTATGAAAAAAATATCTCTTTTGCTCAAATAAAAAAGCTATATCAAAAGTATCTTGGAGGTATTACTCCTTTAGACAAAAAAATCGACAAAGAATTAACCGTCTTCAGTGAAAAACTAGAATATGACAGAGCATCCATCTATCACGATGGAGTAAAACTAACAGTTAATAATAATTACTTAGTACCAATCCAAGAAGAAGGATTAGTTATCTATATAGGAGAAAAAGAAAATTACGGGAATGTAATTATTATTGAAGGAACAAATGGTATAGACATTTGGTATGGAAATATGGAAAAATCATCAGTCAAATTATATGACTATGTTGAAAAAAATACTTATTTAGGAACAACTAAGGATAATACCCTCTATTTAGTATATCAAAAAGATGGTAAATTTCTAGACTATAAAGAATATCTAAAATGAAAATAGAATTTCATTATACATACTTAATAGTAGCCATAAGCTTTATCTTAACTGGCTACTTTTCTAACCTTATTATCTTTACCAGTATCATCATAATCCACGAATTAGGTCATTATACTATTGCCAAAATAAATAAATTAAACGTCGAAAAAATTATAATTTATCCATATGGAGGACTAACAAAATTAAATATCCCACTAAATACAAACATTAATAAAGAATTATCCGTTGCAATATCAGGAGTAATCTTCCAATGTATCTATTACATAATAATTATAATTTTCTACAAATACGGTTTAATAAGGACCTATATCTTTAACCAGTTTGCCACTTATCACCATAGTATCCTCTTCTTCAATCTCCTCCCAATTCATCCCTTAGATGGTTCTAAAATTCTAACCTCCTTCATTTCCAAAGTATTTCCTTATAAAATAACCTTTAAATTAAATATTCTTATTTCCCTAATAACCCTAACAACCCTAGTAGTAGTTAACTATTATCAATTTAACTATACCACAATCCTAATTCTAACGCTAATCTTATCAAGTATACATAAATATTATAAAGAAATAAATTATTTTTTTAATAAATTTTTATTAGAAAGATATCTTCATAATATAACATATCCCCATACTAAGAAAATAAATAAATTAGACAATATATATAAAGAAAAATATCATATTATCAGAAAAAATAATCATTATATCACTGAAAAACAAGCCTTAAATCAAAGATTTAAAGGAAAATATTGAATTTTATTTGACTAAATCAATATATTATGTTAAAATTATAACTGTTTGAAAGACCTCGAGTTGATTACTCAACCGCACAGAAATTGGTAAAAAGTGATATAATCCACCATAATGGCGAGTCTTAAACAAATATGTAAGGAGGTATTTATGAAAGCTATAATTGAAACAGGTGGAAAACAATACTATGTAACTGAAGGTGACATTATCTATGTTGAAAAACTAGACGCCGAAGAAGGAAAAAAAGTTGTTTTCGATAAAGTTTTAATGGCTAATGGTGTAACTGGTAACCCTTATGTTAAAGGAGCAACTGTTGAAGGAGAAGTTGTTAAACAAGGAAAAGGCAAAAAATTAACAATTTTCACTTATGTTCCTAACAAAAGATCTACTAGAAAGAAACAAGGACATCGTCAACCATATACAAAGATTGAAATTAAAAAAATTAAATAAGGAGCTTTTATGATAAAAGTAAAAGTATCTAAAGATATTATTTCTATTACCGGTCACGCAAACTATGCTGAATATGGCAAAGATATCGTATGCGCATCTGTTAGTTCAGTTGTTATGACATCCATCGAAGGAATTTCTATTATTAACGAATCCGCTCTTGATGTTAATCAAGTAAAAGATAACCTAATAATTAAGATTAACCTTCATGATGATATTATTGATAAATTAATTACCAATATGTTTAACTGTCTTAAAGAAATAGAAAAACAATATCCAAAAAATATTAAAATAACAAATAGGGAGGAATAAAAGATGTTAAAGTTCTTAGAATTTAATATACAATTATTTGCTCATAAAAAAGGACAATCTTCAACAAGTAATGGTAGAGATTCTGCTGGTAGAAGATTAGGAGCAAAAGCTGCTGATGGCGAATATATTACTGCTGGTTCTATAATTTATCGTCAAAGAGGCACAAAAATTCATCCTGGAACAAACGTTAAAAGAGGAACAGATGACACTCTATATGCAACAGTATCAGGAAATGTAAAGTATGAACATTTAGGAAAAGATAAGAAAAAAGTAAGTGTTTATATTAATAAATAAAAAATTAAAATCAAAATATCATTAATATCTTGAAAAAGAATAATATTTGTGATATCATTGATTTTGTGATGGACCCTTAGCTCAGTTGGTTAGAGCATCCGGCTCATAACCGGGCGGTCGTAGGTTCGAGTCCTACAGGGTCCACCATTTATTTAATTATTATGCGGGTGTGGCGGAATTGGCAGACGCGCTAGACTTAGGATCTAGTGGTATATCCGTGGGGGTTCAAGTCCCTTCACCCGCACCACTTTGAATATTTAGAATACTGAAAAAAGTATTCTTTTTTTTGATTTTGTCTAGATTTAGTCTATTTGACATATTTTTTAGTATTTTTTGATATATAAAAATGCCTTGCAAAATGCTTTAACTCATTTAATGCTTTAAAAATGATATATGGGGTTTGCTTTTAACGATTAAAGTAAGTTAAACCATAATTAAACCATAAAAAAGCACTTATAATATTATTAGTAGTATTACAAGTGCTTTTTAAATTTTAAAATTTAGTTAATTTTATATTACTTCCTTTGTTTGTTGCTTTAAGAAATTCTATTTTTATATTTTGACTTTCAAATATACTTAATAGACTTTTTAAATCTCTCGTTAGCCAAGAACTACTTTTAGGAAAACCAATTATACCATAATCACTTACATAAGCCCTTAACATATTATAAAGGTCGGTAGCATTGCCTTGCCAATGATTTTGTTTTTCCATAAATTCTAGTACGGCTTGTACTAACACATTGTTTTCTATAACTTGGTCATTTTGATTAGTTACATTATCTTTGTAGCAGTCTAAAAAGTTTTCACCTAATCCTTTTTTTATTGATTCTGCTATGCAATAACCCCATTTTAACCAATCAGCAGTTCTTGCCGAAATATCTATTTTTGTGGTATTATATATTCGTAGTGCTTTAACAAGAGTGTTAAATATTAGGTCCAGTAACTCTGGTTTTAAAGCATTCCACTCATTGAATATAACTCGTTCTTCTTTATAGTTTCTAATTCTTTTTAAGTTAATTAGAATAGACCTATCTAGAATATCTTCACGAGTAGCAGGGCAATTAATTCCATTTAGAATAATTGCTCTTTTATATTGAAATACAACATCTTCTTCATCAGTATATAATTTTCTTTTACTTGTGGCTTCACCAGAGTATGCTCTACATAAAGCATCAGACTGCCATAATTGTAATCTACCAAGATTATCAAAACAAATAAGAGCAGAGCGGTCTAACATTTGTGAAAATGATGACAAATCTCTTGGAAATGATGTTGTTTCAAGCAGAGATGGGTCAACCAATGATTTTATTAACTTGGTTGATGTTGTTTTACCAGCACCTCGTTCAGCACTAAATATCAATATTGGTTTAGGTATATTAGGAATAAATAAACTTATTACATATACAAGAAATAATAATCTTTGATTTTCTTCTACATTAAAATATTCCCATATTCTTTTAAAGTCAGTATTACTTCTTTGTGGTAAAATTTGTTCTTTCATATTTACCCATTTAAATAAAGGGGTATCATTTTTAATAATACTATAACCATATTTATCAATTTTAACTATATCTTCTTCGCTTAATTGATAGTAGAATTCATTATCAGTTCCAGCAAATCGCACATTTAATTCATACTTTTTATTTTCTTTAATTGCTTTATATGTAAGGTATGATTTTAAATTGTTTATTATTTGTGGATTGATTTTAATATTATTTTCAAAACATTCAAAAGTTAAAAATTGCTCAAATTTACGACTTTCAATTTTAATATTTTGATAGTTTATTACGATATAAGCATTATCTCTTTCATCAATAAATATGTTTTTATCATTAATTAAATCTAATACTTTGTTAAACTGAATTTGATTTTTTTCTTCCTTTTCTTCAATATTTTTAAATGCACTTGTAATAGTTCTATCTAAATAGTCTTTTCGTTCTAATATTTTTCTTTTGTGCATTGAATCTTTATTTTTAAATAAATCACTTTGTAAAAATAAATCTTTTATTTCATCTCTATCAGTATGTCCTGATTTTATTAAATCAAGTATGAATTTAAAATCTTTTCGGCTTTCATCTTCATTTTCTATATTACTATTATTATTTGTATATTTATTGTATATTTTTAAATATTCATTAGTCATATCAGTAATATTATCTTCTAGCACATTAATTTCGCTAGGCAAAGCGAATAATTTACCACTGGTATAGAATTCTATTTCCGGAAACTTTTGTTTACCATCGACGATTCTATTGATGTTTAAATTAGACTTAATGTTTACTTTTCTATTTGCTACTAATGCACTATTTTTAATTAAACACAAAATATGTACTCCATAACCACTCATTGAAATATGCTTGTGTTTAAATGCTTTAATATCTTCTTCAATATTAGTATCAATTTTACCACTTAATTTATCTCTAATAGTATCAATATCAATACCAGCTAAAGTATATTCATCATTTATTTTACCTAAAACTATTGAAATACCACAATTATTTCTTTTGGCATTTGCTAAAGCCATATTATAGTTCATCCAATTTGTTTCATCGTTCCATTTGCCAACTGGAATTTTATTTTTTTGATTTACAAATCTTTTAAAATCAATTAGTTTCATTATCTTGCACCAATTCCTTATTATCTACAAACAATATTTTTACTATAATGTCTAAATCAACTAAATATTTATTACCAACTTTTGCATAAGGTAATTCGTTGTTTCTTATTTTTCTTCGTAATGCTGTTAATGTTAAACTACAATTTGGGTCTATTTCTTTCAATTCTTTTATAGCACTACTTAAAGTTCTTATTTTTGGCATTTCTTTCTCCTTTCTTTCTTGTGATTTTGCTACCAATTAAAATATTAAAGAAAAATATCACATCCTTTCTCGCCAAAATAACTTGACTAATAATTGTTTAAATGATAAACTATCATTAGCGATTAAACAATTACTAATAATATTATATACAACCTGTGACAAAATGTACACTGCCAAGTGATAAAATGATAAACTATGAAATAATATGATAACAACTATATATGAAAGGGAAATAAAAATGGAGTTAAAAATAACAAATGATGATTTTATAGTAGAAATTTTAGATAATAATAAAAAGAAAACCATAAATGCAAGTTACGATATTTTTGATTTTGATGATAAAGATAGTAAACAATTTTTAAATGGTTATACTTCTATGTGTAATGAATACTTTAAAGGTAACTTTAATAATGAATTTACTATGTTTTATATATCATTAGTTACAAAAGTACCAGATATTATTAAAAGACAAATTGTAAAAAATATAATTCGTGATGATTCTTTGAAATACAATGGTAGTTTTATGTTTGGGGAATCAGGGTTACCAATTTATAAAGAAGAATTGAATAAACTATGGAAAAAATATCAAAATGATACAAACAATATTATAACTATCTATCATTGTGACAATTATAAAGATGTATTAGTATCGTGTTTAATACATTTCACAAGTGCTGGTAAAACCATTGTTAAGTGCTCGCGTTGTGGTAAATATTTTATTCCAACTAAAAGAAATGATACAAAATATTGTGATAGAATTGATACTAAAACTAATAAAACTTGTAAAGAATTAAATACTTATCAAAAACAATTAGAAAACATTAAAGAAGAAGAAAAAAAGGTTTATAAAAGTGTCTATAATACTATTAGAAATAAATATGGATCTAATAGTAATGAATTAAATACTTTTTTGAAGAATGCTCAAATATGGAAAGATAAATTAAAAAATAATACTATTAGTAAAAAGGAATATATTGATTGGCTTAAAACCCATTATCAATTTAAGAATAAATAATGGCTACTATTACAAAAATAGTTGGTAAAAATGGTATATCTTATCGTATTAGAGCAGTTAAAGGTAAAACTAAAAGTGGAAATTCTAAACAAGTTTCAATGACATGGAAAGCACCATCTAATTTAACTGAAAAGCAAATAGAAAAAGAAGTTCAAAAAGTTGCAAATCAATTTGAAAATAGTATTCAAAATCATAAATATACTAATAACAATGTTTTATTTAAAGATTATTCTTGTGAGTGGCTATATAAAAAGAAACATCTATCACCAAGTACATATAATGATTATTTGAGAACAGTAAATAGACTAAATGATGAATTTGGTTATTGCAAAGTAAGTGAAATAACAGCACTTATGGTAATGAAATATTACGAAAAATTAAGAAAACCAGGAGCAAATAAAAATACTGGTAATAGTTTATCAGAAAAATCAATTTTAAACATCCACGATTGCCTAAACAATATATTTGATTATGCTATTGATGATGAAATAATATATAAAAACCCATTGAAAAATAAAAACTTTCCAAGACCAAAACCAGATAAAAAAGAAATGAAATTCTTAACCGATGATGATTTATTAAGTCTATCACAAGAGTTTCAAAACATCGATTTAATGAAAAGATGTTGTATTATGATAGCTCTATCAACTGGTATGAGAATAGGCGAAATTAATGCTTTAGAGTGGGATGATATAGACTTTATAAACAAAAAGATTAGAGTTAATAAAACATTACAATACATAAGCACTATTGGAATCATTGAAAAAGAACCAAAAACTAAAAAATCAAAAAGAATAATTGATGTAGAGCAAGACTTATTAAATCTTCTTTGTGAGTATCGTAAAGAACAAGAAAAGAATAAAAAGTTATTAGATTATTATTGGCATAAAGAAATAACTTTAAAAGATGAAAAAGGTAATGACTTTACGAAAAAGAACAATAAAATATTTACTCAATGGGATGGTAAACCAATATTCCCACAAACCTTTGGTCAATGGTTAAAGAAATTTCAAAAGAAACATAATCTTTCTAATTATACACCACACTCATTTAGGCATACTTTTGCTACTATATCAGTAGAAGAAAATCAATCCATTAATGCACTATCAGAGTTATTAGGGCACGCAAAAAAAAGTACAACATTAGATATGTATGTACATAGTAACGATGTCGCAAAAGAGCGACTAGCAACATCAGTATCGAATAAAATAAATACTATTTTTAATGATAAGAATAGTTAATTGTTATTAAACTTTTTTACAAATTCATCGTGAATATTTATTAAATATGAATCTAAAAATTGTAATGCTTGTTGGTATATATCTTCGGGTATTCCATAATATGCAGAAGCAATGCCACCAGTAATTGCTGCTATTGTGTCACTATCGCCACCTAGTGCAATAGCATTGCGAATTGCATCTTCAAAATCATTGGAATTAAAAAATGCTTTCAATGATTTTTTTACTGTCTCAATACAATTAATGTTTATTTCTTTTTGACTTTTTAATTTCTTATTTATTTCATCTAATTTAAAATAATTATCTTCAATATATTGTTTAATTTCACTTTTATCAATATTATTAAGTGACATATTAATTGCCATACAAACTACTTCAGAACCGATAATACTATCAATATGATTATGTGATACATTAGTTATTATTGCAGATACATCTTTAATTTTATTAATATCTTTAAAGACAACTGCCACAGGACTTATTCTCATAGCAGAGCCATTACCATAACTACCATAAGGTTCGTGTTTATCATTTTTTAGCCAATAATAAAAACTTGGACCAAAACCACAATTAATATATTTTCTTCCAATTTCAACCATTGTATCAATAACAATTTGTTTTAAATTATCTAAATCATTATTACATTTTATAAGTGCTTTTGCGACAGCAAAGGTCATTACTGTATCATCAGTAAATCTACAAAATTGATTATGAAATAATACAAAATCTTTACCAGTTTTACAATTATTTATTTCATATCTTGAACCTACAATATCGCCAATGGCCGTTCCTAATATAATATCTCTTTTCATAAGTCCTCCGTATGCTTATATTATACCAAAAAAAGAGTTATAAGTTATATCAAAGTTTAACAATAAATTATATATATAATATATATACTAAAGTTTAGGGAAAAAGAGCAGTTTTGCAAGATATTTTTTTTGTCCTCTTTTCACAAGATTAAAAAAAATGTACCATAGATTTAACAGACCTTTGCATTTTTTATTTTTTCACTATTTTAATTATTGAAAATAATAGTATAGGCCTTTATGCCCATATATAATAATATATAGTATTGGTACATTTTTTGTGGGTTATAAGTTAATAAATTCAAATAATTACATTACTTATGCTACGAATAATGGTATAATTATATTGGATGGTGGAAACAATGTCTAAAATAGTAAATGCTTTAATAGGTCATACACTTGGTGATGCTATGGGAACACCAGTAGAATTTTTTAATAGAAAATATCTACAAGAAAATAAGGTTAAAGAAATGCTTGGAAATATAGGACAACACAAAGAACCAATAGGTTCGTGGTCTGATGATACATCAATGGAATTAGCAACGATAGATTCTATTATAAATAAAAATACCATTGACTATAATGATATTATGAATAATTTTTTGTTATGGCTTGAACAAGGAAAATATACACCTACAAATCATCCCTTTGGTGTTGGAAGAACTTGCTTAATGGCATTATATAATTATAAAAAAGGTAAACCATCGTTAGAGTGTGGCAATAATGATGATAGACACATGAGTAATGGTTCATTAATGAGAATACTACCTATTGCATTATATTCATATTCAAAGAAACTATCTATTGAAGAAATAGAAACAATTACTAATAATGTATCTTCTTTAACACATAATCAAGAAGCAGTAAGACTTGCTTGTTTTATATATGTTATGTATATAATAGATTTGCTTAATGGTTTAAGTAAAGAAGAAGCATACACAAATATTAAAAATAGAAAATATAATTATAGCGATACAGCATTAAAAATGTATGATAGATTATTAAAAGAAGATATAAGAAAATTAAAAATTGATGAAATTAATTCAAGTGGTTATATAGTAGACACACTAGAAGCATCCTTTTGGTGTTTACTGACTAATTCTTCGTATGAAGATACAATTATTGAAGCTGTCAATTTAGGCCAAGATACTGATACTATTGCTGCTATATGTGGTTCTATGGCTGGTATTATATATGGTATGAATAGTTTTCCTAGTAGATGGTTAGATAAATTACAACAAAAAGATTACTTACTTAATTTGTTTATTAAGTTTGAAAAAATAATAGAGAATAATTAATATATTGAGTAATTAAATATGAATAAAGGAGAGAAATATGAAAAATAAAATTAATAACATAGAAATTATTCAGGGAGATTTAACCGAGATGAATTTAGATATTATTGTTAATGCTGCTAATCATACATTACTAGGCGGTGGAGGAATAGATGGTGTAATTCATTATAAAGCAGGGCCGGAACTATTAGAAGAATGTAAGAAACTAAATGGATGTGAAATTGGTTCTGCTAAAATGACAGATGCTTATAAATTACCATGTAAAAAAATTATTCATGCATGTGGACCAAAGTTCTATGGAAATAGAGAAAATGCTCCTAAACAATTAGAAAATTGCTATATAAAATGTATTGAATTAGCAGAAGAATATAGAAAGAATAATAAATTAAAAAGTGTAACAATAGGTTTTCCTTGTATTTCAACAGGAATATATGGTTATCCAAAGGATGAAGCATGTAAGATAGCAATTGATACAGTAAAACAATATTCAAATAAAAATATTGAAGTAAAGTTTGTTTGCTATGGCGAGTTAGATTATAAACTATATATGAATTATTTAAATGGAATAAATAAAGGAGTTTTTGAATTATAAAAAAAAGCAATGCAAAATACCTTTTTTATTTATTATCTTCTTCAATACATAGTTTATACATATCTATTTCTAATACTAATGCCAATTTCCATAATGTGCCTAATGCAAATGTCTGATGAACATTATTTTCTATATTTGAAATAAATTGTTTTGAATACATTGCTTTATTTGCTAGTTCTTCTTGTGTCCAGCCTTTTTCTTTTCTATATTTAGCAATATTTTTACCGATAAAATAATAAACATAATTTTCATCATTACGATTATATTTCATAATTAATTCACCTAATAATATTGTCTAATAAAAACAATTGAAAAAAGTGTTATTGTTCGTTACACAGAATTATGGTATAATAGTATAAAAAGGTGAAAAAGTATGAATTATAAAGAATTGTTAAAAACTATTATTGATAACATAGAATCAAATAATTATTCTTATGACTGTTCAAATGGTGGTTTTAGTTATTCAAAAGAAATTACTGCTGTATTTAAAATATTAAATGATGATAGTATAAGAAAAATTTATGATGAAAATATTGATAATTATACCTATAATGATAAGAAGGAATTAGACCAAAAACGTAATCCACAATCATATTCTCTTGTTGATTGTGTAATCTATTTTTATTGGGTATGGCATCTTGATGGTTCTGGAATAGCATCAGGAATAATATTTAGAAGAATTAAAGAAGGTAAATATTTAGAAGCATTAAAAAGATTATATGATGTTATATAAATATTTAAGAAAGGAGCTATTATTATGTTAAATATTTTTGTTTTCTTATTGTCAACACTTATAGAAATTATTATTTATTGTACTGTTCCAATAATAATAAGATTAATAAAAAGAAAACCATTCAATAATAAAATGGCTTGGTACTTATCAATTGTTAATTTTGGCATAGTATTTACAACATTAAGATTAGTAGAAAGTAAATTATTAAATGTAGATTATAATAGTATTAGTGCCGACTTGTTTTCAGGTGTATTGTCACTTATTAATGTTTACATTTTAAAATATGATAAAGATAATTCTAAAAGTATTTTTAAATCATTAAAAGAAGACTACAAAAAAATATTAAAAATGTTTGCTATAGGTTTTATTATTTTATTTGCTATATCATTAGTATTTTCTTTAATTTGGAAATCAACTAGGAATAAAATTGATGATGTTTGGAATAATTCAGATAATACAACAACAAATACCAATATTACTACAAAAGATATTGATAATAAAATAGGACTTAAAAAGATTAATTCACAAAATGAATTTAAAAAAATAACATCTAGTAAAGAATATACATTAGTATTTTTTACACAACCTAATTGCATTTTTTGTGAAAAAGCACTACCAATAGTAGAAACTTTTGCAAAAGACCACGAATTAACAAATATGTATAATTATGAATATACTAATGGTTTTGATGTAGGTTTTGATATAGATGGTTTTCCAACAATGGTAATTTATAAAGATGGCAAATTTATAGCACAAAAAATGGGCTATAGTGACAATGCAGATGGAACATCATATCGTTTATCTTTAGCAGGTTTTTTGAGAGAATATAAAATTATGAAATAATCTAAAATTAAATCATTTTAAGCCATAGTTAAATCATAAGTTAAAGCAAAAAAGCGAATAAAGCGATTATTTTATTCGCTTTTTGACAAAAAGTTAAAACAGTTAAAGCATTTTTCAATAAAAAATATAAAAAGGAAAAGAAAAGGTAAAAAGGAAGAAAAAACATCAATGTCTATTTTTGGTCTACAACAAAATTACATTTTGTGAAAAATAATCAAAAAATAAAATAGGTATGATTAAAAATATAACAATATAAATTAAAAAATCTTATTTTAAAAATCACTAGAAACTAATAATAACATTACTCATAACCGGGCGGTCGCAGGTTCGAGTCCTGCAGGGTCCACCATTAAATATGCGGGTGTGGCGGAATTGGCAGACGCACTAGACTTAGGATCTAGCGGTTTATCCATGGGGGTTCAAGTCCCTTCACCCGCACCAAATTGATAGGAAACTCGGACACTTTCGAGTTTAAGTAATAGATTACTAACTAGAAATAGTTAGTTTTTTTCTGCTTAAAACGAAAGGAAGAGTGATGATTATGTTTGAGATAGAAAATAAAAATTTGAAAATAAGTGATGAACTTAATAGAAAGATAGACATGATATGTCGGTTTGCTTGTGTTAAATATGAATTTATGCCTGGTAATATTAAATCAGTTAAAAATACTAATATTGCCTATGTAAAACCTCATATTTTAAAAGTTAAAGGAAATGATTACTTAATACTAGAAGAATGTGAAGAAGTCTTTATAAATGGCTATAATAAGAAAATAAAACTAAAAGATATGCCAAATATTATAAAAAATAAAGCGCTAAAAGATACTATAAAGCTTAAAATAAAAGTATCAACCAAATTATCAATTAAATAAAATAAGAATATTCATTATCTCTTAAAAACATTGACAACTTATTTGAGATATTGTAAAATGTAGACCAAGGAAATTAATATTCTTTTTTCTGCTACCAGATTCCTATAATCGTGATATAATATAACCAAGTGGTGAGTTATGAAAAAAGTATTAATTACAATTATTATCTTATTAAGTATATCTCTTGGTGCCTACGTATATTTTAATCAACCAAAAAATTCTTTTTCTGAAGAAGATAGTCCTCTTATTAAAGTAAAAAAAGATTTAACTATCGAGTATGGAAAAATAGTATATTTAAAAGATTATTTAGAAGTTAATAATGGTATACTCCTTGATAAAGAAATAAATTATGAATCATTAGGACCATTAATCATTAATTATCAAATAAAAGATAACCATAATAAATTAATTAATAAGAAGCTAGAATTAACCGTCATAGATACAACTGCTCCTACCATAATCGTCAATAGTATTTTAAAAATAGAGCAGGGCAGTCAAAAAAAATTAACTGATATCATTATGTGTGGCGATAACTATGATAAATCACCTCAAAGAAGTATTGAAGGCACTTACGATTTAAACACTCCTGGAGAATATCCTCTAACATATATTGCCAAAGACTCTAATGGCAATACTAATAAATTAGCCTTTACTCTTCAAGTAATAACCAAAAGTAAAAATAATACTAATACTAAAACTTTATTTGAAGAAGTAAAAAATAAATACCAGACTTCTCATACCAAAATAGGAATAGACGTATCTAAATGGCAAGGAGTAATTGACTTTAAAAAAGTAAAAGAAGCTGGGGCCGAATTTGTAATGATAAGATTAGGTACCCAAGCTGGTTTTTCTAAAGATAATATTCTAGATCCAAAATTTAAAGAAAATATTAATAATGCTCTTGCTAATAATCTAGAAGTAGGTATCTATTTTCATAGCTACGCTACCACTAAAGAAGAAGCCCTAAATCAAGCAAAATTTGTTATAGATAATCTAAAAGATTATAAAATAACTCTTCCCATCTCATTTGACTGGGAAAGTTGGTCATCCTATAACACACTAAATTTAAGTTTAACAGATTTAACCAGAATTCAAGAAATATTTTTAGATGAAATAAATAAATCTGGTTATAAATCAGCCAGATATGGAAGTAAAAACTATTTAACTAATGCTTGGCAAGATACTAAATATAACACTTGGGTAGCCCATTATACAAATAAACAAACAGATTACCAAGGAGAATACTTTATGTGGCAACTATGTAGTGATGGTATAATTAAAGGAATCAATGGTTATGTAGATATTGATATCTATTACAATAATATAAAATAATAAAGAAGGTGACAATATGTTTATAGATGAAGTAACAATGGAAGTAACTGCCGGCCGTGGCGGAGATGGGTGTATGGCCTTTCTAAGAGAAAAGTTTGTCCCTATGGGTGGACCAAACGGAGGAAATGGTGGAAAAGGTGCCGACATTATTTTTAAAGCTGATGAAGGATTAAAAACATTAATAGATTTAAGATATTTAAAGAATGTCAAAGGAGATCCCGGTTTAAATGGTGAAGGTAAAAATAAAAATGGCAAATATGCTATAGATAAAATAATAAAAGTCCCTGTAGGAACTACTATTAAAGATCAAGATACTGGTCTAGTTATTGCCGACCTAACTAAACAAGGCGAAGAAGTAATAGTTGCATATGGTGGAAAAGGTGGTAGAGGTAATGTTACACTAGCCACAAGAAGCAATCCTTGTCCATCATTTGCTGAACGTGGAGAACCTGGTGAAGTAAGAAAAATAAAAGTAGAGTTAAGAATGATTGCCGATGTCGGTCTAGTAGGAATGCCAAGTGTTGGAAAATCAACTCTTCTATCAATGATAACTAATGCAAATCCTAAAATAGCATCTTATCATTTTACCACTCTTTCACCAAATTTAGGAGTAGTAACCACCAAAGATAAATTTACCTATGTTATTGCTGATCTTCCTGGATTAATCGAAGGAGCTAGTGAAGGAACCGGTTTAGGACATAAATTCCTAAAACATATAGAAAGAACAAAAATAATAGCTCATATTATAGATATCTCTTCATCTGAAGGAAGAGATCCATATAATGACTATCAAATAATAAGAAAAGAATTAGAAAACTTTAGTCCAAAATTATTAAATAAACAAGAAGTAATAATAGCTAATAAAATAGATTTACCAAATGCCAAAGAAAACCTAGAAATCTTCAAAAAGAAAGTAAATAAAGATGTTTATGGCATTTCTGCTTTAAATAATCAAAACCTAGATACCATAATAAATATCTTAGCTCAATTAGTAAAAGATACTAAAGAAGAAATATTATATGATGAAGATATCCAAGAAAGTCACGTATTATATAAATTTAAAAAAGAAAAACCATTTACCATTATTAAAGAAAATAATTCCTTTATAATAAAAGGAGAACAAGTAGAAAAAATCTTTAAGATGATAAACTTTAATACTGAAGAATCAATTTCTCGCTTTGCTAAAAAATTAAGGAAAATGGGCGTAGATGAAGAACTAGAAAAACTAGGAGTAAAAGAAGGCGATATTATTAAAATTCTTGATTATGAATTTGAATATACAAAATAATTCTTAGTAGTTACTAAGAATTTTATCTTTATAAACATATAATTAATAAAGAAAGAGGATGAATATGAAAAAATATGTTTTAATACAGTTATGGAATAATTACATAACCATCAATTCTACTACCGCTATTGATGATTATAATATTCCGTGTATAGATACTGGTAAATACCGTCAGGTAGTAAAAAGAAAAAAAGATTCCAAAACAATTTATTATGGAACAAAAAAAGAATACTTAAAAAAGCATCCCCTAAGTATAAGTCAAACATATGAAATAATCGAACCAATATATGATAATATGCCAGTAATAGGGGAAATAATAGATGAATATACTGTCAAAGAATTAATAACCGGTAAAACAGTAGTATATTCTTCAGATAGATTTAAAGGTGAATTATCATATCAAAGAGTTATAGCTATGAGTGAAGATAATGTTCTTTCTAATATTAAAAAACTAACCAAAGAAGATATTGAACGATATACTATTGATTTATCAATTATAGAGAATAAATCCAAAGATATTGCAAGAAATCATCAAGAACATAAAAAAAGAAAAAAAGTTCCAAGTATAAAATTCAAAAAATGGTAAAGTGAAAAGTTAAATTCAGTTCGGGTTTTATGAAAGTGGAATTTAACTTTTCACTTTATGTTTCCTTAATTTTTCACATATAATTTTCAAATAACTCATAAATTCTTGACATAAATAGATTTTTATTATACAATAATACTATAAAAAGAGGAGGAAAATTATGTCATTTTTAGCGATTAGTTGTGAACCATTAATGCCATTTATCAGACTTATAAGAGATGGTTTAATTCCAGTAATTCAAATAGGAATTCCTATTATTTTAATAGTTTTAGGAATGCTAGATTTAGGGAAAGCAGTAGTTGCATCAAAAGAAGATGAAATTAAAGCTGCTCAAAAATTATTAGTGAAAAGAGCTATTTATGCAGTTGCCATTTTTTTTATCGTATTCGCAGTAAATGCTATATTTAGTTTATTGGCAGGAACCACAGGCGAAGACAGCATTGATAAAGCAACAGTAAAATGGTCAGATTGTTGGTTTAACAAAAAATAATTCCAAAAAATAGAAAAAGATATATCTTTTTCTATTTTTTTATGATATACTATACACATAGTATTTTACTTTATTTTTAAGGAGTGAATTTAATGAAATATAAAAAATACCTATTAATATTGCTCATAACCTTATTGCTAGGAACAACAAAGACTTATGCACTTAGCAAAAACAGTTATGGAAATATAAATAATAATTTAGTACAAAACGTAAATAAGATTGAATTAAATATAAAATCTTCAGTCCCAATTAATATTTTAGAAGTAGGATGTAATGATATATTCGGAGATAAAAAAGATCCAGATAGTCTAAGCCATTTAATAAATGAAATATTACAATATCCAAGAATAATTGTTCCAATCATTATAATAGGCCTAGGAACATTAGATTTAGCAAAAGCAGTAATTGCAAGTAAAGAAGACGAAATGAGAAAGGCTCAAAAAACATTTGTCAAAAGAGTAATAATAGGGGTAGCATTTTTTCTAATACCAGCATTTGTTAATTTAATAATGTGGTTAGCAGATATCGTATGGAATGGTGCATACCCAACTTGTGGATTATAAAAAAGAAGGTGATTATATGAATTCTTATATATTTTTCTTTGCTTCTTTTATAGATACAGTTCTTGAGAGATTATTTGATATTATAGGTAGTGTATTTAACATTTTATGGGCTCGATTATGCTCTATAGTATATGGACTAATAGTACTTGCATTCAATTTGTTTACTGAAGTATCACAATTAGATATATTATCTGCAGATAAAGTGAATGGAATATATCAAAGATTAACAATGATTATAACAATCGTTATGGTTTTTTACATAACATTTGAATTTATAAAATATGTAATTTCACCAGACACAATTTCAGATAAAGAAAAAGGTGCTGGTAAAGTTGTTGCTAGAATTGTAACTGCAATATTGTTAATAGCATTTGTTCCAACAATATTCAGTTGGGGATATAAAATACAGCAAAGAATTTTAGACACAAACGTAATCCCAGTTGTCATATTAGGTCAAAAAAATTGGAATTTTAAAAGTGCAGGTAGTAATTTTGCTGGTAATGTTTTTTCCGCCTTTTATCGAGCAAATTGTGACTCAGAAACTACTGAAAAAGAGTGCAACGATGCCAGAGAAAAAGTAGATAAAAATATTGCAAAATTTAAAGAAGATAAAGGTCTGCTTGCATTAGAAGGTGCACTTGCTGGAGACATAATATCAAGTTTAAAATCAATAGTAACTGGGAAAAAGTTAATTCAATTTGATGGACTATTGGCTCTTGTATTTGGGTGCTTTACATTATATGTTTTATTCTCCTATGTTCTAGACCTAGGAACAAGATATATTCAACTACTATTTCTGCAAATTATTGCCCCCGTAGCTATAATAAGCTCAATTACCCCACAAAAAGATAGTATGTTAAAAAAATGGGCAAAGCAATGTTCAACCACTTATTTAGATGTATTTATTAGATTAGCTATCTTATACTTTATGATGTTGATAGTATCAATTTTAAGTAGTTCATTAGATTTTTATGAAATGACAAAAAATGGAGAACAAATAAACGTATTTGTATATATAGTAGTAATCGCGGGATTATTAATCTTTGTTCAAAGAGCACCAAAATTATTAAAAGAATTATTCCCTCAAGGTGGTGCAGCAAGTCTTGGATTCGGCTTTTCAGCAAAATCAAGATTGGAACCACTTGGAAAAACAATTAGTTCTATGGTAAAACCAGTTGCCGCAGGTGTTGGTTTAGCAACTGGAGCCCGTAGTATCTTTAAAAAAGGTGTTGGTGCCGATGGTAAAAAACATCTAGGGTTAAATAAAGATTTAATAAGCGAAAAAGACAAAAAAGGTAATAAATTCAAAGATAGATTAAAACGTGGCGCTACTTATGCAGTAAGTGCCGCAAAAGCTGGTTTCAAAGGTGCTAGTACGGGTGCTAAAACAGGGAGATTCAAGGACGCACAAGTATCTGCTCAACAATCAACCCAGGGAGATGAAGCTAGAGTAAATGCTGGCGGTAGCGTCTTAGGTGCAACATTTAGAGGTGCTTACTATCAAAATGTCAAAACAGATTTAAAAACTGAAGTTGAAGATTTACAAGCAATAACAAAAGCAAAAGATTCAGTATCCTCATCTGTAAAGGATATGAAAGTTATGAAAACAATGGAATCATACAAAAATGACTGGTATAATAGAGGTATTGGAGATGCTAGCGCAAGAGAAAAAGTAATGAAAGATATGGAAAAAGCTGCAAGAGTTTATGCGGTAAGTGAAAGAAGTGAGGCTGATCAAGCAGCATTTAGACAAAAAATGGAAGAAGCCATTCGAACAGTCTATAGAGTCGGTACAGGTCCACTAAACAAAGAACAAACTGAAATTGTAAATAACTTAATAGCAAGTGGAGAATTTGACAATGTAAAATGGGATACTGTTAAGTCAAATATAGAAGAAGCTCAAAGAATTTCAGAAGGCAGACAGGTTACTGTTGAACAAACTAGATTAGATGCTAGTGGGAAATCTGTTACTGAAAAAACAGTCAAGACCATTGATGCTAATAATAGCGGAAAGCCTGGTGTTGCAACAATTAAAGAATTTGCTGAAAAGATTGGCGATGTTGCTGATGAAGCCACTAGAGACATCACTGAAATCAACAATAGTGATGAAAAGAGAGCTGCCGATGCCAATGCTGCTGAAGGTAAAAAATAAAGAAATATATACATATATGAATAAAAGGAGTGTGATACTTAATGAATGGTAGTTTAGTACCAGCAAATACTAAGAAATCTTTATTGGTATTTGGTATGTTCCGTCCATTACCAGATTTATTAATACTAAGTGGTGGAGTAGGATTAACAGTAGTATTGCTGTTAATCTTCGGAAACGCCAATACTTGGATACTTATTGGGTGTTGTATACCAATGCTATTAGCTGTAGTATTGGTTCTACCCATACCAAATTATCATAATACATTATGTGCAATACAAAGTATATTAGATTTCTATAATGGAAGAAGAAAATTTATGTGGAAGGGTTGGTGCATAAGAGATGAGTACAAAGATGACAAATAGTTCAAAATATACTGAAGACTGGATTCCAGTCAAAAACATCGCTAATGGAATGATCGAATTAGACAATAAATATAAAGTTACAGGAGTAAAAGTAAAACCCAAAAATATCTTTATATTAGATACCAATACAAGAAATAACATTTTAGCTATGTTAAAAACATTTTATGATACTATTGATTTTGAATTTTGGCTAATATCTTCAGATAGACCAGTTGATATTTCAAATTATCTAGCAACATTGCAAGTCCAGTATAATCAAGTTCAAGATCCAAGAATTAAAAAAATAATTAGTCAAGATATTGCCAAAGCTAATGATTTTATGAACAATAATGTAACTGATACAGAATTCTACATTTTATTTAAATCAAATAATAATGATATAATTCAAAAACGTCTAAGAACACTTATATTAGGATTATCTAATTGTGGCTTAGACTCAACACAAACTTCTAATACTGATTTAAGGACAATGCTAGATAGTTTTCTAAATGGGGGAAAAACAATAGAAAGTAAGGCGGTGTTGCCAAGTGAATTTTAAATCACAACTTGCCCCTAAAGGGCTACAATTTAACGCTTCAGATTTTATCATAAGTGACAAATATGCTACAGTATTAACCGTTATCTCATACCCACGTTATATAAATGATGGATATCTTTCAGACTTAACAAATATCCCCGGAGTAAAAGTATCAATTAAACATATTCCAGTACCCTTTACAACATTAACTAAAATGCTAAATAAAGAAGTCGCAGATTTAAGAGCAAAATATCAAGTAGAAAGAGATAATACTATTCTTGAAAGAATTCGTCAAGATATGGATTCATTAGAAACATTTATTCAACAATTTACTGCCTCACGATCAACAACATTCGATTTTCAATTACATTTAATGCTAACTGCGGACACTAAAGAAGAACTAGAAAATAAAAAGTTAAATTTAAAAACATATTTGGATTCAATGGAAATGGTTGCCATTCCTTTAAGATTCGAACAACAAAATGTTCTAAAATCAATGTTACCAATTTTTGAAAAAACTCCAATCGAAGATCGTATTGGGACGATTATGCCTTCACCAACAATGGCTACAATGTATCCATTTATCTTTGATAGCTTAAAAGATGAAGGATTATCTACATTACTAGGAATAGAATTTTCAGGTGGCGTTGTTTTATTTAATCAATTTCTATATCAATTAAAGAAAGAAAACAATAGAAATAATGCTAATATGATTATCCTTGGAGCTTCTGGCTCTGGAAAATCTACTGCAGCTAAATTAATGATTCGTAGCCACATAAGAAATAATTATCAATTAGTATGTGTTGACCCCGAAGGTGAACTAACCGAAATGACTAAGAATTATGGTGGAGAAGTAATTGACTTAGGTAAAGGTGGTCAATACGGTATGATTAACCCACTAGAAATAGTTATGGATAGTGATGATGATTCCATTGCAAGTCAAGGTTTAGGATACACCGTATTAACTTCAACAATTCAAAATATCAAAGCCTTTATGAAATACTATTCACCTAATATTGAGGAAGATGTATTAACACTTTTCGGAGAAATAGTTTTAGAGACATATGCTCGTTTCGGTATTGCATATAATACAAATTTTATGCATTATAAATCAAAAGATTTTCCAATAATGCAAGATGTATACATTACTGTAACTAGCAAATTAACTTCAATGACAGAAAAAACTCACGAAAGAGACGTTTTAGAAAGATTAGAACTAAAATTAAGACCATTAGTAAAAGAATTACAATACTATTTTAATGGTCATACCACAATAAATACTTCAAATGAATATTTAGTATTTAATATTAAAGAAATAATGAATTCTGATGTGAACATTAGAAACGCCTTATTATTTAATGTATTAAAATATGCTTGGAGCCTATGCTTAAATCCAAATAAAAATACAGTTTTATCCGTAGATGAAGCTCATGTATTATTAGGCTCACAAAACGAACTTGGTGCTGAATTTTTAGCCCAAGTACAAAGAAGAGCAAGAAAATACAATACTGGTACAATTATCATTACTCAACAGCCATCAGACTTTGTTGCTAATAATATGATAATGCACGGTAAAGCTATATTTGATAACGCCTCATATTATTTAGTAATGGGATTAAGAAAACAAGCAGTAGATGATTTATCAAGACTTGTAGATTTAAATGATAATGAAAAAGAAAATATTAAAAGATATAATCAAGGTGAAGCTTTATTCGTTTGTGGAAATCGAAGAATGCAAATTGATGTTAGTCTAACTGAAGATGAATTAGAATCATTTGGATCAGGTGGGGGGCTATAATAAATAGCTCCCACTTTGTGAGAACTTTAAAAAAGGGAAGGTAGTATATGGGGAAAAAAATCGATCTAAGTAGTAAACCAAACAACGAATTTAATCAAAAAAAACATAACAATAGATTATCATCACCTTCATTACCTTCCAAAGATACTGAAGAAGATAGTAATGAAGAATTAAGTAAAAAAGAACAAATGCAAAAACAAGTTGAAGAAACTGGTAAGGCAGTAGCCAAAGAAATTGCTAAAAAAGTTGCTATTGCACATGGCGTTCCATCAGTTATTGCTAATAGTAAGGTAGTGGATAAAATTCTAGATAAAGGTCTGGATAAAGCGATAGATAAAACAAAAAAAGCCATAAAAATAGCGAAAATCATAAGTATAGTTTTCGCCATTCTTAATATTCTTAGTATTGTTATGGCTATTATGCCAATTTTGATAATAATAATAATAATAATAATGTTTATGGGAAATGAATATAATGAAAATAATAATCAAGTAGCAGGTGGTGGTTACTATTCTCCAAGGTGTAATGAAATAACCGTTATCTTTGTTGATAAAAATAATAATTATGCTGTTACTAACTCAGCTACATATAGTTTGGATGATTACGTTGCCGGAGTTGTTGCCGCCGAAGTAGGAGGCTTCAACAATTTAGAAATATATAAAACTTTTGCCGTTGCCGCTAGAACTTTTGGATTAAAACACGTCGATGACAATTGCTCTATCGAAGGAAGTGCTCGCCGCCAAGCCTTCAAAGATATAACTTCTAGGAGTACATCAAATCATAAACTAATATATCAAGCCGTCGAAGAAACTAAAAATGAAGTATTATTATCATCTAGTAATGAATTATATGGTGTACATTATGATGCCTTCTGTAGTATTGATAAAGACGATAATTATTATACTATTCAACAAAAAAATCAAAAAATCCCTGTAGATTGGGTAGAAAATCATACGGGAATTAAAGCCCTTTGGAAACAAGGAACATGCGCCGGAAATCACGGCATGGGAATGAGTCAATATGGTTCCCTTTATCTAGCAGAGACCCAAGGATATACCTACAAAGACATAATAGATTACTATTTTAAAGATGAAGACGTAAGAATCAGTTCAAAATCATTTATCACATCAATTGCTGGTTTAGATATAAAAGAAACCAAAAATGTTTCATATAAAATAAATGAACCTTTAACAAAATTTCTTGAATCACACGGCTCATCCCTAGAACAATATAATGATTTTATAAAAAGCAGTGTTTTAACTGCTGGAGTTGGTACAAGAGAAGGTGTTGTTACTGCCGCCGTATCAATGATAAATTATTTATATGATAATTTTGATGCCAAAATGCCATATTATTGGGGAGGAAAACACAAAGGAATAGGAATTTCAAAAAACTTTGGTGAATATCGTCCATCAAAACCTTCACGTTCGGGTAAAATTTACTATCACATAAGTTTTGATTGTAGTGGCTTTGTTCAATGGGCTATTATCAATGGTGGTTTTAATGACCCAGGAACAGGGACCTCAAACTTTAATTCAAAATTTTTTGCCAACAGTTGTCTTGAAAAAGACAGTAATTGTCTAGGACAACCTGGAGATCTTATTAACAGTCCAGACGGCCACGTTGTCTTAATCGTTGCCGTCGATGAAGCAAGCGGAAAATATATGGTTGCCGAATCGACTGGAGCAGGTGTCATTATGCAACAAAGAAATATCCATAGTGGAGGAAATACTACAAGAGTATTATTTATGGATGACTACTATCAAAATGAAGTAAATACCAACTATGCAGTATAAAAAAAGATATGTAAGGGAGGAAATATGAAAAAAAAGTTAATTTTATTAACAAATATTTTACTATTAACCGGATGCACCTGCGAATACAACTTAACTATTGAAAAAAACACCTATAAAGAAGAAATAATTATTAATGGTACTACTAAAGAAGAAATATCTAATCTAAATCAAGAATGGACAATTCCTGTTAATAAA
Organism: uncultured Mycoplasmatota bacterium; assembly: GCA_900551455.1. Classification (GTDB taxonomy): domain Bacteria; phylum Bacillota_I; class Bacilli_A; order RF39; family UBA660; genus RUG705. The sequence continues at coordinate 26,945 of URVV01000010.1, forward strand.
GAAGAATACAATATAGGAGGAGACGAAAGCACTGTAATAGACACCAATATAGATACATATAATTATCAACTAAATAACAATTCACTAAAATTAAATTATGATTTTACAAAGAATAGTATTATTAATTCCTCAGCTATTTCCGTTTGCTATAATAAAATAACCGTTCTAGACTATAATAATTCTATTATTATATCAACTAGCCCTAAAACTAATTGTTTTAATGAATATCCAGATTTAACTAATTTAACAGTAAATATCACCGTTGACAAAAAAGTTACTGCTAATAATGCTGATAGTATAAAAGGAAATGTATATACCTGGAACTTTACCAAAGAAAATGCTAGTAACAAAGCTATTAATCTAACTCTTGAATCTCTAAAAACAGATTCAAGCCCTAGTAGTTCATCAAATAAAAATAATGAACAAAAAAAAGATTATACTCTATATATATTTTCAGCTATTTTACTAATAGTTCTATTACTTGGATATTTTATATATAATATAATAAAGAGTAAGAGCGATATGGATGATGAATAGTCATTCATTTTTCATTTTTCTTAATAAATAAACCTTACATTAATTCACATTTTAAACATTTAAATAATAGTTCTAAAATCTAAACTTATATAATTAAAAAATGAATTAGAAAAGTATGGAAAATGACTTTATTTTGTGCTATAATTTAACTAATATGAGAGGTGTTAAAAATGAAATTCAAAATTGAGCCTAAAGATTTAATCATATTTGTTTGCTTCTGTGTATTATTATTATATTTATGCAGTATAGGTGTTCTAAATATATCATATTTATCAAGAGAGGGACATTTCTACGGATTATGGCCTTTTAAAGCCTTTACAAGTGAATACATTGCCGCAACTATGGTATTATTTATTCTAGCATTAATTGGTGTCTTTGCTGCTGTAAATTCTTATATCTTTGATAGAGAATCCGGCTTTGGTTTCGCTCTAGGACAAAAAAAGAGTGATGGTTATGCTAGATGGGCTACAAAAAATGAAGTAAAAAAACAATTAAACAAAATAGATCCCAAAGCTTACCACGCTGATGCTGCCGGATTAGTAGTTATCAATAATGGTAAAGATATTTGGGTTGACAACGGTGAAGCACATAACATCGTAATTGGTGCTACCGGATCAGGTAAAACCCAAGCAGTAGTATTCCCATTAGTTCAAAGCCTAGCCAAACACGATGAATCAATGATTATTACCGATCCTAAAGGTGAAATCTATGAACAAACTGGTGAAATGTTAAGAGAAAGAGGATACAATATTGTCCTTTTAAACTTCCGTAACCCTCAAAACGGTAACGGTTGGAATCCAATGTCATTGCCATACAACTTATACAAAGAAGGAAACACTGATAAAGCCATTGAGTTACTAGATGACTTAGCCCAAAATATTTTATATGAAGAAAAAAGTGGCAATGCTGATCCCTTTTGGGAAAAATCTGCTGCCGATTACTTTACCGGCTTAGCCCTAGGATTATTCGAAGATGCCAGTGAAGCACAAATCAATCTTAACAGTATGAATCTTATGTCAAGCCTTGGCGAAGAAAGATTTGGTGGACCAAACAATAACTACATAAAAGAATACTTTAATTCTAAAGATCCATCACGTCCTGCATACGTAAATGCTTCCGGTGTTGTATACACCGCTGAAGAAACCAAGCAAGGTGTATTAGCAACATTTAAACAAAAAATTAAAATTTTCTCTTCACGTGATAACTTATCAGAAATGTTATGTCACAGTGACTTCGATATTAAAAATGTCGGTCGTCAAAAAACAGCAGTATTTATGATTGTTCAAGATGAGAAAAAAACTCTTCACTCCCTAGCAACCATCTTTATCAAACAATGCTATGAAACATTAATTGATGTTGCCCAAGAGTCAGGAGGTAAACTTCCATATAGAACAAATTTTATACTTGATGAATTTGCTAATATGCCTCCATTAAAAGATGTAACAACAATGGTAACTGCTGCTCGTTCAAGGCTAATTCGTTTTACTTTTATAATTCAAAACTATGCTCAATTAACTCAAGTTTATGGAAAAGAACAAGCCGAAACAATTAAAGGTAACTGTAATATTACATATCTAATTAGTAGTGAGTTATCTGCTCTTGAAGAATTAAGTAAACTATGTGGAGAAAAACTTGTAAAAGTAGGAAAAGATAAAAAAGAAGAAACAAGACCACTAGTAACAGTAAGTGATCTCCAAAGATTAAAACAATATGAAACCATTTCTTTAAGACTAAGAACAATGCCATTTAGAACAAAATTAATTCCAAACTGGCAAATGGATTGGGGAAAAGTTTATTCTAAAGCAACATACCCAACAAGAGAAAAACATACTGTTGAATTATTTGACATCAGAGAATTTGTAAAAGAATTAAAAAAGAAAAAAATGAATGAAATGATGTCTGGAAATCTAAACAGTGATGATGCCTTTGAAAATCCTTCAAAATTAGTATCATCAAACCCAATGTTTGGTGCAAACCCATTCCTTCTTCATCAAGAACCAGTAGGTACTGACAACAACTTTAATGTAGATGATTTAGTGAAAAGAATAGATGCTAAAATTGCTGAATTAGAAGAAGAAGAAAGACTAGAAAAAGAAAAACAAAAAACCACCGAAAATAATTCTTCAGAACCAGAGTCAGTCAAAGACACCAGGGTTGAACAATTACCTAATTCAGATAATTCTGAAGTATCAAATACCACTAACCAAGATAATACCTCAATTAATCTTGAAGAATTATCTAAAGAAAATGACAACTTATATAGTGACAATACCGATGATGAAAATTTCTTTGATGATTTCTTCTTTGATGATAATGAATAAAATTAGAAATAAATTCCTTTAGTTTTCTGAATTTAAAGGAATTTATTTTTTAACTCTAACTTCTATAAAAATACATAGTCATTCTAACTTATCAATAAATGAATATATAAATATACTACTATAGGTGATATTATGAATGAGATAAGTATACAGGATTTAATTCATCTACCAAATCCAATAATTATAGATATAAGAGATAAATATACTTACAATCAAGGTCATTTAAATAATTCCAAAAACATTCCTTATTATAGTTTATTATCAAATTATTCTATATATTTAAATAAACAAGATACTTACTATTTATATTGTGATTATGGAAAGCAAAGTATGGAAATAAGTAATCGTTTAAATTTATTTGGATATAAAACTTTTTATGTCAAGGAAGGCTATTTAGACTTTTCAAAATACCTTAAATAAGTTATACTATTAATAGGTGATAATATGTTAGAATATATAATAGTAGCTTTACTAATAATAGTAATAATTTTATTAATAATTATCTTAGCCAGAGGTAATAACAATCTAATAGAAAGAATCGGTCGAGTAGAAACAACCACCATTAAAGAATTATCAAATTTTAGAACAGACTTATCTAAAAGCACCTCAGAATCCTTCGATAAACTTGAAGATAAAGTCGAAAAAAGATTAATTTTGATTAATGATAAAGTAAATGAACGTCTTGAAGAAAACTTTAACAAGACAAACAAAACATTTACCAACATCATTGAAAGATTATCTAAAATAGATGAAGCTCAGAAAAAAATAGATAGTTTATCTGGTGATATTGTTTCTCTTCAAAGTATTTTAACCGACAAAAAGAGTAGAGGAATCTTCGGAGAAGTTAATTTAAAACACATTTTATCTAGTGTTTTTGGAGAGAAAAATGATAAAATCTATCATTTACAATATTCTTTACCAAATGGGACAATAGCTGATGCCGTTCTCTTCACCCCAGAGCCACTAGGAACCCTAGCAATAGATTCCAAATTTCCTTTAGAAAACTATCGCTTAATGGTTGATAAAAATCTAAGTAATAGTGAAAGGGACCTACACGAAAAACAATTTAAAATTGACGTCAAAAAACACATTGACGCCATAAGTAGCAAATACATAATACCCGGAGTAACCTCCAATCAAGCCATAATGTTTTTACCTGCTGAAGCCATTTTTGCTGAAATTAATGCCTATCATAATGATTTAATCGAATATGCATACAGTAAAAAAGTATGGATAGCATCACCAACAACCCTAATGTCATCATTAACTACTATACAAATACTAATAAAAAATATTGAAAGAGATAAATATTCAAAAGTAGTTCATGATGAATTAGTAAAACTAGGAGTTGACTTTCAAAGATACAAAGAAAGATGGAATAAACTATCTAAAAGTATTGAAACCGTTACCAAAGATGTTGATGCCCTAAATATAACCTCAAACAAAATAAGTAAAAAATTCGAAGCAATAAGTGATGTAAAATTGGATAATAATGAAAAAATTACTTTCTCGAATGATGATACTAACTATTTAGAATAATAAAATACCCGTCTTTAGAATACACTATTATAGGTGGTAACTAAATGACCCGTATTTTTTTCTTTTTATTTGGCTTTGGTCTAATGACCATAGGATTCATTTATTTAATTCTATATTTAAATCTACTAAATATTGGGTATAATTTTTCGTATTATGTTAAATTTATAAGCAGTAGAATAGAGTGCTATTTTACAATCTTAGGATTTATAATACTAAATTTATCTATGTATATAAAAGGAGATAAAAAATATGGATTACGTATATGACATCGTATTAAATTTTCATGATACCTATTATGAATTTTATGAATGGAAATCTACTGATAAAATAATTAACATCAAAAAAATACCCATCTATAAAGTATCTACCAAAGATTATTTAAATATAAAAAATAATGACATCATTATCGATTCAAAAACCTTATCCAAAACTAACAAAATGTTTTTAATTACTAGCGGCTTTGAAATTCTTGGATTATATCTTGATAGTAATGGGAAAGTCTTAAAAAAAAGTAGTCTAATCTTCGAAGAATCTGATGACATACTAGAAGATAAAGATCTATTTAAGAACATAAATATAAAATATCAAATAATTAAAACAAATAAAATAACATATCAAAGTAGAATTACCAAAGAAAAGAGTAAATACATAAAAAAATACTTAAAATCTTTAGATAAAACAAAAGACGAATATATCCTAAAATATATATATTATGATATTTATAATTTAATCGAAGAAGATTCAAATATTATCTATAGTAAATTACAAGAGTTATCAAAAAAAGATCTAAATAAAATCTATCAAAGTATTAAAAGAGTAAAACAAGAATTAAACTTACCTGAATTATTATAATTAATGTATAAACTTTTCCTTTAAAAACATTAAAAAAGCAGAGTTTGATGTAATCTTCAACTTGATAACATCATTATCTGCTTTTTAAATAACCAAATTTTATTTATATTTATCTTTATATTGTTTATATTCATTACCAAGTTTTGTATCAACAAACTCTAACTTTGCATCTTCTCTCATACTAATTAAAGCTTTGTAGTATAAATTTTCATCAGCTTTCTTTTTTTGAGTAGCCAAAACTTCTCTAACACTATCTTTAACTGTATCTAATTCAGGTTTATCTTTTTGATTAACTTTATAAACAATATGATAACCATAAGATGTAAGTACAGGTTCCTTACTATAAGCTCCAACTTTTAAATTCTTACATTCCTTTAAATAAGCACTTTCTAAACTAGCATTAAAAGCTCGATAACCTAACTTTTCATGAGTAATCTTATCTTTGTATTCCTCAACAACTTCATCCCATTTTTTACCACTATCAAGCTTAGCAATAATTTCCTTTGCTAACTTCTTAGCTTCTTCATCAGATAATCCCTTTTCCTTATCAATGCTTACTAAAATATGTTCAGAATCAACATCGCCAAAAACTTCATCTTTATAATATTTCTCAATTTCCTTATCAGTTACTAACTTAAGTGCATAATCTTCATAGTATTTATTTCTACGATAATTTAATTTTAAACTTTCTAAGAATTCCTTTTCTGTAATTCCATTCTCACTTAAAAATTGTTCTTTTGTATACCCATAATTCTTCTCATAAAATTGATAATAAGATTCAGCAGTATTTGTAACCTCATCATTCATATCCTTATTCTCTTCATATAACTTAGATAATATAGTATCATCAATTTTATTAAGTAAAATATTAACTGAATATTGTTTCTTCATATCCTCATATAAATCATCAGCTGTAATAGTCTTATCAGTTAAAGTAGCTACAGGTTGTGTTCCATCTTTTAAAGTAGCTATTCTATCAGGCCATAAAATACACCTAAATAGTAACGTTGCAACTAAAAAACCTACAACAAATAAAATAATACTAACTCGGTTATCATCAATATTTTTCATAACTGAATTAACTTTATCGTAGTTTTTCTTTTCTTTCGCATTATTTTCTAAAACATTTTTATTTTGTGTTTTTTTAGCATTTTTATCTTTTGCCATTATTAACTCTCCTCTCTTAACACAATACCTATCATAACAAAAAAAATAATAAAATTCAATACTTTCCCTAAAATATGGGACAAAAGAACATACAGTAAAATATTTTATAATAAAATTTTTTTAAACATTCACACTTTTTAAATATTTCCATACAATAATGTGAAAAGACAAAAAAGGAGGATTGTGTATATGGGAAATTGTGGATGCGGATCATCAGCTGCTATTGTTTTAGTTCTATTCATTTTATTAATAATCATACTAGGAGCATGGATATAAAATAACTCAAAAAGGAGGTAAAAAAATGTCAAACACTACTTGCAGTACCACTACTACTTGTCAAAGCTATAAAAGATGTGGAAGTGGATACTTAATCGTTTTAGTAATTTACATCTTACTTGCTATCATCCTAGGATCTTATGTAAGAATATAAAAATAATTATAAAATAACTATAGCTAGCTATTATAGATATAATTTATTATATCTTAGACTAAACAATTTAACTTTTTTAAAAAGATTACTCTCTAGTGATGTATTTACATCAACTAAAAGTAATCTTTTTATTTTATCTATTAATAATTTATTTTTTCTTATACTTAGGGATTATATGCAAATGAAAATGTTTTACATCTTGTGCAATTCCATTGTTTTGTACTAAAGTATATCCATCAGCATTATATTCTTTAACTAATAATTTAGCAATTTTTTTAGCTCCATCAATGACACTATTAAAATCATCCTCACTAATTGTTTCAAAATCTAAAGTATGCTTCTTAGGAATAACTAAAGTATGTCCCGTACTTACTGGATTAATATCTAAAAAAGCAAAAATTTTCTCATCCTCATAAATCTTTTTAGAGGGAATTTCTCCATTTACAATTTTACAAAAAATACAATCATTCATTTTATCACCAAAATAAGTATACCAAAAAAATAAAATAAATTAAATAAAAAACTTGCTTTTTCTAAAAGTTAATGATATCATTGGTATAGATAATAAAGGAGTGATATTATGAGTGATAATAAAAGTAGAGATATATTCTATGGCGTTGTAGCCATTGCTACCTTAATAGTAGCCTTAGTTGGAGCCACTTTAGCATATTTCTCAATTTCTACAAGCAGTAAAGAAGGAGCAGTTAATGCTAAAGGTGCTACCGTTAGTGTTCAATACTTAGATGGGCAACAAGTATCAGCTCAAGCTGATGAATTAATTCCAGCCACTCTAGATGTTGTAAAAAAAGTATATGCAATGCGTAAAGATTCATTTTCTGAAGATGGTAACTTTGCCGAAAATGAAAAAACAAAATGTATTGATACTAAAGGAAAACAAGTTTGCAGTATCTATCGTTTTTCTGTAAGTAGTGATGTTGAAAGAGAAATAACTGCTACCCTAAATAATGAATTAAATACTTTTACTTATTTAAGTTATGGATTATATGATGTAAGTGGAACATACACTTGTAGTTCTGAAGAATATGCAAGTTTCGAAGGAGATACTAACGAAGTTAAAGAAGCTAATTGTATCGAAGAAAAGAGATGGCAAGTAATAGGTAAACAAAATGCCAAATCATTAAATCTAAATTTATGTACTAATGAAGACGAAGATGAAAGTAATAATTGCTATTCAATAAATGAATCAACAAGAGTAAAAACATATAACACTAATCCAATGGCTGTTAATTCTATTTTTGGTCTAACAGCTGATAACAAATTAAACACTAAAACTATTACTAATACTGCTCAAGTATATGACTTAGTAATCTTCATCAAAGAAAATAATGATGATCAAAATATTGACCAAGGAAAACAATACAAAGGAACAATTATTGTAAAAGCCAATGTTGAAGGTGAAAGTGGAATTATTACTGGTAGAGTAGACTAAAATAAAAAAAATGACATAAAAAAAGCAAGAAATAAATAATAATAATCTTGCTTTTTTTTATTAACTAGTGTATCATTATAATAGGTGATAGTAATGATAGAAAGTAGTGAAAACAAGAAAAAACTATTCTACTTAATTGTTCTAGTTTTAACCTTTATTACTATGATTATTGGTGCTACTTTAGCATACTTTATGTTAAAAGCTAGCCAAAAAGAAGAGGGGACTGTCCTATATACAGGAACCCTACAAATAAATTATATTAATGGAATTTACTTAGAAAATCCAGAATTATTACCATTAAAAAATGTTACATATAATTCCTACAAAGATGTTTATCGCAATAATTTTGCAATTTCTAGTTCTGGAACTCTAGATCAAATAATCGCCCTCGACTTAGACATTTCAAAAAATGAATTTGCTGCAAATGCCATTAAATATGCCCTATATAACAGTAAAGGAAAAGAATTAACTAGAGGTACAGTTCAAAACAAAGGAGCAAAAAATCTAATAAATAATATTTTTCTAGGTCACGGTGAAACGGCTACATATACATTGATTATCTGGTTAGATAACACTAACTATAATCAAAATTTTGAAATGGGACACATCATAACTGGTAAAATAAATGTTCATGCCATTCAAGCCAGATATAAATAAATAATAATAAGGGAGTGATTATATGAGTAAGTTACCTACAAAACAAATATACCTGTTACTAATAATAATTGTTGGTATAGTTGCTCTATCCGTATATTCAACCTATGCTATCTTTACCCTTGAAGGAGAAACATCTAGTGTTGTTACAATTCATACTCCAAATACTCTAAAGATAACTGAAAATATGTCTGAATATAGACAAATAACAATACCTAAAAATAGTTATATAAATACAGACGTCGATATATACAACACATTTACATATGATCTATGCTACAGCACCTGGTATAAAATACCTAACAAATCTATTGAAACTTCCAGTATTAAAGTATTTCAAGTAACCGCTACCACCAATATCTCATCAGGTATTATCCCAAGTATTACCGGAGTACGAGTACCCCTTTTAATAATTAATGATAACGATTATGATGTAAAAATAAACATTGGTGTTTCAACAAATCAAAAAAAAGAAACCTGTTCCCTAAATATTGATAACGATAAAACAACCATTACTAAAACAATTAATTCTTACCAAGAATTATCAACTTATTTAAAAGAAAATAATAACAAATTTAATGAAGATAAAGAAGGATACCTAACATATAAAAATCTAACTAAAGAAATAATCCTTCCAAATGAAGTACCCTTTTATATATCAGATAAATTTACTTATCAAGGAGAAAACTTTACCTTAACAAACCCTAAAGAAATAACTACTGCTTCCATTGAAGATATTACCCAGTATAAAGACCAATACCTATGTATAGAAGGTAAAGAATGCAGTTCAATCTATCAAATAATAACCCTAAAAAAAGAAACAGCTAATAATAATGATATATATAAAATAACCAACTATAACCTTTTAAATGGATATCTTGCAGGAAAATCAGGAATAAAAAAAGTAACCACCAATAATATAGATAATTACTTATACTATGGTGACAATCCTCATAATTTTATCTACTATAATTGTACAAATGAACAAGATACATCTACTTGTGAACTATGGCGAATAATTGGCACATATTATGATCAAACCGAGAAAAAATACTTAACAAAAATAATAAAAAATGACTATTTAGAACCAATGAAATATCAAACTAACCAAAATAATTCTTGGAATAACTCTCTAATAAAAAAATATTTAGACACAGAATACAAACTAAACAACCAAAATTATCTAAAAGAAATCACCTATCAAGAAGAATATATTGATGAGTCTCAACAAATAAAATATTTAAATACCGAATTAAAGTCAAAGATAAATCTTTTAAACATAACTGACTATTTAAGCGCTTCTGTATGCAGCAATTTAACACTATCTAATCTTATAAGCACTTGCCTACAAAAAAACTATTTAAATCTACTTCAAGAAGAGTGGACGAGAACCATAGATTATAAGACACCAACAACCAAAGAACAAGAAGAATCCCCAACAGTAGAAATTATTAATGATAAAGTATATACTATAGGTAGCAGTATAAATTTAACTAACATAAACAATACTCTTAAAATAAGACCTGTAGTATATCTAAAATCAAGAGTCCTATTGACAAGCGGTGATGGAACTATTGATTCACCATATATAATCAAATAATTAAACTTGGAACTTTTTCCAAGTTTTTTTCTTTTATCCCTAAATTTATGATATGATATATATAAGAACACATTACAATTAATAACTAGCTAATGAAAGGAAGAATAATATGAAAAAAATTGTTTTAGTAGATGGTAATAACTTAATGTTTCGCAGTTATTTTGCCACCCTATACTCAGGATCAATAATGACCAATCAAGAAGGATTTCCAACAAATGCCCTATATGGCTTTGTTAATATGATGAATAAAATCATTACTGAAGAAAACCCTGAATATATAATGGTAGCATTTGATATTGGAAAAACTTTTCGCCACGAAAAATATGATTATTACAAAGGAAAAAGAGATGAAACCCCAGATGACTTAAAACGTCAATTCCCCGTAGCTAAAAAAATCTTAACTGCTATGGGTATAAAATACTATGAATGTCCTGGTTATGAAGCTGATGACATTATTGGCACCTTTTCAAAAAAAATAGATGAAGAACCCGAATATGTAGGAACAATTATCAGTAGTGATAAAGACTTACTTCAATTAATATCCGAAGACATTGAAGTAAAACTACTAAAACAAAAAGATTATATTCGTATGAATAAAGAAGTGTTTTATAACACTTATGGACTAGAGCCAATCAAAATGATAGACCTAAAATCACTAATGGGAGATACCTCCGACAACATTCCAGGTGTAAAAGGCATCGGCGAAAAAACTGCTATTAAACTACTTCAAGAATACGGATCATTAGATGGCGTTTATCAAAATATTAGTTCCATTAAAGGAGCCACTCAAACAAAATTAATTAATGATAAAGATAATGCCTATATGTCATATGATATTGCTACAATCTATCGTGAAGTACCTATAGATACTAACTTTGAACATATAAAATACCAACAAGAATATACTGACGATCTAATAAACATTTATCACGATCTTGGCTTTCACTCTTTATTAAAAAAAGTTCCTAAATCCTCTTCATCAACCAATATTACTTACGAAGAAATAACTGATATAAATCAAATAAATCTAACAACAGACGTTGCTATTAATCTAGAATTAGATAATGATAACTATCATCAAGCCAACATTATTAGTATAAGTATTTATAATAACACCACTCATCTTTATATAAAAGAAGACGCCTTAACTAATACAGACTTCCTAAAAGGAATTAATATTTATACCTATAACTACAAAAAATTATATTCAATCTTTAAAAGAAAAAATTTCTATATTCCAACTTGTACATTTGATACAATGCTAGCAGCATATCTTCTAAATTATTCCGTAAAAGATGATTTAATTTATCTAGCTAATGATCTAAATTATAACATTTCTCATCCTTCTAAAAATCCTGATTATCAGTCTTCTGAATATAAATTATTATGCCTTGAAAAAACCAAATTTATATATGATACAATGACTTCATTAAAGGATAAGCTAATAGCTAATAACCAAATAGATCTATATAACAATATAGAATTACCTCTAACAACAGTTTTAGCTAAAATGGAATTAAATGGAATACGCGTAGACAAATCTATTCTTGAAGAAATGAAAGAAGAAATAAAAGTTAAAATAGAATTAATTAGTAAAGATATCTACAATTTAGCAGGACACGAATTTAACATTTCCTCACCCAAACAATTAGGAGTAGTTCTTTTCGAAGAATTAAAACTTCCATCTGGCAAAAAGAATAAAACCGGTTATGTAACCGATGCTAATACTCTAGGAAAACTAATCGAATATCCCATCATAAAACTAATTCTTGAATATCGTCTCCTAAACAAATTATATACAACATACCTAGAGGGAATTCTTAATTCTGTAATGCCAGATGGTAAAATCCATACCATCTACACCCAAGCCCTAACTAGAACTGGCAGATTATCATCAATCGAACCAAACCTTCAAAACATTCCAGTTAGAAATGAATTTGGAAGACTAATAAGAAAAGCCTTTATTCCTGAAGAAAATTCTACTATTATGTCATCAGATTATTCCCAAATAGAATTAAGAATATTTGCTCATTTATCCAAAGTTAAAGAATTAATTGATGCTTTCAATAACAGACAAGATATTCATACAAAAACAGCTATGGACATTTTCAAAGTACCAGATTATGCCGTTACTAAAAATATGCGTCGTCAAGCCAAAGCTGTAAATTTTGGTATCCTATATGGAATAAGTCCATATGGCCTTGCCGAAGATCTAGGTATTAGCCCTAAAGAAGCTAAACAATTTATTGAAACCTATTTTGAAACATATCCAGGAATTAAAGATTATATGAATAGAGAAATAGCTTTAGCCCATCAAACCGGTTATGTTAAAACTATTATGAATCGTACCAGAACCATCGAAGAATTAACCAGTTCTAATTACCTTCAAAGAAGTATGGGAGAACGTATGGCCCTAAATACTCCAATACAAGGGAGCAGTGCCGATATTCTAAAAAAGGCTATGGTTGAAATAGATGAATCATTTACCAAAGAAAAACTAAAAAGTACAATGCTTCTTCAAGTTCACGACGAATTAATATTTAATGTCCTAAATGATGAAAAAGAAAAAGTCAAAAACATTGTCAAAACCATTATGGAATCCACCATTACCCTAGATGTCCCTCTAGAAGTTGATATTGAATTTGGTTCTAATTGGTATGATGCCAAATAATAAACATCCTAAATTCTTCTATACTATGAGTATTATAATATACGAAAGGAGTAAATATTTATGGAAAATATTCAAAAACAAAATAAAATATTAAAAGTCATCATCTTTATCTTATTACTACTATTACTAGGAATCTCCATTTTTTGTATAAATTATCTTAAATCAAAAGAAAATGATAACCAAACAACTGAAGAATATAAAAATATCGAAGATTTTGTAACTATCGAAGATTATAATATTAGTAATGAAACCCTAAAAAAAGTAAACTTTAAAAACCTTGATTCTACTTTAATAAAAAAATTTACTGATAAGCAAGATAATAACATCAAAGACATTGAAAAAATAATCAACAGTACTAACAAAGACCCTGAAACGAAATAACAATTTAAAGATACTCATATACTAGAAAGTAATGTCTGGGCTCAAATTAATGCCAATATCTTAACCATATATCAAGAGTACATAGTCAGTGTTGAAAACACTTATACATACCTAAATACGATTAATATTAATTTGAAAAATAAAAAAGTATTAAGTAACGAAGATATTTTAAAATTAGCAAATACTAACTTTCTAAATTTAGCAACAGCATACTACAACAAAGAAATTGAAGATCCCACTATCGAATATATATACAAAAAGAATCCCAATAAAGAATGTAATGAAGTCATATCTAAAAAAGAATTAATAGAACAAAAAGATATCTATATAAATCTAATCAAAGATAATTTAGATTCCGTTATCTATTCTTATATCAAAGATAATAAAATTCACTATAAATATGCCGAAGCATCCGTTAAACTGCTTTACCAAAATTTATGTATTGGTAGTGGATTCTCATATACTGATGTTGAATTGACTTAAAACTTTTGCTTTTAAGTCTTTTTTCTGATAAAATATTTGTTGAAAGAAGTTGATATTATGCCAGAACTACCTGAAGTAGAAACTGTAAAAAATGGATTACTAAGAAAAGTAAAAAATCGAAAAATAATAAGTTGTAATGTTCTTTGGCCTGGTATTATTGCATCCCCTGATAAAGAAACATTTATCAAAAATATTGCTAACGAAACAATTAATGATATTACAAGAAGAGGAAAATTCATTATCTTTCGTTTAGATAAATACTTTCTAATATCTCATCTTCGTATGGAAGGAAAATACTTTATAAAAGAACAAAATGAACCATATACAAAACACGATCATATTATTTTCAGCCTAGATAATCATCAAGAATTAAGATATAATGATACTCGTAAATTTGGTAAAATGTATCTAGTAACTAAAGATAAACTAGAATTAACCCCTTTATCAAAATTAGGATTAGAACCCTGGGATAAACATCTTACAACAACCTATCTAAAAGAAAAACTAAATAAAAAGAAACCCATAAAAACACTTCTCCTAGATCAAACAATAATTGCCGGAATAGGTAACATCTACGCCGATGAAATCCTTTATCTATCCCAAATAAATCCCCAAACACAAGGTACAAAATTAACTACTAAAAATTTATCCGCCATCATCAAAAACACTCAGGAAATCTTAGAAAAATCTATTAAAAAAGGGGGTACCACTATCCATACCTATACCTCCGTAGATGGTATTACAGGATTATTTCAACAAGAAATACTAGTTCACGGTAAAGAAAATCAACCTTGTCCTAAATGTCATACCAAAATACTAAAAACAACTATTAATGGTAGAGGAACTTACTACTGTCCAAACTGTCAAAAATAAATTAATATATAAGGAAGGATTTATGTCTAAAATATATAAGATAGAAAATAATAAATTACTATCAACTAAAACTTTTATAATCTATTCAGATATTCACTATTATAAAAATATGAATCTAAATTATCTATACAAAGAACTATCTAAATTAACTACTGACTCTCCCAATTATATTCTCTTACTAGGAGATCTTATAGATGATCCTAACATTTCATCAAAAGAACTACCCCCCCTAAGAGATTACTTATTAAAACTATCAAAAATAACCAAAATAATTACCATCTTAGGAAACCATGACATTCTAACTAATTATAAAAATATTTCCAATGAAAATTCCAAGTATCTAAATATGTTAAGAAACATCCCTAATTTACACCTCTTAGAAAACACTTCCTATCAAGATAATCAAATATATTTTTATGGAACAAAATATCAAGGAACATACTATAAACATAAAGAACCATTACCAATCTGGCTATCTACTGTTAAAAATATAACTTTTCCAGATGATACTCTAAATATCATCCTAGAACATAGTCCTAATAATATTTTTAATCCTCATAACTTCACTAGCATCCCCTCACTAAAGAAAACAGATATAGTTTTCTCAGGACATAATCACTTTGGCTGTATCCCAAGTTACCTAGATCCAATTATTCCAGGTAACATAGGCCTAATTGGTGCCAGTAATAACTTATTTCCCAAATACTCAAGAGGAAAAATCCAAATAACACCCAACACTACAGGTATTATTTGCCCACCAATTACAACCTTTTCAAACGAAAAAGGAATCTTTAAATTAGCAAACATTTTCTATCCTCCACAAAACATTAAACTAAAAATTCTTAGAAAAAAATAAATCTCAAATCAATTATAGCCATTATTTTAATGGCTTTTTCTTTACTAAAGCCAAAACATCTGCTAAAATAAACTATATAAGTCATAAAATAACCAAAATAGGGCATATACTATTCACTCGCTAAAATATAAACTAAAATATATGCACATTTTTTAAGGAGGAAAATTATGAATAAAGAATCATTAAAAGAATACAAAAAGAAACTCTCAACACTTTCATCATCAGAAATAAAAGAAAGAAATCTATATTTAAGAAATTTATCATTAGGCACCATCCAAGGACCAGGAACTGGATATTTAAGTATTGATAAACCTTGGTTAAAATACTATAGTGAAGATGCAATTACTAAAGACATACCCAATATGTCAGCATATGAATATATGTGTTATGAAAACCAAGATAATCTAGATGCTTTTGCAATTTCTTATTTTGGTAAAAAAATAACTTTTAAAAAATTTGAAAAAGAAATTGATAAAACAGCTGAAAAACTATACCGTCTAGGTATAAGACCTAAAGATGTTGTAACCGTTATGTCCGTAGCTAATCCTGAAATAGAAATTCTTTTCTATGCCTTAAATAAAATGGGAGCTGTCATAAATTTAATAGATGTAAGAAGTGATGCTAAGTCCATAGCAAATTATATAAATGAAGTAAAATCAACTACCGTCTTAGTAATGGACAACTTTTTACCTGAATTTGATAAAGCTCTAAACAATACCCAAAGTATTAAAAACATTATAACCGTCTCACCATATAATTCAGTACCATTTCCTTTTAATAAAATATCTAATTTAGCTTTTAAAAAGGATTCCGAAGAATTATCACTTATGCTAAAAGAAATATCTAAAAAGAATAAACTCCCATCAATTAAAGAAATAATAAGACTAATTAAGAAAATAAGAGAAGTAAAAAAACAAAAAAACAATTCTAAATTATATAATGAAATAACTAATATTAAGAAAAAAAAGAAATATATATCTTGGAATCACTTAATGAATATCTTCACACCTTTTAAAAAAGTAAAAGTCCCTCCATATCAAAAAGATACCTTAGCAGCCTTAGTTCATACTGGCGGAACAACGGGTATTTCAAAAACCGTTAAATTATCTAATGATAACTTTAATGCAATGGCACTACAATACAAACTACTTGATACCGGATATAGTAAAAAAGATACCTTTTTAAATGGTATTGTTCCTTTTGTAGCATATGGAATTGTTGCTACTATCCATATGCCTATGTCTCTAGGAATAACCAACATTATCGCCCCAATCTTATCACCCAAAGAATTTACTGAATCAATGATTCAATATAAACCTAATCACACCCTAACAGTACCTAGCTATGTTGAAGATTTTATTCACGATAAAGAAGCCCTAAAAATGGATTGGAGTTGTCTAAAACATCTAGGAATAGGTGGCGACACCCTAAGTGAAACAAAAGAAAGAGAATGCAATGCTTTCCTAGAAAGTCATAATTCAAAAGCAGTAGCCGAAAAAGGATATGGTATGACAGAATTATCCTCAACTGCAATTTTATGCCTAACAACAAGAAACAAACTACTAAGTTTAGGAATACCATTACCAAAGGTAAATGTTGGAATCTTTGAAGAGAATACTGATAACGAATTATTATATAACCAAGTTGGTGAATTATGTATTACTGGTGATAGTATGATGCAAGGATACCTAGATAACGAAGAAGAAGAAAAAAAAGTAATGATTCAACATAATGACAAAGTAAGATGGATCCATTCAGGAGATGCATTTACTGCAGATAAAGATGGTTTTCTATATTTTAAAGGAAGACTAAAAAGAATGATGGCTCACGGTGGATTTAAAATATATCCTCAAATAATGGAACAAGTAATTCAAAAAAATTCCAACATAGAAAACTGTTGCGTTATTACTATTCCTAGTGAAGAATTTGGCTCATCCCCAGAAGCTCATATTGTCTTAAAAGAAGACAGGATAAATAAGTGGAAAGAAATAAAAAAAGAATTAATTGCCTTGTGTCAAGAAGAATTGCCAAATTACTCTCAGCCAACAGATTTTATTTTAGAAGATGATCTTCCGCTAACAACGGTTGGAAAAGTAGATTATAAAAAATTAGAAAAGAAAAGAGAAGAAGAATTAAAAAGAAAATAAAACTAATTTTCTTTTTTTTAACTTAAATGTATGTTATACTCTAATAGTAAGGATGTGTGATGATGAAAATAAATAGTACCATATTTTTTACCATAATCAGTTTCTTTTATAGCATCTTATTGTATATAGCATATTATTCAAAAGAAAAAATAAAAACTCCAGAAAATAGAATATATTCAAAATTAATAATTATTAACATAATAAGCATTGTATTAGAATTACTTTGCTGTATCTTTGCCGGAATTGCTCTTGAATATCTAAATTTATATATAATTATAAATAAAATATTTTTAAGTAGTTTAGTTTTATGGGGATCAATCTTCGGAATATATGTTTTTCTTATTTCATCAAATCTAAGTGATAAGAAGGAATTAAAAGAATATATGAAAAAAGTCACAATAGCTTTTTCAATTTTATATATAACAATAACAATTTTAATTGCTTACTTACCAATAAAATTTAATATTGTAGACAATTATGTTAAGTATTCATACGGATTAGCAGTAAATGCCGTATACATAGGAATTATTATTTTAATAATCAGCACCATTTTCTGCCTAATCAAAAGTTATAAAAACATAAAGAGCAAAAAATATTTACCCATATATGCCTATTTACTCTTAGGAACAATTGCTTCATTTGTTCAAAAAATATTTCCAGAACTTCTTTTAGCAACATCAAATGATGCATTTATAACTATGCTTATGTACTTTACCATTGAAAACCCTGATATGAAACTTTTAGATGAGATGCATAAAGCTAAAGAAATATCTGATAATGCTAATGAAGAGAAGACAATGTTTTTATATAATATGACTCAAGAAATTAGAGAAACTACTAAAAATATTAATAGTGAGGCTGATATAATCTTAGATAGTGATTCTTTAGAACAAGATAAGGATAGTGCTAGAAATATTAAAGGGGAAACTTCTAAGTTTATGAATATGACTAATGATATATTAGATGTCTCTACGATAGATTCTACTTCGATAAAAGTATATAATAATAAATATAATATAAAGAATATTTTAAAAGAGGTAATTGGAATATATACTCCTAAAGTAAAGAAGAAAGAACTTGAATTTAGAACTAATATTGAACATAATATCCCAGAGCTATTATATGGAGATTCAATAGGACTAAAGAAAGTTTTATCATTAATATTAGATAATAGTGTTAAGTATACTGAAAAGGGTTATGTTGAATTAGATGTAAATACTATTATAAAAAATGATATCTGTAGATTAATAATTACTATTGAAGACTCTGGTGTAGGAATTAAAAGTAGTTCTTTAGAGCAGATAAAATTAAATGATTTGAATACTTCTCAAGCTTATAAGACAATTACGTTAATGAATGGAACAATGTTAATATCTTCAAATTATGGGGTAGGTACTAAAGTAAAGATAATTCTAGATCAAAAGATTCAACTTGAAGAATCTGCCGACTTAAAGAAATACCAAGAAATATATGATAATAAAAAGATCTTAGTTATTGATGATAATGAAGCAACATATAAGATTGTTGAAAAACTACTTAAAGGAAGCAATATAATAGTAGATTATTCTTTAACAGGTAAAGATACTTTAACAAAGTTAAAGAGTAAGAAGAAATATGATTTAATTTTATTAGATGAAGAATTGAGTCAAATAACTGGATATGAATTATTAAAGAAGATGAGGGAAATAAGAAACTTTAAAGTACCAGTAATCTTACTTAGTAAAGATAATAATTATGAATATAATGAAGAATATAAACAAGCTGGATTTACTGATGTTCTTATTAAACCATT
>URVV01000011.1 GCA_900551455.1 uncultured Mycoplasmatota bacterium
TTAGTCCATCTAGCTATTTTATTATCATCAATACTTATATTATCAGGTATAGCTAGTTTAATTCCATTTTTTTTATTGACAGATAAGTATTCAGAATAATCGGAGTATTCACTGTTTACATCGCCGTCATCTGATAAATATCTAGCCTGAACATTATAAGTTACTTGATAACTTTCTAAATAACGAGATTGTATTATTGTATAAATCTCTTGCTGTAAATCTAATTCAGTAGAGGAAGTTCCTGTTTCTCCTAAACCAATTATCTCCTCTCCATCATAGACAATAACATTAACAGCATAATAGTTTGCTCCATTTACGGAATTCCATTTTGCAGTTGCTGTACTTCCATCTTTCCATGTTAGGCCTGTAGGTTTATCTAAACTTGTAATAATATTTCCAGCCATCATCCTATTGGCAGCAACACTTGATGTATATGATTCTCCTTTCTTTATTATTTCTTTGTTACCTATATAAGCAACAATGGTTAAGATTGCAAAAATCAAAGTTGCAATCAATAGTTTCTTTCTTTTCATAAAATTCACTCCTTACAAATATTTATTATAACACTATTATACTATATTTTTATGAAAATAGAAATACGAATACAGAAAATATTAGTAATATTTATCTTGAATGAAGTTGAATGTTTTCAAAGTATATAAAGTAACTAAATTTTAACTGCTGTAATTATTTTTAATGCATGTTATTATGGTTACGAGCATATGAAGGAGGTATTTATGTTTAGGATAGAAGATGGCAAAGATATTACAGATGAGGAATTTAATGAGATTGTTGCTCCATTTATAGATTCCTGTAATGATTATATAGAAAAGAAGGTAATTCCAGATTATGTAGTTTTCTATATTGGTAATGGATATAAGGCTAGTGCAATATGGTCGGCATCTTATGATGTATTAGTTCATACTGCAATGGATACATTCAATGTTGTTCCAAATGACATGACCACTATTAAACGTGAAATAACTGATTTACTTGAGCAAAAATATATGTTAAGGATTATAAAGGAAGATCCATTAGAGTTTGAAGAAGTGGTTAAGAATGATTAGAAATGATTTTGATATAAGTGATGAAGATTTTGAGAAGATTAACAAACCATTTGAGGAGGCAATAGGAAATTACCTTCATAGTACATTCATAGATGAGTATCTGGCTTATTATATAGCTACAGGGTATAATATGTCTGCTTTGTATGAAGGAAGCCTTAGTGGTGTATTTAATGCTTCGATAGATAGTCTGTGTGATATAAGATATGGAACACCAGAAGATATAGAAAGATTAAGGACTATTCTTAAGGATAAGTACAATCTTTTGTTAACGAGCGATACTGAATTAGAGATTAGCGAAATTGAGAAATAGAACCAACATAACGTTGATTCTATTTTTATTTTATATATTTAATTAGTAAGTGAAGGAGCTGTTATGAATAGAACTAATCCATTTAAATTAAGTATTGAAGATGTAAGAGGTGTTGAATTAATGTTCTATAATGGTGAGAGTATTTTTATATCGAATAAGCATTTGAATAAGTTTGATATTAATTTAAATGGTACTTTTAAAGTTATAGATGATCCTATTTTTGAGTATGGGTATGTTTTTAGTACAGGTACTATTTATATTGATAAGATGTATCTACATCAGGTGCTTGGTGATGATATTTTGAATAAATTAATGTATCGTGGTGATATAACTTCATTAAAAGTAGGCTTCTATAACGACTTTAAAATCAAGAGCAATATTCCATTATTACTTTGTCAATTTAAAATTAAGGCTACATCTAATTATATAACTAAGATGAAATATGAAGAAGATGACGATAATTTAATTATAAGATGGATTCCTGTTGATGCTTTGTAATTTAGGTGCGTTAAATCTGTTGTAACTAGCGAAAGTATAAGATTTGAGTAATAGGTGCTGAAGCCTATTACTCTTTTTATTTGGCCTAATATGGGGTGTAAACGAAATCATTTGATTTCGTTTATACTAGAAACTTGTCTGAAATGTGTTGCTTTTTACCCAAATTTAAGTGATTTATATAAACGAAATGTGAAAGAGGATTTCTTTTATGGTTCGAAGTAAGGAGGATTCAATATGGAAAGTAAACTATTTGGGTACAGTAGATGTTCTACGGATAAGCAAGATGTTAAATACCAAGTTGATGCATTATTAGCAAGAGGAGTAGATATTTCAAATATTAAATATGAATACATTTCAGGAAGAAAGGATAATAGACCAGTTCTTGATGCACTATTAGAAGAAATGAATGAGGGTGATACTTTAATAGTTACTGATATAACTCGTTTGTGTAGGAACACTAGAGCACTATGTGATATCATTGATTTGATTATCGCAAAGAGATTTAGGCTTATAGTTGGAACGATAGATATTGACTGTAGAACTGGTGCTCTAGATCCAATGATCGAGGGAATGCTTAAGATTAATGCTGTTTTCGGTGAGATGGAAGCAAAGCTGAAGGTGCACCAGATTAAGTTGGGATTGGCCACAGCTGTTAAGGCTGGTAAGAAGTTAGGACGTCCTAAGTCAACTTATGATGATATTCCAAAGGTGTTTATGCAGTATTATCCTAAGTATAAGAATGGAACTCTAAACAAAATGGCTTTTGCTAGAGTTACTCAATTATCGTATCCAACTATTTATAAGTACATATATATAGTTGAGAATTCTAAATAATTATTATGGAAAGAGTTTGGATTTTTAGTCTTATTCATATTCTTTCTTCTTTTTTTGTGGTAGAATATTTATAGGAGGGATAATTATGCTAGAAGTTCTTAAAGAAATGCAAAAGCATGGTATTTTTAAGTTGTTACCTAACGATGATTTAGATATTGCTATTAGCAAGTTGGGTAATTCTAAAGATATTGATAGAATATATGATTCTATTCAGAAGTATTTAAAGAATTTATCAAGTGAGTTATCCTATAGGCATAATGTAGATTTAGGAAGTACATTAAGTGATTTTAGTGACAAATTTTCATACGAAATGTTTGATATGACTTATACATGTACTAATCATTCTAATGGTATATATCAGAAAGAAATAACTTATGGTACAGCTAATAATGGTTCTTTTGGAATAGAAATGTTTAATTCTACTTTTACTTTGGAGGAAAGAAAGTTACTGAAGTTAATTAACCATTATTATATTTCATTGATGAATAAGAATGATTTTAATGACAGTTACTTCTTCATCCCTATAGATTCATTAAGACTTATATTCCCAAAGGTTAACAATATTAAATTGAAAGAGAAAATTATTAATACATGTAGTCTGTTGAATAGCAAGACTATTTACTGGGATTTAAGTAAGACGAGATATAGAAAGAGCTTAGAAAATGACAATTTGTATACTGGTAATAAAGAAGATATTATAGATATCAATATTCTATATCTTCCCAAGAAGAATAAGAATGGCATTAATGGTGAAGCAACTGAAATTAAAGGTATTATATGTAGGATTAGTAAATTTATGAGAATAAGGTTTGAATTGAAACAAATATCCAATCTTTTTCCAGTAGAGAATCTTGGATGTAACTATTTATCTTTTGTGATAGCTGACAAGATCGATTATCGTTTACATATGATGAAGATTGGTAGCAACAAGAGTAAGTCTAATAAGAGTAAGTTAGAATACGACAAGAAGTTGCGAGATCTAACAAACGAAATATATGTGTATCGTAATCAAAAGCAACAGAGGGATACTTATTTATATCAAATTACAACTGAGCCAAATTCCAAAGATAGTATTCTTAAGTTATTAGAGTCTATTATTATGGTTTTAAGTAATTTGTCAGATAATATAAGTTTTAAGGCAGTGTTTAAGGTACAAAAGAAAGAACTTAAATTAGATGATTATATAGTTAATATTAAGTATGCAAAGAAACATGATATAGATTATCAGATAGATAAACTTTATAATGATATTATTTCTGTTTGTAGTGTTTTATGCGAACAAGCACAAGTAAGGCAACTTATTGCTAATGGTAATATATCACTAATATTAAGATTTTAAGTGTACTATTTAATTCGGTTTTTAGACTTTTAGATTTTTGAAGTAGATTTTTAACTTTTTAAAGTAGCAAAGTTGTCGAGAATTCTCGATGACTTTTTTTCTATATAGTTAGATATTAAGCCCTCAAAAACCCCTTTAGGGGATTTATTGACAAATTGAGTTTTATAGTATAGGATATTTAACAATTAATTGAGGGATTAATATCTTACTTCTTTCAGAAGGAATTATTCCGCGGTTTTGTTATTATTAAGGCAAATACGGCTCCTTTTAGTGTTATTAGCTGTCGCCTAAGTTATTTTTTAATCAAGTGTAAAGGAGGAATAGTTTATGATTAAAGAAGAACGTACTAATGACAAAATGGTCATGAGCAAAATCGTTTGGAAGGAGGAAGGTATTCATGTTTGTGATTAATGATGCTAATGGGCAATCTGTGCCAATGAATGAAATATTTGAAGAAGGATTCAATATTACTGCAAGCAACTTTAAATCCAAAAATATTGGAAGAGTTAAAAGAGATGTTTTCGGAGAATATTTACTGAAGACAAAGAATGATGGTGACAAAGTTAATGGCGGTGAAATTATTCCAACAGGTATAGATTCACTGGATTCTATCCTTGGTGGTGGGTTTAAACCTGGCTTATATGTGATTGGTGCAAATCCTGGTACTGGTAAAACAAGTCTATTGCTACATATTCTAACTAATCTAGCAATCAATAAGAAACATAGTTTGTTTTTTAGTTTGGATATGTCTGATATACAGACAGTAATTAGGATTGTTGCAAATACGTCGTATCGTTTTCCAGAATTAGACAGTAAAAATATAAATGATTTGTCTAATTCGAAGACAATTATTAATGATGATGGACTTGATGATGAGGTGCGTAAGATTTATCAAACCTATTTAACAACAATTGATCCTTATATTAATGTGATGTCTATACACGAGAATTCGTTAGGAAAAATAGATCGCAGTGTAACTTATGTTGAATCTGTTGGGATAGCAATTAAGAACTTCAAGAAATATTATAAGACATCGCCTGTTGTAGTAATTGATTATTTACAATTACTTCAAAACAAACCTAGTTCAAATTATAGGGATGATAACGATGGTGAGATTACTTTGAAGTCTTATGATAAGAGAATTGAGATGGATAAGATTGTAGATGAACTTAAAACCTTAAGCTCTGTTTATGGAACACCTATTATTGTAATTACTTCCACTAACAGATCTTCTTATACAAAATCTAATGTTTATGAAAGTAATGAATATGACATTGGATTCAGTAAAGAAAGTGGTAATATTGAGTATACAGCTGATGTTCTTATCCGTTTAACATCTGGTGAAGGTACTACTAATTTTGGTGGTCCTAATCAAGAAATAATTAATTTACACATTGCCAAGTCTAGAGTTGGCAAACAACATGTAACAATTCCTTTAAATTTTATTCCAGAATATGCATTCTTTAGCGAAGTAACTAAAGACTAGTTATGAATCTATTGTAGATTTTGTAGTAACGATTTATTAATCGACTTTGTAGTAATTAAATACTTTAAGTTTCATAAGATTAATAAGGAGGTTATGCATGAAAGTCATAGTTAACTTCCCTAAAGAATCTGATGGATTAAACGAACTTGAAGATAGAGTTGCAGAATTTCATGCAATTCTAGTTGTAGAGAAAATCAAGCAATTAAGTCTTACTGATGATGATAAAGAAAAGATGTTAAGATTGGTTCTTGATAATTTGAAGAACAAGTCTACAACTAATGTTTAGAAGTATTCGATTTCGTAATAAAAGTGTATGATTATTTCATACACTTTTTAAGTTTTTTATACTTTTCTCTTGAAATATGACTGTTTCCTTGTTCCCATCGCCTAACCGAAGTATCGCTAACACCTATTAAGTTTCCGAATGCTTGAAGACTCATGTTCATCTGTTTTCTAAGAGTTTTAATTTTTTCACAAGGGTTATCGAGTAGAAACTGTATGTATTCGTCATTGATTTTAAGTTTATCATGAAGTTTTAGTTCTTCTATAATACCAGTTATCAGA
Organism: uncultured Mycoplasmatota bacterium; assembly: GCA_900551455.1. Classification (GTDB taxonomy): domain Bacteria; phylum Bacillota_I; class Bacilli_A; order RF39; family UBA660; genus RUG705. Next base: position 6,099 of record URVV01000011.1, read on the forward strand.
TTTATATCTACCAGTTTCATCTCTCTGTTTTCGAGGTGGTGCAGTGCATCTCTAGAGTATCCTAATTTAATGCTTAAATCCTCTTGTTTTACATTAGCTAGTCTCCGATAATACTTTATTTGCTCTCCAATAGATGCATCGTCTTTAATTGGATTTACTATCCATATAGGAGGAACTCTATATGTAATGCGTGTCTGTATTTCTGATTCTAGTGAAGTAAACATTCTATTTAATAGTTTTTCCAACAGGTGTATATTGCATTTTCAGCACATTTTGCAGCATAGGTAGCAAGTTTTACTTTTTTATTTTCTGAGTAGGTGTCAATTCCTTTAATTAAACCAACAGTACCGATACCTATTAGATCATCTACATCATGTCCGGTGGCTTCAAATTTTTTAACGATATGGGCTACTAATCTTAGGTTATGCTCAATTAATTTGTTTCGGGCTTCAGGATCCCCTGATTTGGCTTTTTTGATATATTCATCTTCTAATTCTTTAGGTAACTGTTCTGGAAAGACGTTGTTAGAGTATGCTCCAGTAAAGAATAAGAGGTTATTTGCTAAGTAATTTAAAATATTTAATAACATTGTTCCCCCTTAGTAAATTATATAGTTATTAATTTTTAAAATTCCTTTTTTATTCTCTTTGTTTGTTTTGGAATCACTTTACTTTACTTAAAAAATAATATATAATTTAATGTAAGAAATGGGTGATATTATGAAAAAAATTTTATTAACAGGTCTTAAACCAACGGGAAGTTTGACATTGGGTAATTATATTGGGGCTATTAAGCAGATGAAAGAGATGCAGGATGAGTATGTGAATTATTTATTTGTAGCAGATATGCACGCGATAACAGTACCTAATGATAGTGATACTTTACATAAAAATATTAGGGATTTTTTGGCATTATATTTAGCTTGTGGAATTGATCCTAAAAAGAATATTATATATTTGCAATCTGATATAGAGTATATTCCATCTATTTCTTGGTTACTTGAATGTAATACTTATTATGGAGAATTATCAAGGATGATTCAGTTTAAGGAAAAGAGTAAAAAGAATGCTAATTTTACTTCAGGACTTTTGACGTATCCGGTATTAATGGCTTCAGATATATTAGCTGTAGATGCTGATTATGTTCCGGTAGGAATTGATCAAAAGCAGCATGTGGAACTTACGAGAGATATTGCTATTAGGTTTAATAAAAAATATGGAGAGACATTTAAGATACCAGAACCATTAGTAACTTCAGTAGGAACAAAGATAATGGATTTGGTAGATCCTACGAAGAAGATGAGTAAAACAGAGGAAAATCCAAAAGGGGTTATTTGTTTGTTAGATAGTCCGGAGTCTGCTAAAAAGAAGATTATGGGAGCAACAACGGATAGTGAGATGTGTGTTAGATTTGATATGGATAATAAACCAGGAATATCTAATTTAATTAATATATATGCTTCACTTATGAATATTGAGATTAAGGATGTAGAAGAAAAGTTTGCAAATAGTAATTATGGAGAATTTAAAAGGGAAGTTGCTTTAGTAGTTAGTAACTTTTTAGAGGATATTCAGAAGAGATATAATGAGTTAATTAATAGTAATGAAATTGATAAAATTCTTGATAATGGGGCAAATATAGTAAGGGAAATAGCTAAGAAAAAATATACTGATATGAGAGAAAAAATTGGTGTATGTAGATAGAAAAAGGGGTGCAATATGGAAGAATTTGTTCCAGATATGTATCAGAAGAGTATATATCATATTGATTATGATAAATTACAGGAAGATGGGATTAAGTGTTTGTTATTTGATTTAGATAATACTTGTGTCCCATATAGAGATAAGGAACCAAATAAGAAATTAGTTGAATTGTTTGAGACTTTAAAGGATATGGGGTTTAAGTTAATAATTTTTTCTAATGCAAGAAAGAAGAGAATTAAACCATTTAAAAGAGTTCTTAATGTTGATTGTCAAGCAAAGGCAGGGAAACCTGGAAAGAGAAATTTTTTGAAGATACTTAAGTTATTTAATTATCAATTATCTGATGTGGCTATTATAGGGGATCAGTTATATAAAGATGTTCTTGGGGGAAATAGGGTAGGTATTAGAACAATACTGGTTAATCCGATGTCTAAGGATGATATGATATTTACTACGCTTATATTTAGACCCTTAGAGAGAAGGATGTTTAAAAAATTATCTCATAAAGGATTGTTTACTAGAGGGAAGTATTATGAGTAGATGTATTGGTTGTGGAGTTAAATTACAAAAAGTAGATAAGAATATGGATGGTTATATTACAGATATTGAAGATAATATATGTCAGAGATGTTTTAATATTAAAAATTATGGTAAAAATGCATTAGTTAATAAGAATAATATTGATTATATGAATATTTTGAATAATATTAAGGAAGATGACTTAGTTATATATGTTTCTAGTTTGTTAACACTTAATTTGGACTATATAAATAAATTTAATAAGGTTATTTTAGTGTTAACGAAGAGAGATATTTTACCTAAATCGGTTAAAGATGGAAAAATTATTAATTATATTAAAAGTAGGTATAGTAATATTTTAGATGTGGTAATAGTTAGTGCTTATAAAAAATATAATTTAGATCTTTTATATAATATGATAGGTAAATATAATGATGGAAAGAATATATATTTTGTAGGAATTACTAATAGTGGAAAGAGTACCTTGGTAAATGAGATGATGAAGAGTTATAGTGGTATAAAGGGAGAGATTACGACTTCTAATTTTCCATCTACTACTTTGGGAGTAGTTTTAGTACATATTGGTAAATTTAGGGTTAAGGATACACCAGGTATAGTAATTAATAATAGTGTTATTAATTATATGGATAATAGTGAAATTAAGTTAATTAATTCTAAAAAGGAGATTAAACCGGTTACTTTTCAGTTAAAAGAAAAGGGGGTTATTCTAGTTAATGAATTAATTAAGATTGAGTATATAACGGATGTTTCTAGTATGACTTTTTATGTTTCTAATAACTTAAAGGTAGAGAGAATTAGTATTAATAATAAGGCAAATGTATTTGAATTTAGTAGGGAATTTGATGTGGCTAGTAATCAGGATTTGGTTATTGAGGACATTGGATTTATTAAATTTACTAGGCCTTTAAAAATAAAGGTATGCACGAAGAATAATATATATATGTATTTAAGGGATAATTTGATATAAGAAGTATCTTAGGTATTAGAGTAATTAATACTTGAGATACTTTTTTCATAATTTCCCATATTTTGTCCATAATAATTATATATTTTTTTAGTATTATAGTATCGTTCTTAGGAAATATTAAAGAATATTTGTTAACTTTTGTTTTAAAATATGATATAATTTATTAAGAATAAAGGTGATGCTAGTGACTAAAGAATTTAAAACAATTGATCAACAAATAGAAATTTTAAAGAATAAGGGTCTAATTATAGGTGATGAGAATAAGACTTATGATATTTTACTTAAAGAGAATTATTTCTTTATAAATGGATATAGACATTTATTTATGAATTCTCCTAGTGATAAGACTTTTGTTTCTGGAGCAACTTTTGATGAATTATATGCATTATTTCAATTTGATAGGTATTCAAGAAATATATTTTTTAAAAATTTACTTATTATAGAGAATAGACTTAAATCAGTTATTTCTTATCAGTTATCAAAAAAGTATGGATATAAGGAAAAGGATTATTTAAATTATAGAAATTTTACTCAAAATCCTGAAAAGAAGAGAAAAGTGAAAGATGTTATTGAAAAAATGAAGAGGCAGATTAGGATTAATACTTGTAGGCATAATGCAACTATGCATTATTTAAATAACTATGGATATATTCCTTTGTGGATTTTGGTAAAGGTTTTATCTTTTGGAATGGTATGTGAATTATTTACAATACTTAAGGATGAAGATAAGTTAGAAATAGCTTCAATTTTTAATATTTCAGTAGAGTATTTGGAGGATTTTTTACCGATATTGTCTAATTATCGTAATTTGTGTGCACATGAGGATATTGTATTTGATCATAAGACAGAAAGAGTTATACCAGATACTGAATATCATAAAAAACTTAATATATTTAAAATGGATGATGAATATATTTATGGAAAAAATGATATATTTTCAGTGATTATTATTTTTAAGTTTATGTTAGAAGATGATGAATTTAGATTAATGATTAAAGAATTTGAATATGAATTTGCGAAGTTGGATGCAGAGATAGATTCAATTCCTTCGGAAAAGATATTAGATACGATGGGTATACCTAAGAATTATATGAATATTATAGATATGTAATTTTAGGATGAAAGGAAGAATTATATGGATAAGGATATTATTAAGGATATAGAAAATGATAATGAGGGAAAAGATGCTTTGAAAGAGAAGAAAGTTATTGATAGTGAAAAGATAAATAAAAGAAGAGATAAGAAAAATAATGGAAATAATGGTTTAATTATTGTTTTTAGTATTTTAATTTCTTTTATTTGTGGAATGGCTGGAGCATATTTGATTAGTCAAACTGTTAGTGTTCAGAGCGTTGTTAAAAATATTACTACTAGTGAATTGGTTGAAAATAGTATATCTAGTTCTGTTGATAAGGTGTACGTCTCTACGGTGGTAGTAGTAGCTTCTGCTAAAGGAAAACAAATATCTACAGGAACAGGTTTTATTTATAAAACTAAAGGTGGAAAAGCCTATATTATGACTAATAACCACGTTATTGATAGTGCTGATAGTGTAGCAGTAGAATTTAATGATAGTAGTGAGAGAATAACCGCGACGATTGTTGGTGGAGATAAATATGCGGATATTGCTGTTTTAACAATTAAAGATAATAATTATAAGACTGTTGAAATAGGAGAAAATGATTCACTTAAATTAGGGGATACAATCTTTACAGTGGGTTCTCCGATGGGAATTACTTATAAGGGAACGGTAACAAAAGGAATTTTGTCTGGTAAAGAGAGAATGGTGGCAGTTAATATTACTGGAAATTCATCTGATTATTATATGAAGGTTATTCAAATAGATGCTGCAGTAAATCCTGGTAATAGTGGTGGACCATTGTGTGATGTTTCTGGTAAAGTAATTGGAATTATTTCTCTAAAAATAGTTCAAGATGAGGTAGAAGGAATGGGATTTGCTATTCCAATTGAGGATGCACTTAAATATGCTAATTTAATTGAGGAAGGTGGACAAATATCTAGACCATATTTGGGAATTAGTATGCTTGATATTACTGAAGAATATTATTTGTGGCAAAATAGAATAGTAGTTCCAGAAGGTGTTAATGAAGGTGTTGCCGTTGTTTCTGTTGAAAAAGATACTCCAGCAGATAAGGGTGGATTAAAAAAAGGCGATATTATTACAAAGATAAATGATACAAAAACAGGTAATTTAGCAGAGTTTAGATATGAATTATACAAATATAATGTAGGAGATAAGATTAAGTTAACAGTTAATCGTAATGGTAAGGAACAAAGTATTAGTGTTACTTTAGGAAAGAGTGCTAGTTAGTAAATACAAGAGTTTTTCAAGAAATTGAAAGAACTCTTTTCTTTTGTTAATAATTTTGATATAATTTAGATAATAGAGATGGTATAAATAAGGGGAAGGTGTTAATTTTGATAAAGACAGTAGTATATTTAATAAGACATAGTGAACCATTAAAGGATTATAAGATTCAGAATGTAGCTTTAAGAGGAATTCTTTTAGAAAACCAGAGGCAGCCACTTAGTGTTAATGGTGAAAGAATGGCTTTGAATTTGGCAATGAGAAATGATTTTATGGAAATAGATGGTGTGTGGTCTTCTAATTATGTTAAGGCTGTATCAACAGCTAAGTATTTTGCTTATGTTAATGGTTTAAAAGTAAATATAGATGAGGGTTTTAATGAGAGGGTTCACGGTGTAGAATCTTGGGATGAGTTATCTAGAACGTTTGAAGAGAATCAATTTAATGATGAGAATTATAAGGTTGGTTTTGGCGAATCGCAGGCAGAAGTAAGGGAGAGAATGGAAAGATCTTTAATGGATATTGTTGGTAAGCTTAGAAATAGAAAGATTGTTATAATATCTCACGAAACTGCGATGATGTTTTTATTAAAAAAATGGTGTGATATTGAGTGGAATGGTAATTATATGTATAAGGGAAAGGTTATATTTGATGGTAAGTGGAATTATTTAGAGGGATTTAAATTAACAATTGATGGCGATAAGTTAATAGATATTAAAAAGATTTAGAGATAATAATTAATTGTATAAAACTTTCACGGTGTTATAGTTGATTGATATGAACAGCGGAAAGTTTTTTATTATGGGAATTTTTTTATAATAAGTATTATTTTAATAAGAAGATTATTATTTATTGTTGGTAAGTACTTTTTAGTAATTTGTTACGTTAGGTTAATATAGGAATAAAATTAATTTAAGTGACTGATGGTTATATATAAGTTTTATAGATATAAGGTTATTTTTTTTATGAGGGTATTAAAATTTATGAATGTGGTGGTTTGCTACGAATATTTTTGTTTATCTTTTGTTTAATTTATGATGAAAAATAAGCCTTTTGTTAATATTGGGTAGCGAAATATGATAATAGAGTAAGTTTTGTAATAAAAGAATAATTTTGTTATAATTGTTTCTGGAAGTGAGGAAGTTTCTATGATAAATATTTTTAATAAATTTAAAGATACAATATTATATAGTGATGGTGATACTTTAGAAAAGAAGATAAAGTTTTTAGAGAAGAAACTTGAAACTGCTAATTCTTTAGATAAAAAGAAAATAATGATGGGTATAAGAAAATATAAAAGAGGGTTAGTTGGAGAGAAGAAGATAATATTTGAACTTATGAATAGTCATATTCCAATGTATATTTTGCATGATTTAAATTTGGAATATAAGGGTTATAAGGCTCAAATAGATTTTGTTGTCATTACGTGTAAAAATTATTACATTATTGAGTGTAAAAATTTATATGGAAATATGTCGATTGACAGAAATGGAAATTTTTATAGAGTGTCTGGTAATAATAAAAAGGCAATATATAATCCAGTTACACAGGTTGATGGGCATATTGGACTAATTAGGGAATATGTAAATGATAAAAATAGTTTTTTTGGTAAACTTATTGTCAATCGAGTTTTTAATAATATATATCATGGAATAGTTGTTTTAGCAAATGATGAGACAGTTATTAGTGATGCGATGGCTCCACGTAATATAAGATCAAGGGTTGTTAGAGCAGATAAGTTAGTTGAATATATCAAGAATATTGAAGAGCATTCTGATAATTATGTTTATAGTGGGGAAGATATTAAGAATTCTGCAGATAGATTGTTAGCTCTTTCAGTCAATGAAGAGGGTTTAGGTAATGCTATTGATAATGATAGTGTTGAAACTGAGGTGATTACTTCGGTAGAGTTTGGTTTAGATGATGAAACGGTTACTTCGAATGATTATGACGAAGATGTTGATAAAAGTGGTAAGCTTGTGTATGAAGTAAATGAAAAAGAAGATATGTTAAGGGATAAACTTAGGGAGTATAGACTCAAAAAATCAAGGGAATTGAATTTTAAGCCATATTATATTTTTAATGATGCTACTATGTATAGAATAATTGATATGAAACCTAAATCAATTGAAGATTTGGTAAAAATTCATGGTATTGGTGATAAAAAGGCACAATTATATGGCAATGACATTCTTCGAATAATTAGTGATTTAGATAAAATTGACGATTAGTATATTTAGTGATATGATAGTAAAAATCTTAGGTTATATGGGCTTGTAATTAATAGATTTAGTTTACTTTTTATGTTCTTTAGATTATGTGATGTTGAAGGGTAATTGGTAATGTTTTATTAAATAGTGATAGTATATTTTAAAGCAAATAAAATTAAACGTTTTGTCTTTTTTAGATGAAAATGAATGTTGGGAAATTATTTTAAGATAGCGCTATAAAATCTTTAAATTTGCCGTTTGGAGGAATTTATGATTGAAGAAAAAATGACGGAGAATTATATTGTTGATAGGGTAATATCATTTATGGAGAATAAGGAGAATGGTAATTGGCATCATGAAAAAACAGTTAAGGCTGATTTGCATACCCATGGCGTGGATATTAAATTGGTTGGTGGAAAGAGGAATAGTGAGTATTTTTTCATTGAGTGTAAAGGGAGATCATATGCTAAATCAGCAAAGTCTGTTAATAAAGAGTGTTGGCTTAATGCTTTAGGGCAGATAGTTACTAGAATTAATGTTAAGAGGTATACTTTATCAAAGAATGATAAAAAAATTAATGGGATAAATCATGCGTATAAGTATGGGCTTGGTTTATACTGGGAATCTGCTCAGGTGGCATTAAGAAGGATTCCAAGGGAGGTAGCAGAGGTTTTGTGTCTGCATATTTTTGCGGTGAATGATAATGGGGTGGTTAAATATTTTACTCCGAGTAAGTTTGGTGTTAGTTATACGAAAGAATATTTTGATTAAATGGTTATGAATGATCAAAAGTAAAAATATTTAATTTATTATTAATTATATTTAACCATTTTTTTCTTATTTCATAAATTATTATGAGGAGTGATATTAATGGATGGTGCAAGAAAATTAGATGGTGTGATTATTGATCCGGGACATGGCAGATAATCTTATGCACGGTGCATTATAAAGTAAAATTCCAAAATATTTTAATAGGTCTATTGTTATTTTCATCTTTTTTTCCTATTAGAATTTTTGATATAAATTCATCTATAATACGTCTATTTAATTTATCAATATGAGTATATTTTTCTAATATACTTTTTTCATTGATTTCATCATTTTTCTTTTCACTTAATTCATATATTTCCCTTTTAATTTCTTCAATTCTTAAATTAAAATTATCAATATCTTTTTGATATTTATTTTTTAACATAACAAATTCTGTAGTAGTAATTATTCCGTCAGCTTTATCATCATACAACATAGTAAAGCGGTCGCTTGTTTTATTCAATTTTTTTTCTATATCATTTTTTTCTTTTTCTAATATTTTCATATCTTTGTCATAATCAATACTAGACTTTTTTGATGAATAATTTTTTTCTAATTTTTCGAGATTATAATATTTTTCAATAATTTTATTTATTTCATTTAAAACTAATTCTTCAAGAACTTCGTATCTAATATAACTAGTATTATCACACTGCGTTCCACCTGTTTTTCTATGGTTTCTACAATGCAAATAAGGTTTCATAAAAGGATTCTTTCTTGGACCAGATTTGCAATTACTCTTTTGAAAAACTTTTCCACAAACAGCACAATATACTTTTCTACTGAAAATATGTACTTCGCCATTTTTACCAGGACGTGCTCTTGTATTTGATGTTGTTAAAATATCAACCTGATCAGTAATTAAAGAGTACAATTCACTATCAAGAGACAATGTCTTTTCTCTTAAATTATCATATTTTTCAGTTATGATTTTAATATCATTATTTGTCAAGCTATTATCTAATTCTTCTATTGCTCTATATACTTCATCATTTTTTCCTTTATCAACATCAAAGCTTTTAATATTTTCTTTAATAGCATTTATAAATTGTCTTGAATCTTTTCTTGCATTGTCCAAATCTATCTTTAACTTTCTATCAGCAAATTTTTTTCTAACAATCTTAGAAATATCAGGATCAACAATTCTATCATGTGCACAAGCTATAATACTTTGCTCATTTTTAGGGATTTTTTTATAACCCTTAATATTGTAAGCAATTTTTTCGGTCCTATGTTGTATCAAAATGCCGTCATAAGTTTCATCTAATAGGATCTTTCTTATTGTATCGGTATTCCAAAATTCTGCACCATTAGGAGCCATGCAACAAACAAATTTTAATCCTTGTAGTTTTTTATGCTTACTAGGTGTTGGTATCTTACTTTCATTAAGATATTGGCAAATTTTATAATATCCATATCCATTAGCATACATAGAATATATTTCTCTTACAACTTTAGCTGCTTCTTCATCAATTACTAGATGATACATATCATCAGGATCTTCAATATAACCATAAGGAGCAAAGGAACCGGTCCATTGTCCCGCGTCATTTTTTGCTCTTAAAGTTTTTTTAGTATTTATTGATTGTTCTTCAATTTTCCACTCATCTACCATTGCAGTTATTTGACTTGATTTTTTATTACCTTTGTTGTAAGTATCAATATTATCTACAATACTTAAAAATCTAATATTCCATTCTATAAACTTTTTATGTAAATATTTTTCTACGAATTCAATACTTCTTGCGAATCTAGCTTGAGTTTTACAAATATAAATATCTGTATTTCCAAGTTCACAGAACAAAAGCGTTTTGTTCCATTCTTCACGTGAACCATCACTTCCACTTATATCTTCTTCATAAAAAATGCCAACAACCTCAATACCTTTGTCATTACAATATGATAATAACATTAATAATTGATTTAAAATACTTTTACTAACATTGCCTTTTTCTCTATCTAAGTCCTCTTGAGATAATCTAACATATATTATTCCTCTTTTGCCGGGAATATGTAAAGAACTAATTAATCCATTTTTTTTAAAACAATTAGGATTATTTTTTTTAGATACTTTTAATAAATCTCTTAAATGATCAGTCATATATTCTAAATTATCTTCGGATAGCAATTTTTTTATTGTTTTAAATTCAGTTGTGTCTAAATAGTCATCTCCCGAAACATTATCAACTATATAGTCATTTGAACATACTGTATTACTTAAATTACTACATACCACCTTTCTCTCATTTTTCAACATATATCTTCCTTTCGTATATATTGAAAGCACTGTAATACAATCAAATTATAACGCGCTTTATGCAAGATTACAGCCCCCAAATTTACTTTCTAAACTTAAAATGATAGTTGCCCATTTTTTATTAAATATTTCAATTAATTCTTCTTCTGTTTTAGCATTTGTTATAAATTTATTTTCAATTATGTAATTAATTTCATTTTTATCCCCATTTTTATTCTCTTTATTTATAATACTCAACCCCCTTAAATTAAAAAAACTATGATAAATAGTTTCTAATTTAATTTATGAGATTTTATTAAATTAAATAACTAAATCATAGTCTTTTGATTCTATCTTTTGATTTTTAATAAATTTCTTAACTCATCAAGAATATTTATATATTCTATGAATAAACTATAATATTTTCCTTCTTGAAATTCTTTATTATTTTTATATTTAACTTTAACTTTTTTCCTTTTGCATAATCATTTATAAATTTATAGTATTTAATAGCTAGTTCCATATTTTCATCATTCACTTTCTTATTTTTTAAAAACGAATGGATTGTCTTGCAAAACTATAACATCATATTTTAACTCTAATAACTTTATTGCTTTTTCATAAATAGTTTTTACTTGAATAGGTTTTAATTCTCTAATTCCCGGTAATTCTTTCAAAACATCAGCTTTACTAATATTATCATATACATATTCATATCTTAATAGTATTAATTCGCATAAAGTATCAGCATAAATTGCATTTATTCGTAGTTCTTTAGCTTTGTTTATAGTCAATAAGTATAATTTATCTTAAAAAAAGTAATAAAAATGTCTTGTTAAAATCTCGTAAACACTTGTAAACACTAAGATTAATAAAAAAGATACTTTTGGTAATAATAACATATTGACAGGTATAGATATTTTTTTAATACAAAAAAATATAGTCTTGCAATACTAATTTGGTCTTGCGTGATTAACAGATTTAAAGAATTAACCATTAAAATTATTATAGGTGGTGTAAACAATATGAAGATAAATGACGCGATTGCTAAAAGAATTAACGATTTATGTAATGATAAAGATTTAGCATACAAATTAAATAAATCTGATAATATATCAACAAATAAATTAGCAAGTTTAAGTTATATAACTCAAAGTACGGCTCAACACTTAACTGACGGTAGAAGTAAAAATCCAAAAATGTTAACTATTGCTAGAATAAGCAGTGGATTTGGACTTAAATTAAAAGATTTTTTTGACGATCCTATATTTGATGATATTGATTTAGATAATTAGAATTATTTATTTTTTAAATGATTCTTTTTTGTTGCTTGAATTTTATGCCATAATATAGTTAGTCTTGTATGACTAACGGAGGCAAAAAATGAGAGAAAGCGTATACTCTTCAATAGATGATTTTACTTTATCAAATAAAATAGCTCAATTGAATTTCTACTATTTAAAAGAACAATCATATAGATTTATAGATATGATAAAATTAAAAATTTCATTTAATGAAGAACTTAAAAAAATGCAATAGCACATAAACCGTATAAGTTTCAAAAAAAGAAGATGGAAAAGTACAACCAAGATATATTACTTTATAATAATAAAATTAAAAAATATTATGATGAATTAGAAGAAGAGTTATCTAATATTGAAGAACTTGATAATTATATAAAACAATGTGATGAATGTGTCTTCTTTGAGTAAAAAATATAAATTTTGTATATAAAAACAAAGAAAAGTGTACTATAATTAAATTGTCGGTAGTAGTTAGCCGATTTGACTAGATTTTGATTTTTTCATCAATTTTTCTCTGAAATTATCAAAATGAAAAAAGATTGGAACACCGTAATATATAATAAGTATCATATTATATATTATCCAATCTTTTTATTTTTGCTCTTTTTTAATTAATTTAGCATGAACTACCATTTTATCACTATTATTATAACATGTAGATAAAGTAAGAATATTATCATTAGAATTAACATTTGTATTAAAGTTATAACTACTTCTATCTTTTATCATATCCAAAAATTCTTGATATTCAATATCACTTTCAAAATTAGTTTGTAAGTAATCACTAGTAGTAGGTATATGATAAGTACTAAATATCTGCCATAAAGAGTTTTCTTTTTCAGTAGATATTTTTATTATATAGTTATTTGTATTAGATAACCAGTTTTTAGTTAAAACTGTTCTTAATGATCCAAACATAGTTTTATCATTTCTACCATGTGCATAAATAATAGTATTTTTATTATTATTTATATTATTTCTATAATCTAGAAATAACCAACCAGCTGAATTATAAGATTTATCAAAACTATGTGTTAAATAATATTTATTATTGTTAGATTGCACGAAAGGATAATTTATATTAGTACCATTTACTTTAATCCAACCTTTAACATCATTATTGATGTTTTTTAATTCATTAAAGTTAATATCTATCATATTCATTTTCATATAATCCCAATATGGATTAGATTTTGGTATTTCTTCTACTGGTTCTATTATTTCAGTATTTTCAGTGTCTATTACTTCTTCTACTTTAACTGTTTCTTGAACTTCTTCTATTTGTTTATTTGTATTATTGGAATCTAACTTCCAAACAACTATATTATAAATAGAATATGATAAAATCATAAAACATAATAAAATAAAAGCATATAAAATTATTTTATTTCTTAATCTCAATATAACCACCATAAATATTATAACTCAAAAATTAAATTAAAAAAATATAAATTGTATATTAGTCAATGATGTGAAACAAAAATATTAAGAAAAATGACTTAGTGATAACTGAGTTGTTTTTTTATGAATTTAATAATTTGTTTCATCAAAAATTCCTCGAAGCAAAAATCAAAACATACATATTGGAAATGTGAGTTCCAGCAAAATACGATTTGTGGCAGTATTTTGTCACATTTCCTTTTTTTATAATAAAAAACATATATAAATACTTATAATTATTTATTTTAAATAATAATGAGAATAATTTTTAATCCCAATTGTTTAAAATATATTTTAAAGTTAAAAATAATATGATATAATGTAATAGGAAGGAGGAAGATTTGATGAACAAATCTAAAATAGTCAAAAAATTGACTATGACATTATTTACATTAGTAGCAATCTTTGCCACAGGATTAACTAATGTAAATGCAGAAACAAAAACTGCAGAAGTTAAGAATTATTCAGAACTAACTGATAAAATGAATGATAGTGTAACAGATGTAGTTAAACTTACTAGTGACATTACATTAAGAGAAGATTTTGGTACAACTTTCAATCTTGAAATGTCTAAAACTTTGGATTTTAATGGCTTTACATTAACTATACCACAACAATATAAGTTAAAATTAATTTATTATAATACTTTGGATTTAAAATTCATTAATTCAAATAATTCTAAAAGAGCAAAACTTAATCTTTTAACTGATACAGGCGAAACACCAATCTACAACGGAATTATGGAGGCTAAATATACTGTTAATTTTGAAATGGATGGTATAGATGTTGAATATATAGAAGATTTTAAAAGTTTTTGGCAAACCGCTGGTGATTACAGATTTAATAATGTAGTTTTTAAAAATCTAAAAGTTACTGGATTTTATGAAATAGTAGATACTAGAGCATATGAAAGCGTAAAATTTTCAAATGTTACAAAAGAAAGTAAAAATAGTCCTAAAAATACAGTTTTGATAAATAGTTCTACTTTAACTGTGGATGACATAATTGACGCTGATTCGGTTATTGAATATTATCCTAGCAGTGGTACAAAAGTAACTGCTAATAGAACAGCAACGCTTAATACTATCGATAGTTATTGGGGTCCAATTACTGTTAAGAAAAAAGAAGTTCAAACAATAATGGCTAATGATGAAGCAACATTAAGAGATGCTGTTAATCAAATTAATAATAGCAAAGACACTGTTATTAAATTAAGCGATGATATTAAGTTGACAAATTTTCTTGAACTTTATGTTTTAGGTAATGTTACCTTAGATTTAGCAGGTAATACTCTTGATGTAACAGAAGGCAGTTTAATATTCTATTATGGTTATAAAGATGAAAATAATTATAATTTTAGAAGTAATTTAACAATTAAAGATAGTGGCATTGGTAATAATGGTAAAATAATTGGAAAAGGATTTGATGGTAGGGTAAAAATATCTACTATAGATATGGCTGAAGAATTAAAAAATTTACCTAAGGCTTATGGTTTTACTATTGATGGTGGAACTTATGCCGTTACCGGAACAGATTCATGGGATGAATATATATTTGATGTATTTTCTGATTCAAAACCTAATAAGCAAAACATTACTTTAAATGTTAATGTTAAAAAAGGTATTTTTGAAGTTGGAAAAGTAGATGGTGGAATATTTCATTTCCCTTCATCTGATGATAATAATATGACAGCAAACTTCAATTTTGAAACACTTATGGTAAAAGGTCAAGGTGTTATACTAGGATTTAATATTTTAGGTAAAAAAAGAATTAATGAAGTAATACCAACTGATACAAAAGTATATTATACTTATGGTAACCAAGTAATTGAACTAGAAGATAAAGCAACATTAGTTGTGGATGTTAAAACTGGTACAAGTGCTAGTCAACCACAATATATTAAACTTGCTAAAGAAACAGGTTTAAGTGTAGATAATGTAACATTACCAAATGTTATATTTGGATATACTGGTGTGCCAGAAGCAACAATTAATATTGCTAATATTGGTGCTGCTGAGTTAAAAATTACTAATGTAACAGTATCTGATACAGATAAATTTGAAATCATTGGAACTACACAACCAACAATAGGTATTAGTGCAACAAATACTGATTTTAAAATTAAAGCAAAATCTGGCCTTAATGCTGGAAATTATACTGGAACAATTACAGTAACTGATGAAAATGGTAAAACTTATACAGCAACAGTTACATTAAAAGTTGAACCAAAAGAATTAACCGGAATAGGTATTGGTTTAGATAGTACATGGGGTTATGGAGAAACTAAAACACCAAGTGCAACGGGCGTTGAAGGTTTAACACCTGTTGACTATGAAATCACTTACTCTAAGGAAAACAATGGTTCTTATGAAAATATAGGAACAACATTACCTAAATTAGTAGGTAAATATAAAGCTACTTTAAGTATTACAAATCAAAATTATACAGCAAGTGAAGCTAGTGTTAATTTTGAAATCACACCAAATAATACTGAAGTAAAAGTAAAAAGCTATGATGAATCATTTATATATGATGGTTCAGAACACACAAAAAATGCTTATGACGTTTTATGGGCAAATAATGCTAGTCCAGTAACTGGTAATATATTACCTAATGGTGATAAAGTTACTGCAGTAATTACTGGTAAAGTAAGAGATGTTAAAGATACAGCACCTGAAAATAACACAATTGAAAGTATTACAATAACAAATGCTGAAGGTGTTGATGTAACTGATTGTTACTCTAATATTAAGAAATCTGCTGGTAAATTAACAGTAACACAAAAAGACAGTAAGATTACAGTAACATCTGAAGGTGCTAATAAAGCATATGATGGTAATCCACTAACTAATAATAATAAAAATGTAACAGGTGAAATTGTAGCTGGTGATGAGGTAGTAGTAGAGTTTACTGGAAGTCAAACACTTGTAGGAACATCTGATAATGAGTTTACTGTTAAAGTTATGAGAGGTTCTGATGATGTTACTAATAATTATACATTTGGAACTCATACATTTGGAAAACTAACAGTAACAAGTGCAGAACAACCTTTAGCAATTGCTGATCAATATGTAAAAGTTAATGGTTCTATATTATTAAGCGATTTAGAACTATTAGTAACTGGAAATGTAGGAAACATTGATTTTAATATTAAATCAGGAGATGCACTTACATATGATGCTACAAATGAAAAATATGTAGCAGGAGATACTATAGGTGATGTTGTAATGACTGTTACAGCAGTAAAAGTTGATCTTGGTGGAGATACTACTCCTGAATGGAAAGAAACAACAAAAGATTTTACAATTCATGTTGTAAATAAAACTGATGTAAATATTGGAGGACTTTCTAATAATGAAACATTTACTTATGATGGAACTCCTAAAAAGCCAACAGGAACAATTAGTGTTAATGCTGGAACAGTAAATGTTAGTAATTTAGAAGTATTATATAAAGGAACTGGTTCTACAACATATAGTAGTACTGAAGCACCTACAAATGCTGGTACTTATACAGTAACATATAAAGTTCCTGATACAAATGCAAATTACACTGGAACATTTAGTGTAGTATTTACTATTAAAAAAGTACAACTTGAAAAAGTAACTTTAGTTAAAGATACTTTTGAATATACTGGTAGTGATATTACTCCTACATTAAATAATGTTAATTCTAATATAGAAGTAACTGGTAATACTACAGCTAAAAATGTATCAAATAATACTATTACTGCAAAAATTAAAGATAAAACTAATTATGAGTGGAAAGATGGATCAAATAGTGATTTAACTATTAACTGGTCAATCACTCAAGCAACACCAGACTATACAGTACCAACTGGTCTTACTGGTCTTAAAGGAAAAACATTAAGTGATGTAACTCTACCAGGTAGATTTACTTGGAATGATGCAAGTACAGTATTAACAGCTGGAACACATACTTATAAAGCAACATATACTCCTGAAGATACTACAAACTATAAAAGAATAACTGATATTGATATTGAGGTTGTAGTTAAAAATACATTTGATGTAAGAACATCAGTACCTGGTGGAAATGGAACAATTACATCAAGTATATTAGATGTTGTTGAAGGAACAAAAGTTGAAATAACATTTACACCAAATACTGGATATATGATTGATAAAGTATTAGTAAATACAGTAGAAACTACTGTAATTGGTAATAAAATAGAACTTACTGTAAATGAAGAAAAAGATGTTAAAGTAAGTTATAAGAAAATACCATTTACTGTAACTGTTAAAGATGTAGCTGGTGCTACTATTACTCCAAATGGTGTAGTTGCAGTAAGTTATGGTGAGACACAAGAATTTACTATAACTGCTAATAGTGGATATAAGTTAATTAAAGTTCTAGTTGATGAAGTTGATAAAACTGCTGATATGGTTGGGGATACTTTAAAACTTACAAATATAACATCTAATATCAATTTAGAAGTTGTAGTTGAAAAAATAGTTTATGAAGTAACTGAAGGAGCTAATCAAAAATATACAATTACTAAAAATAATGAAGCTAAATTTAAAATAAATGCTGACTTTAGATTATTTGATGATGGTAAGGTATATGTTGATAATGAATTAGTTGATCCTATAAATTATACAGCAGAAAGTGGAAGCACAATAATTACATTAAAGAAAGAATTCGTTGATACATTATCACTTGGAGAACATACTTTAAAAGTATTATTCAATGATGGTGGAGAAGCAATTACAACATTTAATGTAGTAAGAGAAATGGTGCCTACTGACAATCCACAAACTGGAGATAATATTGTATTCTATATAATAAGTGGAATCTTATCAATCTTAGGACTTGCTGGAGCTGGAATCTTTTATAGAAGAAAACAAACAAATTAAACTGTGAGTTAGAGTTTTCTCTAACTCCTTTTTAATATAAAATTGAGGGATGGTAATGTGAAAAAAACAAAATTAAAGATAAAGAAACTATCTAAAAAGCAAATTATCATTATTTCAAGTATTCTTCTAATTGTTATACTAATTATTGTTTTACTATCATCAAAAGAACCATATGTTGGTAAAATAAAAGATGGAAAAGCAGTGTACATTGATAGAGTTAAAAATGTAACAGTATATCCTGAAAAAAACAAGACATTAATAGAGTTTGAGAATAACGAGGAACTTATTGATAATTGTATAATATCAAATGAAATATATGATAAATTTAAAAGTAATGATCCACTTTATAATATAACAGTTAAAGACTATTCTAAATTATCTAACTTATCTGCTAAAGAAAATTATAATATAAATAAATCTTTACAATTAAAGTTAGTAAAAGAAGATGATAGTTATACTGATTATTATGCAATGACTTGTGGATTCAAAAACAAAAAAGAACTTATGAAATATACTAAAGCAGTTATAAAACTTGCTAATAAAGTTAAATAAGTTTAATAAGCAGTACACCCCACTGCTTATTTTTTTATTTCATAAAAAGCATTTATATTTTAATTATTTTTATACCTTTTTTAATAGTAATAAGGAATTAGTAACTTGAAATTACAATTAATTCTATTGGATGATTTATTTTATCGAGGAACAGGTTCAACTGATTTTATTACAAAGTGGATCTAAAAAATAAAAAGTGACCATTTTTGATCACTTTTTATAATGTATATAAGTGCTTTCAATTATTTATTAATTATGTCCCGTGTATAAAGGTATGTTGCACATGGAGGTATTGATAGTGGTGCTAGAGGGAGTAATTTGTTAGAGAAAGAATATAATTTGCTTATTAGTAGATATATTTATGATAGGCTTAAGGAGTTAGGAGTGCCAGTTTATATAACTAGGGATGTTGATATGACGTTAGAGCCTACTGATAGGGTTAGAAAGATTATGTCTTTTTTGGGGAATGATGCGAATGTGGTGCTTATTTCTAATCACTTGAATGCAGGAGGTGGCGAAGGCGCTGAAGTAATCTATGCTTTAAGAAATAATTCAAAATTAGCCAATATGATACTTAATAATATAGGAGATACAGGGCAAGCAACTAGGAGAGTATATCAACGAAGATTACCTTCTGATTCAACGAAAGATTATTATTATATACTTAGAAATACTGGTAAGTTAGAACCCTTAATAGTGGAATATGGTTTTATAGATAATAATGAAGATTTGGAATTTTTAAAAAATAATTATAAAGAATTAGGTGAGGCTGTGATAAAAGCAATTTTAGAATATAAAAATATACCTTATGTGCCTCCAGAGTCGGTGGTAACAGATACTTATACGGTAATAGCAGGAGATAGCTTATATTCAATAGCTAAAAAGTTAGATACTTCTGTTAGTGAATTGAAAAAATTAAATAATTTAACAAGTAATAAGTTAGCAATAGGACAGATTTTGAAAATACCAACAAAAACTGTTGATATAGGTGATGCAGAAATTTATCAGGTTAAAGCAGGTGATACCCTTTATAGTATAGCAAAAAAATATAATACGGATGTTAAACAATTAAAGACAATTAATAATTTAGATACAAATGAATTGGCGATAGGGCAGTTGCTTAATGTTCCTAGTGGATTAACGTTAGTAAATACATATGTTGTATCTAAGGGAGATAGCTTGTATTCAATATCTAAGAAATTTGGTGTTTCTGTCAATAAAATTAAAGAAGCTAATAAACTTACAGATAATAAGTTGGCAGTAGGACAGAAATTAATTATTCCTAAGAGTGATGATAGAACACATGTAGTTAAAGCTGGAGATACTTTATATTCAATAGCTAGGGAGTATAATACGACTGTTGATGAACTAAAGAAACTGAATAATTTGTCTAATAATGTGTTATCAGTAGGGCAAATATTAATGGTAAAGGGGGTATAGAAATATACTTCTTTTGTGTGTAATTATGAAGATTTATTAATTGATAAGATAATGTTGATTATATTTAAAAAAAATGATATACTTTTGATTGTGTAAAGTTATTATTTATAATATTGAAGGAGGAAGTTATGGAATTAAAAGGAAGTAAGACTGAAGCTAATTTAATGGCAGCATTTGCCGGTGAAAGTCAGGCGCGTAATAAATATACGTATTATGCTTCAAAAGCAAAGAAAGAAGGATATGAACAAATAGCAGCTATTTTTGAGGAGACTGCTAATAATGAGAAAGAACATGCGAAATTATGGTTTAAAGCTTTACATAATGGAGATGTTCCAGATACGTTAACTAATTTAAAGGATGCTGCTAGTGGTGAGAATTTTGAATGGACAGATATGTATAAGGAATTTGCTGAAACAGCAAAGGAAGAGGGCTTTAATGATATAGCAAGATTGTTTCAACAAGTGGGAGAGATTGAGAAGCATCATGAGGAAAGATATTTAAAACTTGTTGAGAATATGGAAAATGAATTGGTTTTTAAAAGGGGAGAAGAAAAGGTTTGGATATGTAGAAATTGTGGTCATATAACTGTTGGAAAGGATGCTCCGGCTATTTGTCCAGTGTGTAAACATCCACAGAGTTATATGGAAATTAAGGCAGAAAATTATTAATATTAAAAAGAGTAATGCAAAATTGATGTTACCATAAAGTGGTAATCAAAGTAGCATTACTTTTTATTTTCTTTTATTTTGTTTAAGATTTTTATCGTTGACAAATTCTTTTCTGGCTTTGTATGTTGGTGAGTTTGCTAGTTCGTTGGCAGTGATTCTTCTTTCTTCAATGTATCCGATAGTATCTTTTAAAGATTTATCTATTACTAGCATAAGGGAGGTATCAATTATATATTTATATGTTTCTAGCCAACCGTGCCCACCTTCTTGTTCAGCATTTAAAGTTCCTTTTAGTATTGGTAATATTCCGGATACAATGTCAATATTTTTATAGGAGTAACTTAATTGTCTACTGCAACCAATGCAATTACCTATATTATATCCTAGTAGGAACATATCAGTAAAATCTTTTAATTCGGGGTTAGGTGAAATGAAATTTTGACTTTCAATTTTGCTCCATTCTTCTTCATTGAAAAATCTTATTTTACCTGTTTTTATGTTTTCATCAATTATTTTTTTGAATTCGTTGTTTGTTTGGTATAGGCTCCAGAAGAGGTTGTAGGCTTTAATGTGGAGATTCATTTTACACTTCCTTATTTATAAAA
This sequence comes from uncultured Mycoplasmatota bacterium, assembly GCA_900551455.1. Lineage (GTDB taxonomy): Bacteria > Bacillota_I > Bacilli_A > RF39 > UBA660 > RUG705. Next base: position 27,780 of record URVV01000011.1, read on the forward strand.
AAGCAACTGTAATGTTGCTTGATATTCTATATGGCAGGGGATGAGAGAATCGAACTCCCAACAGTGGTTTTGGAGACCATTATTATACCATTTAACTAATCCCCTATGGGTCTGCATATATAATTTAACATAAATTTGATAAATTATCAAGGGGATTCATTATTTTTATAAAAAAACATATAATGTTTTAGGTGGGATAATGATAGTAAAGTATAATGATAAGGAATTAGAATTGTTAGCAAGATTAATGAGGGCAGAAGCATTAGGGGAAGGAAATCTTGGAATGTTGATGGTTGGGAATGTTGGAATTAATCGGGTGTTGGCTAGTTGTTTAACGTTTAAGGATATTAATTCTATATATAGAATGATATATCAGAGTCCGGGAGGATTTTCTGGGACGAGTAGTTCATTATTTTTTGGTAATCCAACAGAAAAAGAAAAACTCCTGGCAAAGAGAGTTTTGCGAGGAGAATATTATTTTCCGGCGACTAATGCATTATGGTTTTATGCTCCAGCTTTAGGAACAACTTGTGCTAATACTTGGTGGGAACAGCAATTTGCTGGTAGGTATAAAAATCATTGCTTTTATCGTCCTGATTCGGGAGTTTGTAGAGAAATTCATTAAAGGTTAATGATTTCTTTTTTGTTTTTGGGTTTGCTTCTTAGGAAAGTGGTAATAATTTCTTTTATTTCGTTATTTCTTTTTCCTTTGAAGCAATCGTGAGTAACATCTTTAATGTTTATAAGAGTATTTGAAGTGGATTTTACGGAGTTATAGACAAATTCTGTTGATTCGGGTGGGACTACTTTGTCTTCAAGTCCGCGAATTATTAAAATAGGACATGATACTTTTTCAATGTCATGTTGATGATCACTAACTAATTTTGCAAATTCTAGCATTGTGGTAATCGGGGTTTTGCTTATTCTTTCAATGACTTTTTCGGTTCCCATATTCTTAAATAAGCCGGGGAAATTTTTTATGGTATTTCCAATATTTGTTAGGTTTATTTTACCATCTTTAAAATAGAAGTATCTAAATGCAGGAGCTACAAGAACAAGTTTTTTTATTTGGGGGTAGATTGATGCTAAATGGCTTGCAATGACACCTCCCATACTATGACCGATTACATATATTTCTTTATAGTTATGTTTTAATAGAAATTCTATTTGGTTGATAGATTCTTCTAGCCAGGCGGGATATTTTACACCGCTAACGATTAATTTTTCGTGACCTGGTAGAGTGTAGGTAAAAACGTCAAAGTCTTTATATACTTCTAATTCGTTTGGAAATGAACCATAGTCGTAGTTGCCACCGACAAAACCGTGAATTAATAGAATAGCTTTTCTTTTTTTAAACATAATATCACCAATTAAATTATAACAGATATTTTAATTAAATTCTATGATTTTTTTTAGTAATAAATATTTTTAGGGTAATAATAAGATAAATTATGAATAGGGAAGCTGTTATGTATGGAAAGTATGTTTTTATGTAGTTGTTAAAGATGGTGCTACTTTTAAAAATAATTGTTGATAGAATTAGTAGGGTTATTCCAATGTTTAGACTTAGAAATTTATTGTTTATTTTTTTGCTAAGGCAAGATGAGGTGGATAGGTAATAGATGATAATTGTTAAGTAGATGTAATCTCCTACTAACCATTGGTTTGAAACAATGTTTTCAATTCTTTCTAGAAATCCAAATAAAACAACTTTTTTAAGGACAATATATTCAGGGTATTCAAATATATTTGTGAGATATGTTCCTAGTGTGCCATATGTGGCAAAGAATATTAGGAATGAGATGAGAGAGGAGATGATATAACTTAGAATAATGTATTTGGAATATTTTTCAGGGTTTTCAGTGTTTTCTTTGGGAATACAGAGAAGAAGAATTAGAGGAAGGGCATTGATGCTTGCTAATTTTAGAGCGTTTGGAAGGATACAAGAGGTATTATTTTTTAAGATTGGTAGAAAATTTTCGAGGTTTATGTGTTTTATTAGGGCAAAGAAACTGACTAAGAATAGAAAGATGTTAAAGAAGGTCATAATTAGTGATACTTTGGTAATAGTATTTATACCTTTAGTAACGTTGTATATTACTAGAATGGTTAGTAGAATACCAATTATTATTTGAGGGGTTCTATATAGTAGTTGTGAAGTAATGAAATTACTTATGTTATAAATAATGGTAATGCCAATAATTGCTAATATTATATTTAATACGGGATTAATAATATAATGAGCAGAATTAAATAGTTTGGCAATTTTATCTTTTAAGGGTAATTTTTCTTCATATTTGGATATGTAAAGATATAAAATAAGTGGAATAATTCCTATTAAGTAAGAAATTATTATTGATATCCAGGAGTTTGTTCTGGTGGAATTTTTAATAAGATTGATGTTGATTCCTGAATACATAGTGATAGTTATTATAGCTACTAAGGCGGATATTTCTAAATTATTTATTTTTTTCATTTATTTCCTCCAGAGCGTTTCCTTTTTCTATGATTAATAGATCAGTATTTACTTTTATGGATATATCTTTGAGTGTTTTTTCATACCAGGATGATTTTATTTTTTCATAGGTTTTGTAGTCGTGTTTGTAGATAGAGTCTAGGAATCCAAAAATATCTGAGTTATAAGTGTTTTTTATTTCTGTAAGATCAGAGGCAATTTTATTATTTAGATGTTCTTCAATTTTTTTGGTTATTTCTTTTATGCTTCCTTCGTTGTTTGGAGAAATTTGACAATGGGTTTCGTTTAGATTTCCGGTTAGTGAGATGTTAATGGTTACTTGATTGTTTTTAATTTTTACTTTGGCTTTGCTAGCAATTATTTCAAGGGTTATATATTTGTCTTTTTTACATTCGTAGGTAATAAGGGTATTATCAATGTTATTTTTAAAAATGTTATAACTGTGACTTTCTTCTTTGTTGAGATAGGTTAATAGTTGATTGTTTTTGAAAATTGCCAATCCGGATAGTTGATATTTGGTATCAATTTTGGTTTCTTCGGTATTTTCTAATTTTTCTCCTTTGGGTTGTTCGTCTATTATTTCTATCGATGGTAGAACTATTTCAAGGTTAGGATTTAAAATCATATTGGCAAATTCGTTAAAAGTTACTTTGCTGGTTGTTCCTAAAAATTTGGCATTGTTGTTAATACTGTTTTTGATACTGGCGGAGGATACTTCATCAATAGGGGTAATGTTTGTTAAAATATTATCACTTTTTCCGATTAGGACATAGAATTCAGTTCTTATTCCGGGATTTCTGATGTAGTAGTCAATTATTTCAGTTATGTCTTCTTTGGCGATTTTTTCATTTATAATTAGTAGTTGAAGGTGATTTGAATAGAGATATCTTGAGGATGTGTTAACGATGTTTCGATATGCTTCTTGAATCGTTTTTCCGGAACTGTTGTATATTATGAATGGGGCTTGAATGGTGGCTGTTTTATCTGGGGCTTGTGGAGTGATTACTTGTGCTGTTACGTAAAAGGTGTCATCAATTTTATTTATTTCGGTGGCACTAACGACGGCAAGGGTATTTAATTCTTTATAATCATAACATCCAGTTAAAAGAAAAGTTAAGCAAATTATAATAATTAGTTTTTTATTCATATGGTTCCTCCGTGACATTTTTTGTAATGTTGTTAGTTAAAATGGAGTTTCTTTTTTTGATTTTACTTATAGGGAATTTTATAATACTGTCTTTTAATCTTTGGAGGTTTGGTGGTGCAAATGGACTTAGATATGGCATACCTAAATAGTTGTAACTAGCTAGATTTATTAAGAAAACTATAAATATTAAAAGGACACCGTAAATTCCTAAGATAGATGCGCCAATCATAAAGATTATTCGGTAAATTCTTAAGGAGTTAATAAATTCTGGTTCGAAGAAGTCAAGAGAAGAGATGGCGGTTATGGCAACAACAATTATCATAATTGGTGAAACGATTCCGGCACTAACGGCGGCTTCTCCTAGAATGAGAGCACCGACGATAGAGATGGCGGAGCTGGCAAAACTTGGGAGTTTTAGATCGGTTTCTCTTAATATTTCAAATGAAGTAATCATAATGATACATTCAGTAAATGTTGAGAAGGGAACATTTTCTCTTTGTGCGGCGATGCTTATTAATAGTTCGATGGGAATTATTTCTTGATTATAGGTAGTTAGTGCAAGATATATTCCTGGTGTTAATAGGGTAATGCCAAATGTTAAATAGCGAATAATTCTTGTTATTGATACGTTGATACTTTTGTTATAATCATCTTCTTCAGAAATGAAATTATCATTTAGGGTAGCAGGTAAGATAATAGCAAATGGATCGTTGTCTACTAAAATAATAACATTTCCTTGTAGAAGATATTTTACAGCGGTGTATGGCTTTTCGGCGCTAATAGAGTTTGGAAAAAAGTTTTTGTTTTCTTTTTCTAAGAGGTTTCTGATTGTACCGGCAGCAATAATTCCATCAATGTCGATTTTTTTTAATAGTTTATCAATTTTTTCTACTAGTTCTGGTTTGGTAATAGTGCTAATATACAGAAGTGAAACACTAGTTTTGGTATATCTTCCTAGGACATAGTTTTTTGACCATAGGTCATTACTTTTTATTCTTCTTTTTAATAGACCAATATTATTTTCAATATTTTCAGTAAAGGAATCAAGGGGACCTCTTGGTGTATTTTCGGTGATGGGTGATGTTATTCCTCTAGTTAAGTCTTTTCTGGTTTCTAGGGCAATATATTTATTTTTTGAATATAGAATTATGGTAAATCCACTATTTAAATAATATGAAAGATCAGAATAGGTGTTTATTTCTTTATATTTAAAATTACTTATTTTATTTAAAATGTTATGGTATAGTGGTATATTTATTCGATTTAAACTACGAATAATAAAATCACTAATATCTGTTGAAGAAGTAAGAGTTTCATTAAAAATAATATAGATTTTTTTAAATAGTATTTTTTTCTCTCGATATATAATATTGTCGTTGAAATTACTTTCTTTTTTTAATTTATTAATAATATTTTTCATATAATTCACCATTTTTATTATGAAATTTATTTAATTATTTATGTAAAACTTTGTAAATTCTTTTAATTTTCTTGTTTTACTGATTTTATTGTGATAGACTTACATTAGATAATCATATATAAGGAGATAAGCATGATTAGAAATAAAAAAGATGATGGTAAAGATTGTAGTAAAGAGGAAATGAAAATATTGGAATCTAAAAGAATTATTTTAGAGGAAAAGGAAAAAATTAAAAAAGAAAAGAAGAAAATTCATACTAAAAAAATGGATAAATTTAAAAAAACTAAATTTGGACAGTTTTTAGGTAAATTTATTTATATATTTAGTGATGAGAAAAATAGTTATTCGTTTTCAGAAGTTTTTGTAATTACAATTGTTTCTTTAGTTCTTGGGGCTTTTGCATGCTTTTCGGTTTTTATGATAATAACTGGAGGAAGAAATTATTTTAAGATATCTAAAGAATTAAATAAATTTGTCGATGTTTATGAACTTATTAGAGAAAATTATAATGGTGATTTTTCTTCAGATAAACTAGTTGATAATGCAATTAGTGGAATGGTTAGTGGGGTTGGTGATGTTTACACTAGTTATTCTGATAGTGAAGATGCAGATACTTTTGATGAACTTGTTAGTGGTATTTATAAAGGAATTGGATGTACTATTCAGCAGGTAGATGAAAAGATTAAAGTTATAGATATATACAAAGATAGTCCATCTGAAAAAGCTGGTCTTAAAGTAGGAGATTATTTAAAAAGTGTTGATGGTAAGGATGCGGTAACAGAGGGAGTTACAAAGTTATCTGAATATATTAAGTATCAAGTTAAAGATAAGATTTCAGTAATTGTTTTACGTGATGATAAGGAAGTTTCTTTGGAAATAAAAAAGGAAAAGATTGAAACTCCAGTTGTTAGTTCAAAGATTCATACAGTTCAAGAAAAAAAGGTTGGATATATTAAAATATCATTATTTACTTCAGTGGCTACGAAACAATTTAAGGTGGAATTAGATAAGTTGGAAGATGAAGGTATTGAGGGCTTAATAATTGATGTTAGAGATAATGGTGGGGGATATTTGACAACGGTAACGGATATTTTAAATATGCTACTTCCTAAAGGTAGTAAGATATATCAAATTCAAAAGGATGATAATAAAAAAGTATATAAGGATAAAACTAGTCAAAAGAGAGAGTATCCAATTGCAGTATTGGCAGATGGAAATAGTGCTTCAGCTTCTGAAATTTTGGTTGGAGCTATTAAAGAAAGTTATGGTGGTTATATAGTTGGTGAAAAAACGTTTGGTAAGGGAACTGTTCAACAGGTGAAAAAACTAAAGGATGGTAGTATGATTAAATATACTGTTGAAAATTGGTTAACTCCAAATGGTAATTGGATAAACAATGTTGGGATTGAACCTACAGATAAAGTTTCTTTAGATGAAGAGTATTATAAAAATCCAATAGAAGAAAATGATAATCAGTTGGAAAAAGCATTGGAGTTGGTAATTAAATAACCAAAATTAACTTTTTTTCCTTATTTTTTGGTAAATATTGTACCAAAACCATTGAATTTTAATAATAGAGCGGTATAATTTTATTTGGAGGTAATCGCGGTGTTAAATTTAATTATATGTGAAGATAGTAAAAGTTTTATGCAAAAGAATGTTGATTGTATCAATGTTGCTTTAGCTGATAATGACATCGATTATAGAATTCATAAATTTGATAAATATTCAAGTGAATTGGAATCAATTATTCGTAACAAAGAAATGAAGAAGATTTATATTCTTGATGTTGAGATGAAAGGATTATCTGGTATAGAAATTGCTTCGCGTATACGTGAAGATGATTGGGAGAGTATAATAATTATTGCAACGGCTTTTGATAAGTATCACGATGATGTATTTTATTCAAGGTTGATGGTTTTAGACTTTGTTTGTAAGTACAGTGGATATGAGAAAAGATTAATGGATGATATTAAGGCTGCATTAAAAATTATATATAAACAAAAAACGTTTGTTTTTAAGTATAATCACGTGGCTTATAGAATTCCTTATAATCATATTTGTTATATTGAAAAAGAACCAATCATTAAAAGATGTATTATTCATACAATGAAAAATCAATTTTATATTGTTAAATCAATTAACTGGTTAGAACAGAATTTAGGTTCAGATTTTGTAAAAACACATCAGTCTTGTATTGTTAACTTAAATAATATTAAGGAAGTAGATTTTAGTGATAATGTAATTACTTTTAAAAATGGTGAGAGTACTTGTCTATTTGCGGATAAAATGAAGAAAGAAGTGAAGGAACTTGTTGGACTTAATAAGTGATTATGTAGGTACGTTGATTTCTACAATATGCGGGGTATTTTTTGTTAATAAGATTCTTAAGATAGAATTAAAATTGAAGAAACCGTATGTGTTGTTGTTTTGTATGTTAAATTCTTTAATTATTACTGCTTGTTGTGTGTTTAAAATAGTTGAGTTAAAATCAATTGTAGGATACTTTTTATATGTTATTTTATTTAGGATCTCATTTAAGTTTGATAAATATAAGTCATTTTTGACAGGCTTTTTGTATTATATTTTACTATTTTCTGGAGAAATATTGTTCTTTATTGTTACTTCATATTTGTTTAAGATTAGTGGCAATAAAGTATATATTGATTTTGGTGCTACATTATTGGGTAATTTCTTAGTAAGTGCAATTTGTCTTTCAATAGGTTTCTTACTAAGAAAATTAATGATCAAATTGTTGGAAAAAAGAATTAGAAATAAGTTACTTGCTTATTGGATATGTATTCTTGCTTGTATTGTTTTATTCTTTTTGACTTGTTTTTCAACAGATACATTAAATATTGAAACTTTTTTGGTATTAGGAATGATAACTGTGATATTAATAGTAATATTCGTATCATTTTATCAAACATACAAAAATAATGAGTTAGCGGTAAAATATGATAAATTATTAGATTTTATTAAAAAGTATGAAACTGAAATAGATAAGCAAAGAACTTTAAGACACGAAACTAAGAATCAATTATTAACAATAAAGTCTAAACTTATTGATAAAGATAAAACTGATAATGTTATTAAATATATAGATGAAATTATAAATGATAATAATATGGTTATTTGTCATTCAGAATACTCAAGGTTAAAATATTTACCATCTAATGGAATTAAAGGTTTGTTTTACTTTAAAGTAAGTGAAGCAAATGATAGAAAAATATCAGTTAATATTAATATTTCAAAAAAAATAAAGAATAGTTATATTTCTAAGTTATCACCAATAACTTTTAATCAATTAGGAAAGATATTAGGAATATTTTTGGATAATGCTATTGAAGGTGTTGAATTAGCATCAGAAAAACAAATAGGTATTGAAATGTATTGTAATGGCGATGAAGAAATAATTGTTATTATTTCAAATACTTATGGCCCAGTTAAACCTAAGAAAGCGGGTGTAACTGTAATGAGTACAAAGGGTAATGATAGAGGACACGGATTATTGTTAGTTAGAACTATTATTGCAAGTAATAAAATGTTTGAGAACGAAACAGAAATTACTAATGATTTATATATTCAAAAGTTAATTATAAAGAAACAAGAAGATAAATAGCCTTACACAAAATTAATGTAAGGTTATTTATCTTAGTAAATTAAAATAAGTCATATGTAGTGATATGACTTATTTCGGATGGAATAATTTTAGTTATTTATTTAAAAGGCTCTTTGGCATTTTAGGCTCGTCTACAAGGAAGTATGAACATCCTTGAGTTCCAATAGTAGCAGATACGGCACCAATAGTAGCAAGTATACTATAAAATAATTTCATATAGTTTCCTCCTTTCTAATATTCTATATATTACTGTACTGCTTATAATTGTTATAGGGTAGACCAAACAATTTATAAGTAACAGGTAATACCATTAAGGTAGCTTCAATAAAGCCAATTAACATAAAGTTTGAAATTGAATTTTTGCTATAAATAATAATTAATATTGTTAGAATTGTACTAGAAATTATACTTATTATTTTAAATCTAAGACGTTTCTTTTTATTTATTAATGGTCTTTTTACAGTGTCAGCTGGAGCATATAAAATAATACAAATTAAGCAAATTAACGATATGATAATTTTAGTTATTAAATTTATATTTAGATATATGCCTAGATATGGACCACCAATAAAGAAGATTAGTGAACTTATTAAGCAATAACTACTTTTTTTGGCGTGAATACCAAAGGCGGAAAATCTTATAATGTTATAAAATAGAATTGTTAAGAGGACTTCTTTGAATATGTGAAGAATTATTGATAATACTATTATTATGACTAGTTTAGTAAGAGTTAAGTATAATCCTTCTAAACCATATTCAATAACTTCTAAATCTTCTTCTGTTAAATTTGGTTTAACTTTTTTGATGTTATTTATGGATGAATTTATTAACTTCTTTTTCAATCCCACTCACCGTAATCAATTTTAGTATATATTTAGGGTATTTTGTCGATAAAATCTTAATAAAAATAGTAGGTGTTATATAATAACTTTTGTAAACAGTTAGTTAATTTTGTTAGAAAAATATATTTTTATTATATTTGTGTGGAGGTTATATAGATGTGTGGATTTGTGGGATTTATTGATAAATCTGATAATAAAGCTAGGACGATTAAAAAAATGGCAGATATTATTAAGCATCGTGGTCCTGATAGCGATGGGTATTACTTTGATGAGGTATGTGCACTTGGTTTTAGAAGATTATCAATAATAGATTTAGATGGTGGAAAACAACCTATATATAATGAGAATGGCAATTTGGTTATAGTTTTTAATGGGGAAATATATAATTATAGAGAATTGAGAAGGGAGTTACTTAAGAAGGGACATAAATTTTTATCAGAAAGTGATACAGAAGTAATATTACACGGATATGAAGAATATGGAAAAGAAGTGTTAAATAAACTTAGAGGGATGTTTGCTTTTGTAATTTATAATAGGGAAGATAATAGTTTGTTTGGAGCAAGAGATTTTTTTGGAATTAAACCTTTGTATTATTATGTAAATGGCGAAGAATTTATGTTTGGCTCGGAGATTAAGTCTTTTTTAGGACATCCTCGGTTTAAGAAGGAATTTAATCGGGATATGTTAAAAGAATATTTAACTTTTCAATATAGTATTTATGAAGATACTTTTTTTAAAAATGTTTATAAGTTAAGACCTGGTCATTATTTTGAGTACTTAGATGGTAAGTTAAATGTTTGCGAATACTATAGCGTTAATTTTAAAAATGATGATAGTAAAGATTTGGAAGAATGGAAAAAAATAATTGATGCAAGACTTAATGAATCAATTCTTTATCATAAAGTTAGTGATGTGGAAGTTGGTAGTTTTCTTTCTTCGGGAGTTGATTCTTCGATTATTGCAAAGTTAAGTAATGTTGATAAGACTTTTACAGTTGGTTATAGTAATAAAAAGTATAGTGAAATTGAATATGCTAAGGAATTAAGTGAATTAATGGGAGTAAAAAATGTTAGTAAGTTAATAAGTAAAGAAGAGTATTTTAAGGTAATACCTAAGGTTATGTATTATATGGATGAACCTTTGGCAGACCCTTCAGCAGTTGCTTTGTATTTTGTTACTAATATTGCTAGTAAACATTTAAAAGTTACTTTGTCTGGTGAGGGAGCGGATGAAATATTTGGGGGCTATAATATTTATCACGAACCGTATTCAGTTAGTTGGTATAATAAAATTCCTTATTTTATTAGAAAAATTGTTGGGATAATGGCATATCCATTCAGAAGGTATCCGGGATTTAATTTTTTAGTAAGAAGAAGTAAGAAATTAGAAGATAGGTATATTGGAAATGCATTTATATTTGAACCTTGTGAAGTGGATAAGTTTCTTAAGTATAAAGATATACATACATTTAAAGAGTATACTGGATACTATTATGATAAGGTTAAAGAGTATGATGATGTTAGTAAAATGCAATATATAGATTTTAATTTTTGGTTAGTTGGAGATATTTTACTTAAGGCAGATAAGATGAGTATGGCTAATTCTTTAGAAGTTCGTGTTCCATTTTTGGATAAACCTTTAGTAGATGAAGTTACTAGTTTACCTACTAAATATAAGATTATGAATAATGAGACTAAATATGCTTTTAGAGAGGTATGTAAGAAGTATTTGCCTTTGAAATGGGCAAATAAAAAGAAATTAGGATTTCCAGTGCCAATTAGAGAATGGATTAAGGAAGAGGATATATATAATAATTTATATGAATTATTTAAAAAAGAAAATGAATTCTTTGATAATGATAAAATAATAAGATTATTGGAGGAACATAAAAATGGTAAGAGGGATAATAGTAGGAAAATTTGGACTATTTATGTTTTTTTGATTTGGTATCAAGAATATTTTGTTAAGAGATAGAGATGAGTTTATGAAAAAATAAACTTATCTTTATTTTTTTAGTTAATAATCTTGAATTAAACTAAAAATTAGGATATATTTAAGTAAATAGGTCTTAAAACATCTATTTTAGGTCATAAAAGAAATTCAGGGTGGAATGGAGTTTAAAATATCTTTTCTAGTTAAGGGGGAAAATATGTTAGAAGTTAAAGAGTTTATTACTCAATATAAACCATATAATGAAATTTCATTGAAATCATCTTTTTTTGAACAGCAATATATTCAATATTTGGAAACTTTTAAACAAAAACTATTTTTATTGATGGATAATAATAATCTTAGTAAAAGGGAAGTTAATGAATGCAATGGATATTTCTTAAAGAGAGTTATTTTAGAAAATGATAATGCAATAAGGGAATTAATTAATATATATGATGGGAACAGTAGTAGTATATTTTATGATATTTATATTAATTCTATAGATGATTTAAATAATATGGTAAGAAAAGTTAAAAACATTATATTGATAGGTGAGGATGCTAAGAGTACAAAGAAATATCTTCTTTGTATTGATAAAATTATAGATGATGAAATAGATAAGAAAAATACTTTATCTGGAGTTCTTTCAAGAGATGATGAGAAAGTAATAGATATGGGTTCAAGTTTTATTAATTTTATTTTTGTTAGAAATTAGTGAGGGATGAAATGAAAAAAGAAGATTTAATTAAATTAAAAGAAGAAGTGTTAAAACTAGATAAACCAGGACAAATAGAAAGAGTATTACGTTATAAAACAATGTATGAACGTTTTTATGAAATTGCTCAGGATAAACCTGATTCTCCAGCAATATATTATTTGGGTAGTGTTTTTACTTATAGACAAATGTTAAGTTTGATAGATGAAGCCGCCAAAGGCTTTGCTGAAATAGGTATTGGTTATAATGATGTTGTGGCTATGAGTATGTTGGCTGAACCTAATAGTATAATTTCTCTGTATGCTTTGGATAAATTGGGGGCTACTATGCATATGGTTAATACTCTTGGTAGTTTAGATGAGATTGCTCGGGAATTGAGAAATATTTCTTCGAAATATTTTGTTGCGAATGATATTTTTTGTAGTAGAAAAATGCTTGATGTTTTAGATAATGTTGGAATAGAAAAGGTTGTAGTTTCTTCATTAACTTCTTGTATGCCGATGACTCTTAATAAAGATAAAGTTAAATATGAACTTATTGAATATTTGAAGGGATTACGTAAAAAATACTATGGTGATAATGTTATTAGTTATGATAGTTTATTAAATCTTGGTAGAATAAGCAAGAAAAAGGTTACTGCTGTATCTTTTGTGCCAAATAAATTGGTTACTTTGGCATATACGAGTGGTTCTTCAGGTGAAGCTAAAGCTTGTATGGCTACTTGGGAAAAAATAGATGCAATGATTCAAGTGATGGGAATGACAGAGTTGGGCAGGTTTGAAGATTCTGATAAAATGTTTACAACTTTTCCGTTATGGATATATTATAGTTTATTAAATATGATACACGAACCATTATGCTTGGGAGTTTCATTGGCATTGGATCCTGTTTTTAATCCTAGAGATATAGTAAGGAGAAATGAACAATATAAGTTTAATCATTGGTTAACAATAACTCCTTATATAGCTACGATGGTAAAGATGAATAAGAAAATGGATTGTTCTAAATGGAAGATTGTTTTGACTGGTGGTTCTGAACAGTCAATAAAACTTAAGTTAGAGGCGGATGATTATATTAAAAGAAATGGTGGAACTGTGGAAATTCTTCAGGGATATGGTGCTACTGAAATGTTGGGTTCTTTTGCATATAGTTATCATCAAAATCCGACATTAGGAACATTGGGTGTTCCTTGTGTAGGTAATAAAATAAAAATATTAGATGTGAATACACACGAGGAAGTAAATGTTAATGAAGTTGGTGTAGGTTATTTATATTCTCCAGCAATGATGACAGGATATTATAATGATAAATGTAATACAGATCATAATTTAATAAAAGATCAGGATGGTGTCATTTGGTATAATACAGAAGATTTACTTCATCAAAACGATCGAGGAGAAATATTTTTTGATGATAGACTTAGAAGAATTGTTTTAACTTTTGATAAAAATGGAAATCCTACTAAATTAATACCTTCTAGAATAGAAAGATGTATTTTTTGTATGGAACAGGTAGAAAATTGTGCAGTTATTACAGTTAGTGATAGTAAAATTGAGAATAGGGCAGTGGCGTATGTAGTTCCAAGTAATGTTGAAAATATGACAAAGGAATTTAGAATGAAGATTTTAGAGACTTGTCAAAAAAATGTTCCAGAATATATGATACCTTCTGAAATAATATTCCTTGAGAGTATCCCGAAACTAAGTAGTGGAAAAAATGATATTAATACTTTGAAAAAGATGTATAGTGAGAACCAGAGAAGAGGTAAGTTTAAACATAAAAAACGTTAATTAGTGACTTTTTATTAAAAATTTGATACACTTATTATGGTGATAGATGTGAATGTAATATTATTACAAATAGTTAGTTTAGTTTATGTATTAGTTTTAAATATATTTTACTTTTCTAAAAAACGTTTTAATAGTTTAGAAAATAGAATTTATAAATGTTTACTTTTGTCCAATGTTGTTGGTTTATTAATTGAATTGGGTTGCTTTTATACGGTTATTCATATGAACGAAATTCCTTATATAAATTCTTTTGTTACAAAATTATTGTTAATATATTATTTGTGGTTTATATCATTGTATACGTTTTATGTATTTGTTATATCATATAAAACAAATATTGGTATTAAAACGATTCCTTTTTATAAAAAAGTTGCAATATATTGTTTCTTGTTTTTTGGTTTTTCTTCTTCAATAATTTCATATTTACCAATGTATTATTATAATGACGGTATTTTTGTATATTCATATGGACCATCTGTTGAGTTACTAAAAATTATATTAATGATGATTATGACTTTGTGGTTAATTATAATTATAAAAATATTAAGACACATAAGTATTTACCAGTTATCTTGTTTATTATATTGGCTGCTATAGCTGGCATTGTTCAGAATAAATATCCATATGTTTTATTAACTACTCCAGTTGAGTCTTTAATTATATTCTTAATGTACTTTACCATTGAAAACCCTGATATGAAACTTTTGAAAGAAATG
>URVV01000012.1 GCA_900551455.1 uncultured Mycoplasmatota bacterium
TAAAATTAAAGGACTGTCACCTGTAAATTACAGGTTACAATCCTCTAATTAGAAAATATTTATAAACTATCCAAATTTTGGGGTTCAGTTCAATGTGTCTACTTTTACTTTATCACTTCAATCACTTTTTATGTGTCCTCTTTTATATTACAACTTCAATACTTATTCTTCATTTTTTAACTCTTTAAAATATACTACTCCACATATAATTGATGATAATCCAATAACCCATACCATAAATATTGCTATAGAACCAGTCTGTGGATTTACAATTCTACAATTAGCTATATCTTTTATTTCTTCTTTCAACACACAATTATTACTAGGAGCATTATCAGTCCAATAAAATTCTCCATCGCAAACATAACAATTATCTTTTTTAACTTCTGGTGCCTTACAATAACTCTCACTAGTTATATTATCTTGCTTTTGACAGCTTGATCCTGGATTATTTGTCCAAGTATATTTTCCATCACATATATAACATGCATTCCCTGGCGGTGTAACCTTACATTTATCTTTTTCCGTAATATCTGCAACTACAACACACGTTTTAGAGTCTACATTAGTTCTAGGAAAACCATATTCTGGATGATTTGGTGTTGCATCTCCTCCACCACCAATTTGCCAAAAATATTGTTCACCACATTTAAAGCATTTAGGTACATATGTCCAATTAAGATAAGATTTTCCCGCAACACAATGTAAATCCATATCATTAGTTATTATTAAATTTAAAATTTCATCATTAGTTATCTTATTTCTACCACTTTGCCATTCACGACATAATTTATCAAAATTTACTGAAGTAGCTCCATAACATGTACTTCTATCTAACTTTCCCCCTGCTCCAGTATAACAAATTTGTAAAATCTCATTTCTCTCAAACCTATTGAAAGTTATCATATACCTTCCATCAGTAGCACTATATGTATTTCTAATTCCAAGAAAAACAAGCACTGCTACAAAAAGCAAACCAACTATTAAAAATATTTTATTTCTTTTCATCCATACCACTCCTACCATAAGTACATAATATCATATTACTATAAAAATGTAAACTTTTTATTTATAATTTTTTTATTCATCTTTTTCACAATAGTTAATTGCTATTTCAATAACTTTATCAACAAGCATCCTATTTTTACTTATTTGCCCTACACAATTATCCCCTAATATTAATTTAATATTATTAATTGCCAATTGTACATATTTTTCTTCTATTTCAAATAATTTAAAATAATATCACCAACAAAATATAAATTACTTCTCAAATAAAAAATCTGCGTACTGGCTTTTTATAAATGATAAAATTAAACCTAGAATTAAAATAATCAATATTATGTATTACTTCATATAATCTTCCACCTTATAATCATTATTTTTCTTTATTTTCTTTCTAAAACACAAACTGTCTCCACATGTGTTGTATGTAGATTGTAGCTAGTTGCATTTTTATATATTTGTTATTTATTTGCATTAAATTACACGCAATCTCTAAGGTACTATATATGTAATTGGTATGTCCTTTATATATATAAATTGTAATTTGATTAACAATGACCACCATTATCTTCAAAATATGATTCGATATATTTTACTAAAATTTTAGCTTTGTTAAATTGTTTATCTTTAACAACTTTTATAATATAATCACTACCACTTGCATCAATAATACTATCATCTTTATCATATTCTATTAGATAAGTATACTTTTCTTTATTTAGTTGACAACTAAGAAGAACAGTTTGATTTTCTTTTATAGTCATAGAATATTTTTTAGCACCAAACATAATATTTATGAAAATAATAATAGCAAAGCCAACAATAAAAATTATTTCCAAAACTTTTAGTATTTTGATTATTAACCCAGTAAGTTTTTCAGTGTTACTAACTTTTTCAACTAGCACCGGTTTAATATCATTATTTAATAATTCATCAATGCTAACATTTAATGCTTTAGATAATAATTTTAACTGTTCAGGATTTGGTGAAGTTTCGCCAAGCTCCCAATTTGATATTGTTTGTCTAGTAACATCAACTTTTTCTGCTAATTGTTCTTGTGAAAGTTTACAATCTTTTCTTAATTTTAAAATATTATTTCCTAATTTCATTTTATCTCTCCTTTCACTTACAATTATATATGAGTTGATATTTGCAATCTACCAAATGTCTTTGGAAGTTTGTCAAAGACTTTTAACAATTATAATACAAATAACTATTATTCTACATCGCAAGACCAAAGTCCATGTTTATTACAATATGCATATAATTTTGAACCTTTTATATATTTAAAAGTACATTCTGCATTTTGCTCTGGTAATAATCTAACTTTGCAAATATCTTTATCATTAACATTTATTAAATATTTTTAGTTTTTTTATTAATTTCACTAGGTAGTATCCTATGACAATTCCTAAAAAGTTCATTACTAAATCATCTATATCAAAACTTCTGCCAACTACTAATTGCAGAACTTCAATAGCAAGTGGTATTAAAACAGCATATTTAAATATATTCTTTTTGTTAACATTTTCCAAGCATAATGACAATAATATTCCCATAGGAATAAACATTAAGAAGTTTCCTACTATCATTACTTTTCCCCAACTGTCTAGAGTATACTCTCCAATAATTATTTTATATATTGTTGGAATAAAATTATATGAAAAATCAAATATTCCTGCAAACGGATTTTCATTAAAATTATAAAATATATTATACCAAATGATATTCCAAAAGTTTATAGGAACTAATACTAAATTAAATAATCCAACAATATAACATATAAATATTAAATACAAAATTTCCCTTTTATAATTAATATCACTATTATTTTTCTTTAGTTTTAAAAATCTAAATATTATATACAATATCCCTACTAATAAAGTAATTGGTATAACTTGTATAAACTGATTTATTACTGAATTTCCTGTGAATATTTCTCTCATATATCCTCCTTTTTAATATTTTTATTAAATACACACCTCATCAAAAATATTATATATAATATAAGAGATATAAGGTCAGTAATAGCAGAAAATAATTTCATTTGTTTAGTAAATACCGAAATAAACAATATTGTTGTTTCAATTAATATAAATATAGCTGGCATAACACATAATATTTTACTATATATTTTATTTTTTCTACCACTATAAAGTATTGCCCCTAAAGCTCCACATATTACTGCTGGTATAATACTATATAATAACCATCCATTAATACTATTAATTGGTATTTCCATTAATGAATCAAATGGAGTATACGAATTAAAATACATTTTAATTGATTGATATATTGTAGTAATTAGAAATATCATAAATACATACATTAAAGTATTAATAATTGCTGTTTTTCTTTTTTCGCTTAGCAAAACCATAAGAGATGTTGTAAACATCCAAAACCCATAAGTACTAGAACTCCAGTAAGAAAAAGACCACAAATTATTATTAGGAAGCATTAAACATATTATTAAGGAAAGTCCCGCAAGTACACTTAATAAAAATACTAATAAATATGATTTAATATTATCCTTAAAAACCACTTTCATTATTTTCATTTCCTTCTCTATTTTTTTTATTTGATTCTTTATTTATTATTATATAACCAATTATGGATAAAATTATTTCTATTATAAATGTTCCGTTCCCAAAACCATATAATTTTATACCATCATATATAATTAATACAATAGAGCCAATAATAAATAGACATCTAAATAATTTTGTATTTCTCACTTTGTAAAATATATTTCCAATTATTGCTGTTATAAATAACATTATAATCCAAAACCATACTATTTTTGAATAATAATAACCTATTACATACTTTGAATATAAATAGTATGATACAAGCATTGATCCCATAAATGATAAGTAATATAAATTAAATAACTTTCTTGTTTTTGATAAACATAAAATCAAAGTAGCAATGAAAAACCAAAAGAATATACCAGAAGATAATATTCCAAAATAATGAGAAAAAGTTTTACCTGATGTATCACTATATTTTGAAAAAATTCCTATTATAATCCCAAATATTATCATTGCAATTATTTTTAATTTGTCTTTCATATCATTCTCCTACCAATTACAGGAATATCCTTATTTTATAAATTATTATTACTTTTTATTTCATTAACTAAATCTTTAATTGTATATTTAATATTTCTTGTTTGATAATCTAAATCCTTTTTCGCTTTAGCATTTGTAAAGTTAGCATTGGCCTTTAATGTATACAATGAATATTTAGTAAATAATGGTGTTTTTTTTCTAAGTCTATAATATAGTTCAAATAAAGGAGCAATATTTTTAACCATATTTATTGAAACAACTTTTGTTATTGGTCTTATAGCACCATACTCACATATCAAATCAGCTATTTTTTTAATGGTTACATATTCGCCTGATAAAATATATCCTTCTCCTTTTTTTCCTTTAATACAAGCATTAATAATACCTTTAGCAACATCTCTTACATCGACAAAGTCATATCCACCTTCAGTTACCGAAGGAACTTTTTCATTTAAGATATTTTTTATTAAAACTGTCATATTAGTATTGGTAAAATCATTTACCCCTAGAAGTCCTGATGGAAAGACAACACAAGCATTTAAATTATTGTTTTTAACTTCATTAAACACATACTTTGTCGTCTCAGCTTTAGTCTTTGCATATAAACCAACAATTTTATCCGGATCAAAACTTGCATTTTCATCCATTACCTCATGATTTGGTTTTTCTTCTATTGCATGTACACTACTAACATAAATTAGTTTAGCTTTTATTTCTTTGGTTTTTTGAATGATGTTTTTAGTTCCTTGTACATTAACTTGATATACTCTTTCATTATATTTGCTATCAAGGTATACTATTGAAGCACAATGAATAACATAAATATTCGTTTTTTCTTTAATCTTTTGATCTATATTAAATATATCTTCCATTGTTTCTAGTTTCGTTACATCACCATAGAATTTTTTGCATTTAAGCCCTTTTAGAGCATCTGTTTTATCATTAGGTAGAATTAATGCTCTTATTTCGTTCTTATTATCTTTTTCAAGTAATCTTACAATATTGTTTCCAAGAAAGCCATTAGCTCCCGTTATTATATAAATATTCTTCATATAGTTCACCATTATTTCCTTATAAAATTTTCTGGGCCTTGTTTACATTTAGGACACACAAATTTCTAAAACTTTCAACTATGTTATCTCCTTCTAAAAGTAAAATTGCTACTTTATCAGAAGTCATATAGTCAACAAGCTCTGGTAATAATGGTTTATCTATCAAATGAGCATAATGTTCTTTTAAGACTTCTTTATCCAAATATTTCAGGCAAAAATCTTTAATAGTAAATCTTTCATTATAAATGGCCTCTATGATTTCATCTAAATACGCCATTCCATCTGGCTTTACAATAGCAAGTGTCCTTTCTTTATTCTTTGTTTTCATTCAAACCTCCTTCCAACCATATTTGGTTTTAAAACTATTAATTATTTAATCTAGTTTCCTTTTTCATCAAACCCAATATTATATTTATCAATTAATCTTTTATTTAAACCTTTGTTAACATTGGCTTTTTTAAATGCTTCTACAACTAGGTCATCGGTCATATTTATACCATATTGCCATCCAACAATTTTAAGATCAAATAAATCCATTACAATTGCTAAATAAGTCCACCCTGTCTCTTTAGTATAAATATAAGTTATATCTCCAACCCATTTCTGACTAGGTTTTTCTGCAAAAAAGTCTTGTTCTAAAAGGTTTGAATATTCTTTTGTATTATCTGTTTTTGAGTTTCCAGTATGATTAAATTTCTTAATGAAAATACTTCTTAATCCAAGAAATTTCATCCTTCTAGCAACTCTTTTTTAACTTACATTTATACCTTTATTTTATCTCCTGTTCTTTTGAGAATATGGCTACTGCTTTTTTTAAGATTTCATTTTCCAATTGAACCTGTTGTAATTCTTTTTTTAATTTTAATATTTCATCATTACTAGTAGTTTCACCAGTAGATGTAGTTATAGTTCCATATTTTTTTCTCCATTGTGTGATACTTGTTCTAGTAAGTCCATATTCTCTAGCAATATCACTCATTGTTTTATCCTTGTTTGTTTCGCAAAGATTAACAATCATTTTTTTGAATTCTTCATCATATTTTGCATATTCTTTTTTCATAGACACTTTCTCAGTTTCAAGTGATAATTATTATACCACTGCTTTCAAATTTTTTGTCTATATATCTATACTAACACCATTTTTTTAATTAACATTGATTTTAATTTTATTATTAAACAATGACATAATAATTGCTCCAAAACTATTACCTAAAATCATAAATAACATTGATATTACAGATTTAAATGACCAAGATTTCGCCAATGAAATATAGTACATATTAGCAATACTGTGTTCAAATCCACACAAAATAAATACAACTACACAAATAAATATAGATAAATATTTTATTATAGAATCTTCTCCTTTTTTAAAATTATTAACTGCTATATACATAAGAATTCCACAAAATACGGATAATATGAATATACTTAAATAATTATCACTAATTTTAATTATAACCATTTCTCTTGCTCTAATACTTATATTAGCAATTCTTGTATTTAGTATCAATAATGCTGTAATGATTGTTCCTAATAAATTACCTAACAAAGTAAATATAAGAGTTTTTAAATACCCTAATTTATTTTTTAATATATAACCTATCATTCCTGTATATAAATTCATTTTATAAACACATATTGTAAGAAGCCCTATTGCAAAAAGTATAGCTCCAACTACTTGGTTTGAAACACTTAAATAGATTGTTCCTCCAATTCCTATCATTATTCCAGCATATATTCCTTTTAATAAAATGCTTATACTCTCTTTTATATTTTCTTTTCTAATTTTTATCATTATCCACCACCTTATATTTAAAATAAAAAGGTATGTTAGAACCTATTTTTGAATCTCACACACCTTGTTTTCTATTATACTTTTTTTAGAATCTATAATTCGTTGATTACTTGAACCTCTAAACGGAACATCATAACTTTTTAATTCTAGTATAAATGGTCCATCTACTAATACTTCTATATTTAAAAGTAATTCTTTTAAATTTGTTTCTTTATTAGCTCTTATTAAAAGTTCTTCCATCTTGTAGCCGGTATAGCACCACACATTTAAACCTAAGTTTTGACAATATCTTGCAATTTCTAGACAAGCATCAATTTGGATTAATGGTTCTCCTCCTGATAGAGTTACTCCTGTTTGAAAGCTCACATTTCTTATTTTCTCACAGACTTCCTTAACATCAACCAAAAACCCTTTTTCTACGTTCCATGTTTCTGGATTATGGCATCCTTTACAATGATGAGGACAACCTTGCATCCATATAACAGTTCTTATCCCTTCTCCATCAACAATGCTTTCTTCAGTTAAGTTAGCAGCAAGTCTTATTTGCATATTTTTTCTTATTTAAAATTCCATCAGTTGTATGCTTTACTCTGTCTCTTTCTTCAGCTTTTTTGCCATTATTAAATCTTTCAACAGTACCAACTAAATATCCTGTGATTCTTCTAATTCTATCAAAACCTACTCCGTCTCCAATTTTCTTTTCAGCTCTTTCTTCTTTCATTTAAATATCCTCCTTTTTACTATTATTTACAAATTGTACAACCTAAATTTTTAAGTTTTTCAACACTAACGCCTTCATTAGCTCTTCTACCACATTTAGGGCAAATATCTTTAATAACACCAACATATCCACATATTGGATCTCTATCTACTGGGTGATTAATTGCGCCATATCCAAAGTTATTTTCTTTCATTAATCTAACTATACTTTCAAAAGAATCTATGTTAGTTGTTACATCTCCATCCAATTCAATATAACTAATATGACCTGCATTTGTTAAAGCATGATATGGACCTTCAATCTTAATCTTATTTGCAATAGAAATATTATAATATACCGGAACATGGAAAGAATTAGTATAATATTCTCTATCAGTTGCTCCTTTTATTTTCCCATAAATTGCTCTATCTATATTAACAAATCTACCAGAAAACCATTCAGCTGGGGTTCTAAACAAGTAAGGTTTAAATTATATTCACGAGAAAATTCATCACATTTTTTCCTCATAAATTTAACTATTTTAAGACCTAGTTTTTGACTTTCATCACTTTCACCATGATGTTTTTCTGTCAATGCTTTTAATGTTTCAGCAAGACCAATAAAGCCAATTGATAAAGTTCCATGTTTTAGTACTTTTCTAAGTCTATCTGTATCTTTTAACTTGTCTGAATCAATCCATACACCTTGTTTTAATAGGAATGGAAAATTATATATTCTTTTATTACATTGAATTTCAAATCTTTCTAATAATTGATGTTTTACTAATTCCATTAATGATTCTAATTCATCAAAGAAACCTTTTATATCTGCTTTATCTCTTCCATTAATAATACCATATTTAATGCCAAGTCTAGGTAGGTTAATTGATGTAAATGATAAATTGCCACGCCCCGGAGTTACTGTTTTATCATCATCCACTACATTTCCAATAACTCTTGTACGGCACCCCATATATGCTACTTCTGTATTATAGTCTCCTTTATAATATTGCTTATTAAATGGTGAATCCATAAATGAGAAGTTGGGGAATAATCTTTTAGAAGATACCTCACAAGCTAATCTAAATAGATCATAGTTTGGATCTTCTTTATTGTAACTTACACCTTCTTTTAATCATACTAATAGACGTCTTCTATAATTAACTTAATTATATCTTTTGAATTCGGAAAAGTCAATATTAAAAGCAAATTTTATTTTCATCTTTTTACACTTTTTGTAAAATCATTTTTTTGCTTTTTCTAAGTTTTTGACAAAAAAATAAAACAACATTTTATTTAAAAATATTGTTTTACCCTTATTTTATAAGTGTTTTAGAACTTTTTGTATAATTTTTATTTTTTATTCAAAAAACGACTTTTTAACAAAATCGTTTTTTCTGTTTTTCTTTTTTTTATTGTTTTTGAATTTAAATATTACTTCCTTTAAATAAATCTTTCCCAATGTTCTTTTGCTAATTTTGATACACAATTATAATATTTATGAAGTTGATCATTTATTAATTTTGCTTTTTTATTTAGTGGAGTACCATCATTATAATATGGCCTTTTTGTTGTTCTAGTCATCATATCAGAAAACAAAACTGCTCTATCCTCTAAATAACTTTGCCTTGAATAATATGATAAGAAATATGCATCATTTGGATTTGAAAAATTATAATCATAAGTGCTATCATTAGAGCCATAACTAAATCCTTCTGGATTATAGGATTTCATTATTTCTGCTAAATTTAATGTTGGATCTTTTTGTTTCATATAAATATCTATATAGTGCATTAACTCATGGTGAAGGGTATATTCAAACAAATTAGTACCAGCTGTTCCAATAGTTACTGTAATATTACTTCGATTCCTTCCATCTGTCATCCCAGAATGACCACCATCTATTTTATTTACTATATATATTCTAAGAGATACATTATTATCTTTCATTTCTTTAAAGAAACCATTCGGGTATTTTTTTAATGTAGATTCAACTTCTTTCAAATACTTATTTATCTCATTGTCATCATACAGTTTTTCAGTATTTATAGATCCACCAATTAAGTAATTTCCATTCTCATCCTTATATACGATTTTAACTGAATATTTATTTTCTAATTTTTTTCTATATTCGTCATTTATTTCAGCTTGTGTTTTTGGTTCGGGTTTAGGTTCTGGTATTGGTTCTGGCTCTTTTGGAGGATTAGGTTTATTTTCCTCTGGTTTTGTTGTTCCACCATTTTGACCATTACTTTCATTATTGTTTTCTTTATTATTATTGTTAGTATTTTTATTGTTATTTTTATTTACACTATTGTTTTGATTTGAATTATTTTTATCGTTATTAGTTTTATTATCCTTTTTATTTAATTCTTCTTTTTTTAGTTGCTCTTCTTTTTTATTTTCTTCTTTATTATCTGTATCTTGTTCTTCTTTTTCAAGTTGTTCTTTACTTATTTCTTTTTTAATATAATCTATTTTAAATCTATCTAAATCTGATATTTTAACTCTTTCTTCTTTTAAAGCTGTTGTAATATTTTCACTAAAATGATCTGGACTATAATTTACTTTTATGTATTCACTTTTCATACAACTTAAAAAATAAATATATTCATCATCCCTGTATATTTCCTCTAGGGCTTCAGCACATATAAAATCTTTAATATTCTTACTTTCGTCTATTATTTCAAAAGTTGTTTCTTTTAAAGGACAAGAATATTTTTCCCATTTTAAAACTGTTTTTCTTTTTTCACCTATACAATTATAGGTATATGTAATTAGTCCTTTATCTTTATAATAAAGTGTCCCTCCATCAAAGTGTTCCCTTATCTTTAATACTGGACTATTTTGAAATATGAGTGCTTGTGATATATCAATAGTGATTAAAATAATTATAGAAAATACTGCTATTAATATATATTTTTTATACTTATTCCACATATTTACACCTCCATCTAAATAAATATCCTTTGTTTTATTTCATCCATTAATTTTCTATTATAAGAAATTATAAATAGAATTAATCCTATAATTGTTATTGGTAATACAGCATATATTGACCAATTAATAATAATTTTCTCATATTTAAACATATCAACACACATCTCTATTGTTAAAAGAATTACTGATATAAATGAAAATGCAACGGAAAATCTTCTTAATAAATTAAATTTTTTCTTACTTAATACAAATGCACAAAGTACGATATAAATCCAAATTATAAATATAAATGGACAAACTAAATAATAAAACCAATGTAACCCTTTATTTAAATATGCTATTACATATATTAATGTTTCAGTTGCGAATAAATCAATTAATAATGGAATAAATTTATTTTTAAATAATATAAATGATAGTTTAGAGTCCAAAAACAAAATAGATACAATTACATAAATACTCCATGTAATATTTCCTGTAAATATCAAATCACACAAAACTGTAATAATGGCTGCACATATTAATACAACTGTTATTAACTCACACAAGTATTTTTTATTTATTCCTTTATGTTTTTCAACTACTTGACTATATGCTGGAGTAAACTTATCTTTTAAGTTATTTGGATTTATTACTTTTGTATTACACAAAGGACAAATTTTTTCAGACTGTTTTAACTTAACTCCACAATTAACACAATAACTCATCATAACCTCCTATTACTTTCTATTAAAACTGGTACTCCCATTTCAACTAATGTAGTAAATAATATTCGTTCAAATTCAGCTTCTTTTATTTTTCTAGTTATAGTTATATATAAATTACCATTATATCCAATCATCGCTGATGATGCGGGCTTTCCTCTTGATTTTCCAATTGCAATTCCCATTTCTAAAACATATTTTTCTATTTCTTTTGGTAATACAATATTACCCAAATTAGATAAAGTATTAGAACAATATCTATCCCCCATCATTTTTTCGGCAAATGACATTATATGTTTTTTTATAAACATTGGTAGCAATCTTATGAAATAATTTCTTGCTATTTTTACATTAGCACTTATTTTAGCATTTAACATTTTTTCAGTCAAGTTAAGTTCCAAAGTGTTTTTAACTATCTTTATTATTTCTTCTAAAGAGTAATTACCATATGTAGTATCTATTCCAACATTTATATAAGAAGAAAAATTTCTCATTGTATTACTTTTATAATAATTTCTTAAATTAACTGGTATTGATATTTTTATTGGTTTATTATTCTTTTTATGTTCTCTATTATATAATTCTTGTATAGATAGAATGTATAACGATGCCAATAAACAGGTTATAGTGCAGTTATACTTTTTAGTTATTTTTTTAAGAGCATCTATCTTAATAATACCAGTAATAACATTTAAATCATTATTACTAATAAGAGTTCCTTTATAATGATATGCTGGTTTTTCATGCACTAACTTCCCAGTTTTTCTAGCATACTTTTTAAAGTCATCACTATATTCTTCTTTACTAACTTTTGCATTTGGATTTAAAACATAATTATTATATGTAATTTTTGTATTATATTTTAGTTTAATATATTCTCCTACTAATGTAGATATAAATATAATTGCCCCAGTTCCATCAGTTAATGCGTGAAAAAATTCAACTGCAATCCTATTTTCATAATATCTAACTCTAAATAGATAATTTCTATGGTTTTTAAATTTTATTCTAAACATAGGATTATTATAATCTTGCTCTATTATGGGGTTATCTTTTATTCTTTTAAAATAACACCAAAAAAGTCCTTGCTTTAACTTATACTTAAATGTTGGAAATCTATCTATTACATTGTTTAATGCATTTTGTAAAACATCTTTGTCTATTTTATCTTTTAAAGTCAGGCTAACACGAAACATAGCAGCATATTTTCTTGATAATGTTGACGGATAAATAGTTGCCGCATTATCTAGTTTTAACCAATTTGGTGTTTTTTCTTTCATATTAAACATCTCCCCATATTATTACAATAAAAGAAAGCATTACTTATATAGTATCAGAAATGCCTTCTTCTCTTATATTATTTATTTGACTTCAAATTCTACTGCTGAATATACTATTTCAGTATCTTCACTTGCATTTTTCTCAGTAAATGATTTAACAATTCTGTATTTTCCTTTTGTCAAAGATTCTCTAAACATTCCATCTATTTCAGTTGTAATTGTTTCCTCGCCCTTAATCACATGAAGAATTAAGTTAAATGATGGTTCTTCTGTCCATTTTACTTCATACCACTTACCATCTTTTTCCATTTCTACATAAAAATCTTCTTCATACTCATAGGTTTTCTTAGTCATATTTTTGATAATCAATTTAATTTTGTTATTCATCATATCTTCTGACTTCATTTCGTCATTTTTTATTTCCAACATTATTTTGTTGTTTGTAACATTATATTTTGACATTTCACCAATAGTATAGACTTTAGATAAATACATCATTATATCTTCATATTCTTTTTTACTTAATTTGAATATTCCATTGTATGGTTGTTCAAGATAATACATATCATCTTTCATATAAATATTCATTATATTTTTTTCATCATCACCTATAATGAAAGAAATTTTTATAAGTTTTTTAACATCTTTTGGTGTATCTGTTACACTTTTTTTCATAGACTTTTTATTTTCTATTATTTTGTATATCTTTTCTATTTCTTTTTTATCGTTAATAGTAACAACTCTATTATCTTCCTTTATTAAAACTTCTTCAACTTCTCCCATTTTAGGAAGATTAATTTTTTTATTATTTGATAGAACATATACTACCCCACACATTATAGCTGCAAGTGCTATTATAACAATAAGTTTAATTATTTCTTTTTTTCCAATTTTCATTTTTTTCCTCCAATTTAGTTATTTTTTTAAAAACTGTTATTTTTTCATATTCACCTAAATCAATAACATTTTTAAAACCATTTTTGTTTAATTTAATCATTGCATTGTGGCTTCTTCTTCCACTTCTACAATAAACAAAAATATATTTGTTTTTGTCAAGTTTATTAAGATTTTTTTCTAGTTCTTCTTCTGGAATATTTATTGCATCAACTAAATGACCCGAATCAAATTCTTCTTTAGTTCTAACATCTACAATAATGTAGTTGTTTTCAGCAATTATTTTTTTGATGTTTTCCTCTTTTGTATCTTTAGACCACTGCCAAACATTTCCTTTTAGTATTGCTTTAAAAGTCTTTTTGGAAATTGTGTATTGGACTAGATCCTCTGACTTTTGGTTAAGATCATATTCATATCTAACAGTAAAACCTAAACTATGTATTTCTTCAATATATATATTTTTGTTATTGCTCTTTATTTCTTCAACTTTTAATTTAACAAGTGGCTTATCATACAAATTAATTTCTAACCTTATACATTCCTCAACAAAGAATACCAGAAATGCGAATACTATTATTATAAAAATTAGTAGCATTCTATAAATAAACTTCACATATTTCCTCCTTTCTTTTCTTGCAATATATCCTCTTGTTATATATATAATACCACATTTTTTCCGTTTTCGGTAGATTTTTTTAATTTTTTCTCTCACTTTACAAAAAAACAAGCCATTTTTGACTTGTTTAAAAGCATTTAATTTATTTTGTCTTTTATGGCTGTGCTAAGTTTAAAGTTTACTGATTTTGAAGCTTAAATTTTTATTTTTTCACCAGTTAAAGGATTCCTGCCATCTCTAGCAGCTCTTTCAGTAATTTTAAATGTCCCAAATCCCGCAACCGAAACTTTTTCTCCTTTAGCTAATTCATCTTTAAAAATTTCAAAAGTAGTGTTAAATACTTTTTCACATTCAGTTTTTGTTAAACCTGTTTTAATAACTAAAGCTTCTATCATTTCTGATTTTTTCATTCTTTCTACCCCCATCTATAACAAATTCATATTTATTTAATTAACTTTTCAAATGAATTAATATTTAATATAGTATTAGATATAAATTCCCCTTTATAGAAATTAGCCCAGTTATTAAAAATACAAGGTACATTCTTTGCTTTTTCTAATGAATCTATTTTTATAAAATTGATTTTTATATTACTTTTCTTTGCATATTCAGTTAATTCATTTACTTCATATTCTACATAAGGACATTCGTTACTATAATAAATAGTAAAATCTTGATTATCTATTTTCATAGTTCTTGCATTATCATTGAATCTAGGAGTTTCACTATCATCAAATTGTAATGCTAATAGTTCATAATCTCCAATAGTATCTACAACTTTAAATCCATAATATTCAAAAAATTTCTTTTCTCCAATAAAAGGTTTCTTCTTTTTAGAAACTAGAGTACATATACCACTTTTACCTTTTTCTTTTGAATCGTTTATTGCATATTCTATTAATTCTTTTCCAATTCCTTTGCCTTTAAAACTCCCTGCTACCCATAAGCAATAAATATATTCATAATTTTTACCACTAATAGGAACCCATGCTGTTTCTATTGGCTCATATTCAATAAATATTTTTCCTCTTGCATTTAATTTTCTAAAAACATGACCATCTTTTAATTTGCTTTTTATCCATTCCTTTTTACTATCAACACCTGCTTGATGTTTTTTATCTCCTATTGCACAACATATATGCTCCTCATCAATGTTTTCTAATGTCAAATTTATATATTCGTTCATTTATTTAATCCCCCTTACAAATTACTAACTTGTAATTTGTATTAATCATTAAACCCTTTTTTATCAATGAAATATAAATATACTAAACTTATGACAACTCCAATAATTCCATATATTGCATCTATAAAATCAGTTGTATTTATAAATGGTAATAATGTTTCATATATCAAATTAGCACATATTATTAATATTCCAATAATTATAGTATGTATATATTTTTACTTATAACACAATAATAAATATCCAATTAAAGTACATAACATTAAACTGATATTAAGATTTATTATATGAGAATTTATTTCATTTGATATAACAAAAACATTTTTATTAAATATATTTATCCACCTTATAGTTACAATAATAAAACATAATGCAAATATAGTAAAAAATGAAACTGTTGTTATTTTTTTACTTTCTCTAGGTTTCATTAAATACACCCTTTAAAATTAATTGTTTGCCTTTCATTATACATTATACCATACTTTTAAAATCTATTTTTATTATTATATATGTAATACATTGGTTCAACTCTATTAAACCTTAATCTTGGAATCAATGCTGTAAGTACGGAAATAGCTTTTCTCTGATCTAATGGTTTTTCTAAATATCCATCAAAACCAATTATATTAATAAAATGTTTAGTTTCGTTTCTTTCAACTGTTAATACAATTACCTTTATATCTTTTCTTATTTTTTTTACTACTTTTAAGACTTCTTCTCCGCTACCATCATTTGAATAAGTATTATTTGTAATAATTACATTATATTTATTTGGATTATCCATAAACTCTTGAATTAACGCTTCACAACTAGGAACAATAGTTGTTTTACAACCAATACTTTCTAAGATGGAATTTGATATAATTGCCATTTGCTCATAATAATCGCCAAGTAACACTGCCACTTTTTTACTTGGTTTATACTTATGTAAGCTATCAATTTTTTCTTTACTTTTTTCATGTACTGTTTTATTATAAAAATACGAACTGATTTTATTCTCATTATATTTATTATTACTTGAAACAATTTCGTTTTGATTCATAGTTATCACCATATTTTGTACCAAAAGTTAGATCTTTAAATAGTTGTTTAAAAGCGAAAAACATAAGATCTAATACAAGAAATATTATACTTTTTTTACCAAAAATGTCAACCGATTTCAATAGATTTCCTACCGATTTCAGTAAATTTTATATCAATACTTTAAATATTTTTCTCGTTTTCAGAAAAATCTATTGAAATCAAGAGATTTTTTTATTATTTTTTTGATATAATTACATATAGACAAAGGAGGCCATAATATGTCTTTTACGCAGGCAATAATCAATAGAATACTTGAACTATGTGAAATGAACCATATTACTCCAAATAAGTTATCAGAACTTTCCACTGTACCGGTAGCAACACTATTTGCGTTACTAAATGATAAAGTAGAAAATCCTAGTTCCAGAAACATATATAAAATGTGTAAGGTTTTTGGGATAACTATGGCAGAGTTTTATGATACTGATATATTTAATCAAATGAATTTTACGAAATAATTATTTATATCACAACCAAAATGGTTGTTTTCTTTTTACATTATTTTTTTAAACATTTCCTACCGATTTCAGTAAATACTGTGATATAATTTAATTGTAGAGGAAATACGGGTATTTAAGTTATAAAGATGGATATATCAACAAAACCCCAACCTATTTTCCTCTGCATCCCAATTTATGTTTTTCATTTAATCTACACACTCCTTTCTGAAAATGAGGCAACAATGCCTCATTTTGTTTTGTAAAAAAAAGAGACTCTTAAGTAATTAAGCTATTTTAATACTTAATACTAAAAGTAGTTCCTTCTCCTTTTAAAGAATTCACAATAACTCTTCCATTATCCTTTCCTATTATTGCATTTGCTAAAGATAATCCTATCTCATTACTATCATTATTAGAGTTTTTCCCTTTATAAAATCTTTTATTTTTATCTTGATGTAAGTGTTATTTTTATCAACTCCATCTTAATTATATATTACTAATGTTACATCTAAGTTACAAAATGATAAAAAAAGAGAATAGTATAAGCTACAATGGTAAAGGAGGTTTGTCTTAAATCTCTCTATTGCAGCTAGCAAATATAGCCATTCTATCCTCTTAGCACTATTTTACCATATTTTTCCCGTTTTCAGTAGAAAATTATTATTTATTTACATAAAATCTATTGATATCAGTAAACTATTATGTTATATTATTAGTAATCATTACTATTAAGGAGGTAATTGTGAGAAATACTACACAAAGAAATTTAATACTGGATATTAC
Source organism: uncultured Mycoplasmatota bacterium (assembly GCA_900551455.1). Lineage (GTDB taxonomy): Bacteria > Bacillota_I > Bacilli_A > RF39 > UBA660 > RUG705. Next base: position 17,552 of record URVV01000012.1, read on the forward strand.
AAATAATTCATGTGAACATTTAACAGCTGAAGAAGTTTATGAAATTACTAGAAAAAGTATTTCAAATATTAGTTTAGGAACAGTATATAGAAATTTAAATATTCTAGTAGAACTTCGAAAGATAAGAAAAATTAAAACTTTTGATGGCATAGATCATTATGACAAACTGCATATTAAACATAATCACTTTATTTGTTTAAAATGTAATAAAATATTTGATATACATGAAACATCTAATATTGAGCATAAAAATATTCCAAATGATTTTGAAATAGTAAACTATGATATTACCTACTCTGGTTATTGTAATGAATGTAAGAAAGGAAGGTAAAGATGGAAAATTTAAAAGGAACAAAAACGGAAAAAAATTTAATGGAAGCATTTGCTGGTGAATCACAAGCAAGAAATAAATACACTTATTATGCTTCTAAAGCTAGAAAGGATGGCTTTGAACAAATAGCTGCAATTTTTGAAGAAACTGCTAATAATGAAAAAGAACATGCAAAATTATGGTTTAAAGAACTTCATGGTGGTGAAGTTCCTAGTACATTAGAAAATCTTAATGATGCTGCAAGTGGTGAAAACTATGAATGGACAGATATGTATGAGAGAATGGCTAAGGAGGCAAGAGAAGAAGGATTTACAAGAATTGCTAATCTTTTTGAAGAAGTTGCCAAAATTGAAAAAGAACATGAAGAAAGATACAAAAAATTAATTGAAAACATTAATAATGGCTTAGTATTCTCTAGTGAAGGAGATACTATTTGGATATGTCGCAACTGTGGTCATATTGTCATTGGTAAAAAAGCCCCAGAAGTTTGCCCTGTTTGTTCTCACGCTAAATCATTCTTTGAAAGAAAAGCAAATAATTATTAATTTTATGTCATCAAAAAAGTTTGCAAAAAAGCAAACTTTTTTATATATAATTTTATGATTTACTCTTATTATTAACTATCTTTTTATCAAATAAAACAATAATACTTGGTAAAACAAATAATATTAGTGATACGGCAATAGTTACTCCAATTGCTATTATATGGCAGATCTCCCCTATCGCTGGATCTTTAAATATAAATCCTAATGCACCAGTTATAATAATCATTATTAGTGATGATGTAAGAATTGTATGGATTGATTTATTATATGTTTCTTTTAAAGATATTCTTATACTATTTTCTTTTCTTAGCTCTCTATAATAGTTTGTAAATAATATTGCATAATCAATCGTTGCTCCCATTAATATGCTTTGTACTATTAGTAAAGATAAATAATATACTTTCATATCTAATATATTAATAATACCCATTAATATATAGACAGCACACTGAATTAGTAATACTAATATAAATGGAATAATTAGTGATTTAAAGGTAAATAAAACTACTAAAAATATTAAAACTATTGTAATAATTGTAAGTTTATTCATTTCATAATTAAAGTTATTACTCATTTCATAGTTCATAATAGAATTTCCTATAAAGTAATATTTTCCATTTAATTTATTCTTACATTCTTTATCTAATTTATCAATAAAAGTAAATGTATCTTTTGATTCTTCTTTATATGATGTGCTTATATTAATAATAGAATAGTTTTCTCCAACAAACATTTTTTTAGCTTCATTTATCCTATTATTAGCATTATTTATTTCTAGAAGCATATTGTTATCAATCATATTTTTAAAGTTAATTTGATTTTGGATTATAAAATTAATAAGTTCTTCAAGTGTTAATTTAGAATCATTATTGTATTTATCTTGATAGATAGCTTTATAAATGCTAATGATGATTTCTTTATTAATATCAATATTTTGTGCTTTTAAAAAGTAGTTTAATTCATCGGCATTATATTTTTTCCCTACTGTCGTTTTATAAGTATTTATAGTTTTAACCTTATCATCAGTAGTTAGATAATTTATAATTTCATCAATATTATCTTCATTTTTATTTTCGTATAAAAGTACTATATTATTGTCTTTTTTGAAAATCTTACTGATAGTATTATCTTTTGGTGTATCAAAAGTAACTATATTTGTTCCTTTTATAAAATATAAAACGGCAAATAGTATTATAAAAGTTAATGATATTATATATTTGTATTTTTGACTAAATATGGCGATTTTTTTCATATTTATATGTGGATATTTCTTATGTGTTTTATATATTAGTTTATCAAATATAAGTATAAGTGATGGTAATACTGTAAAGATACATATTAAACTAATTAATACTCCTTTAGATAAAACTATTCCTAAATCTGTTCCTATTTTAAAACTCATAAATAAAAGGGCTAGAAGTCCTACTATGGTAGTAAATGAACTACCCATAATAGATGGGAATGATTTTTTTATTGCCTCTTTCATTGAAGTTAAATTATTTTTATTATTTTCTTTTTCTTCACGGTAGCGATTAAGTAACATTATTGAATAATCCATTGTTAGCACAAGTTGCAAAATAGCAGCGATGGAATAAGTGGTATATGACACTTCACCAAGTAAATAATTGGTTCCTAAATTAATGATAATTGCAATTCCTATTGTTATTATAAATAATACTGGTTCTATCCATGATGAACACATAATAAGTAATATTATTAGTAGTATTGAAAAAGCAAATATAATAATTGAAATAGGAACATTAGTAGTATCACTATCTAGTTCATATACGAGTTTATATTCTTCTTTTAGATTATCAAGTGCTTTTTTTATGCTTTTTATTTCATCAGAATTAGAATTATATTTACTAGTTAACACATATAAAGTATGGTTGTCTTTGTTATATGCATCACTTTCATTATCATAACTGATTGTATAAATGTTTTTTATTTCTTTTAATTTATTATAAACATCTAACTTTTTATTATTATCTAAATCATCTATCATTACCCAAATAGTACTCATATTTTTAACATCTGGTAATTCTTTTTCTAAAATATCAATACCCTTTTTCATTGATGAATTAGATGGTAAATATTTAGTCATATCTTGATTTATATTTACTTTATTCATAGCAAATATACTCACGCAAGTAACAAGTAGCATAAATACTAAAATATAATTTCTTTTTTCTGTTATGAAATCTATTATTTTTTTCATTAATAATTTCTCCCTTCTTTGACTTAAATGTCTATTTATATTATAATATACATGTGTTGATTTTACAGCCATCAGTTTATAAAAACTTGTTATTAAATAAACATTAAAATAATATATGTTTATTTAATAAATGAAAGGAGTAAATTATTTATGAATATCAAAGATAATCGTCGTGTTTCAATGACTAAAAAAATTATTAAAGATACTTTTATTGAAATGTTAGAAAAGAAAAATATTCAAAAAATTTATGTTAGAGAATTATGTGAAACTGCTGATATTAATAGAAGTACATTCTATAAATATTATGAATCACAATATGATTTATTAACAGAAATGCAAAATGACTTGCTTGTTCAAATAGAAGAAAAATGTAAAGACACTGATAATATAAAAGGATTAAATAATATATTAGACTATCTAAATAATAACAAAAAAACGTATAAGATTATTTTTAATGCAAATATTGATCCAACATTTCCAAAAAAGTTATTAAATTTGCCTATTATTACTGAAATATTAAATAGCAAAATGTCTAATAGAACAGAAACAAAATATAAGAAAACTTATATTCTTGAGGGTGGATACCATGTTATATTAGAATGGTTAAATAATGATTGCAAAGAGCCAGCAGAAAAGATAACAGAAGTTCTTATGAAATATATAAATCAAAATTTGAAATAGAAAAAAAGTTTATAGAAAGTAAATATATCTATAAACTTTTATTTATACTGATAAGGATTATTAATTGTCTCATCTCCTGTCATTTCAAAATTGCCGTTTATTGTTACGACTGGTCTTATATAATAACTATTCGTTAATAAATTTCTAGTCCAGTCAGTAGGAGCTCCATTTTTATCTACAATAAAGACATTTCCATTTTTATATGTTGGATCGTAATATGCAGGAGATAATGTCCAGTAGTAATTATCAATACCAGAATTATATAAGAAATATGAAGTGTTATTTTTCTTATAAGCGCCTCCTGCTAAAACAACTCCTTCTGCACTAATTAATCCAATATTTTCTTGAGTAATATATTTACTAGGACAAACTAGTATTGGAAAATAATTGTTACTATCTTGGTCTAAATTTTCATATGATTGAAAATAATTAACATTCGCATATGTACCTGATGATTTTCTTGTATAATAATCAAAGTTTACACAAAAATTTGATTTTACAATTTTATCAGAATTAGATGCTAGATTATTTTGATACCAATTATCTAAAATTGGTTTAATATTACTATTACCATAAGCAAGCATTTCTTTAGCTAAATCTATTGTATCAGCAGAAGCACTATCTCTATATTTAGATGTTGTCCCACTTATTACACCATCTAATACAATTCTTAGATTACCATTTTCATCTATTTGTAGTATTCTCCATGTGAATCCTCCAAAAGAAACGTAGTTATCATCATAATTTCCTCTTAGTAAAATTAACATCAAAGTTACTATCATCTGGACTAACTGTAATATCATCATTTACTTTTAAGTCAATAGTAGTAAGGACATAACCAACACCTAAAACTAGTACTGCGACAACTAAAACCATTTTTACAGCCTTAATTTTTTCTTCTCTCGTAAAATTTCTATATTCTCTTGCCATACATATCCTCCTTATATTAATTTTAACATATAAAAAATCTACACGCTTTTTATTTCGTGTAAATTTTCTTCAAATCACTTCTTCTAGTCTTTTTATTTAATCACGCTTTTGCATTCTAATTATTTCTCGCCTTAATAGCAGCTTGTGCTGCAGCAAGTCTTGCAATTGGCACTCTAAATGGTGAACAAGAAACATAATCAAGGCCTACATTATTGCAAAATTCAATTGAAGAAGGTTCTCCACCATGTTCTCCACAAATACCTAGATGAATATCAGGTCTTGCCTTTCTACCGAGTTCAGCTGCCATCTTAACAAGTTTACCAACGCCATTTTGATCTAATCTAGCAAATGGATCAAATTCATAAATCTTATTTTGGTAATAAGCATCTAAGAATTTACCTGCATCATCTCTAGAGAATCCAAATGTCATTTGTGTTAAATCGTTTGTACCAAATGAGAAAAATTCTGCTTCCGTAGCTATTTCGTCAGCAAGTAAAGCTGCTCTAGGAATCTCAATCATCGTACCAATATGATACTGAATATCAGACTTTTTCTCTTTCTTAACTTGTTCAGCAACCTCAATAACAACATCTTTTACAAATTTAAGTTCTCTTTTTTCTCCAACTAATGGAATCATTATTTCTGGGGTAATGTCTAAACCTTCTTCTTCGTGTACTTCAATAGCTGCTTCCATTAATGCTCTAGTCTGCATTTTAGCAATTTCCGGATAAGTAACTGCTAAACGACATCCTCTATGTCCCATCATCGGATTAAACTCATGTAACTCATCAATCTTATTTTTCAAATGTTCCAAACTAACATTCATATCTTTTGCTAAAGCTTTAATATCTTCTTCATCAGTAGGTAAGAATTCGTGTAAAGGTGGATCCAAATATCTTACTGTCATAGGTAATCCCTTTAACTCTTTATACATAGCTTTAAAGTCGCCTTTTTGGAAAGGTATTAATTCATTTAAAGCTGTCTCTCTTGCTTCTACTGTCTCAGATAAGATCATTTTTCTTATTTTAGGAATTCTATCTGCATCAAAGAACATATGCTCAGTTCTACATAATCCAATTCCCTCTGCACCAAGTTCAATAGCTTTTTTAGTATCTCTTGGATTATCAGCATTAGTTCTTATCATTAATCTTCTAAACTGATCAGCCCAAGCCATTATTCTTCCAAAATTACCAGATACTGTTGCTTCTACTGTTTTAATATCTCCACAATATACCTTACCTGTAGATCCATCTAAAGATATATAGTCGCCTTCGTGGAACGTATGTCCACCCAAAGTAAATACCTTATTAGCCTCGTCAATAACAATTTCCCCGCATCCAGATACACAACAAGTTCCCATACCACGAGCAACCACTGCTGCGTGTGAAGTCATTCCTCCTCTTACTGTAAGAACGCCTTGACTTGCTACCATACCCTCAATATCTTCTGGAGTTGTTTCTAATCTAACAAGGATAACTCTCTCTCCTTTACCACCTTTGCCATGCTTCTTCGCTTCTTCAGCTGTAAAATATACTTTACCTGCTGCTGCTCCAGGTGATGCTGGCAATGCTTGTCCAATAACTTCGCCTTCTTTTAATGCTTCTGCATCAAACATTGGATGAAGTAATTGATCAAGACTCTTCGCATCAATTCTCATAATTGCTTCTTCTGGAGTAATCATTCCTTCATCTACCAAATCACACGCAATATTAATTGCTGCTCTAGCAGTTCTCTTACCACTTCTTGTTTGTAAGAAATATAACTTACCCTCTTGAATAGTAAACTCCATATCTTGCATATCTTTATAATGATTTTCCAATTTTGTAGCAATCTCAATAAATTCCTTATAACATTCAGGTAAATCTTCTGCTAATTTAGTAATTGGTTGTGGTGTTCTAACTCCAGCAACAACATCTTCTCCTTGAGCATTAATTAAATATTCACCATAAATACCCTTTTCACCAGTAGCTGGATTACGAGTAAATGCCACCCCTGTACCAGAAGTATTACCCATATTTCCAAATACCATTGCTTGAACATTTACAGCTGTTCCCCAATCACCAGGAATATCATTCATTCTTCTATAAACAATTGCTCTAGGATTATCCCAAGATCTAAATACAGCTTTTACTGCTCCCATTAATTGTGTACATGCATCTTGAGGAAACTCCTCACCGTTCATGTGATCACTATAAACTTTTTTAAATCTCTTAACAAGTTCCATCAAATCTTCAACAGTAAGTTCTGTATCAAATTTAATACCCTTTTCTTCTTTTAACTCATCAATGATTTTTTCAAAGAAAGACTTATTAACTTCCATAACGACATCACTATACATTTGAATAAATCTACGATAGCTATCATAAGCAAATCTTGGATTCCCTGTCTTTTTAGCAAATCCTTCTACAGATTCATCATTAAGTCCCAAGTTAAGAATCGTATCCATCATACCAGGCATACTAGCTCTAGCACCACTTCTAACAGATACTAGTAGTGGATCACTAACATCTCCAAATTTCTTTCCTTGAATTTTTTCAAGTTCTGCTAAAGCATCAAAAATTTGCTTTTCTATCTCTGCTGAAATTTTCTTACCTTGATTATAATATTCTGTACAAGCTTCAGTAGTAACAGTAAACCCTTGAGGTATAGGTAAACCTAAAACAGTCATTTCTGCTAAATTGGCACCCTTACCACCAAGTAAATTTCTCATACTAGCATTTCCTTCTTTAAATGCATAAACATACTTCATTCATATCATTCCTTTCCTATGCACTTTTAATCATATCAAAAAGCCTCAAATATATCAAGAAAATTTCATTAATTTTACTAATCATTTACGTAATTTTAATAACTAAAAAAAGAATAATCATTATCTTTTATGATTATACTCTTTATTATATATTTTTTTATACATTTCCAAAATTCTAGCTCTACCCACCATATCTTTAAGTTCTCCGAATACTCCATTATAAGGAATAATACTTCTAGGATCAAATGAAGTAAAACTTCCTAATTCTTTTGTTTTATATTCCAAAACAGTTTTAGTTTTTCCACTATTCTCATCATAGTTCTTTGCATTTTCTATTTGGTTCACTATATCAATAAATATTCCCACTGAAGTAATATAATCAACTCCATTAACCCTATACTTACACATTCCTCCGTGCACTCTGGTAGATCCCTGTACTTCTCCACCCATATAACTTATCGTATCACTACTTAAACTTCCCATAGAAACATCACCATACATTATATGTTCCGCTGCCGTATTAAAATTTCCCATTTTACTAGAGCCTTCCATAATTAAATGCTTATCTATATTCTTAACAAAATCCATATATTTATCAAGTGTAACAATCAAAAAACCATTATCCTTAAAACTACTTCTATCTTCCTTTATCTCATTAATTAAATCCATTAATTTGGCATTATTATTCTCTTTAATTAAATCTGTTACCATCCCTAAATTATACCCAATCTTTCTAAGTTCTTGATCTAATATCTTATTCTCTGGATAATTAATAACTTTTAATCCCTGTAAATCATACCCTGAATACCTTGCTTCCCCCATTCCAAATAATTCAAATAATATTTCACTATTCATCATCATCTTATCATTTAAAACAGCATTAGCAAATTTTATCCAATCACTACTAGTAGTTTTAATTCCTGCATGTCCATAATATCCACCCATATAATTAGCCTTTGGATCATTAACCCCATCTGGGTATCTTCCAGTATATCTTCCTATTTCTTCTTGTCCTAACTTTCCCAAATAAGTATCTCTTAAATTAAATGGCCACAAAACATACTCTGTAAGTAATCTCTTATAATCTTTTCCTGTAGTTAATTCTAACACATCTGTAAGAATCATTATTGGTAAATCTGTATATAAGTATTCCCCTCTCACTACTTCTAATACTCTACAAGTTCTAAGACATTCTTTAGCATCATCTATACTTTTAGCATCTTTTATATTTCTAGTAGTTCTATAATTATTTTGAAATTCAATCAAATCCCTAATTTTAAAATCATCTGGTAAATATGGATACTTATCTGTTAAAGTATTAATTTTAGTATCTAAAGTAATCTCATAATCTCCACTATCAATAATTCTAAACAACAACACTTCCGTATATAATTTAGTCATCGAAGCAACATCATATAAGCTATCTTCTTTTGAATTTTCACCTACCAAAGTATTAATAATATCTCCATCAATAGATACAGATATAATCCCACTAGGAATATCAAAATATTTCCCCTTTTCAGTCCCTTTCCAATAAGCAAATATTCTATCATATTCATCTTTTATATACTCGCTCGTATCTATTTCTGAAGCCCTTAAAATACAATCAATTAATTTGTCTAATCCTTGATAAGTAAGCGAAGCTATCTGCCCAAGAATAGCATTTAAATACTCACATTTTTCACTTTCCAGCAGCATAATTTTATTTCTAAGTATATTAATCTCTTCATTACTAAACTCATCTTTATATTGACACATTACCCCAACTAACAAAAAGAATTTTTCATAATCAGATACAGCCAGTTTCTTTAATTCTAATAAATTAGCCTCTGGATATAATTTTCCAAATTTATCAATTAATGTCCCCACATTATTCGGTAAAAATTCCCTCATATTCTCTCCCAATTTCTAATAATTTCCCTTTCTATTAATATTTGTCCATATTTGTTTTCTAATACAATAATACCTTCTACTATTTTTTCTCGAAAAATCTATATTATTATTCTGTAATTTACCACTTATACTCTTATCTAAACGTACCATAAATGTACCAGACAATATAAATGAAGTCCCTCTTCTAGAAAAATATACCTTTTTTACTCTCACTACAATACCTCCTATTTATTTTTATTGATATCCTTATAATTAAGTGTTTTTCTACGTAATTTTACATAACACTTTCTACATACTGAATCATATTCTGAATCAATTCCATCAATAGATACCTGTTCTCCAGAAAATACTGGTACCAATTCCCCATCTATTTTATTTAATCTTAAATTAAATGTTGCCTTATCACCACATTTACAGATTGCCTTTAACTCTTCAATAACATCACTTATTTCAAATAATCTCTTACTACCAGGAAACAAATTACTAAAAGCATCTGCTCTAAGTCCATAGCATAATACTGGTATTTCTAAATTATCAACTACCATTGATAACTCATCGACTTGTTTTGGTGTCAAAAACTGTGCTTCATCCACCAAAATACAATCTAAATTATGTTGCATAATATGTTGAGAAATTATCATATAAATATTCTCTTCACTACCTACCACATAATCAGTTTTTAGTTTACTTAAAGCCCTATTAATTATATATTCTCCCGCTTTTTTATCCTGCCCAGGTTTCATAATAATTACTTCCATATCCTTCTCTCTATAATTATAATAAGTCTTAATAATATCCGTTGTCTTTCCACTCTTCATTGGTCCATATTTAAAATACAACTTTGCCATAATAATTTTCCTTCCTACTTAGCTCTTGGATGACTATTATTATAAACCTTTCTTATCATCTCATCAGTTACATGTGTATAAATACTAGTCGTATTAAGTGATTCATGTCCAAGCAAGTCTTTAACACTAACTAAATCTGCTCCATTATTAAGCATTTCTGTTGCAAAAGTATGTCTTAACATATGTGGACTAACGTGATGCAAAATACTTGCTTTAATAATTGTCTCATCCAAAATCTTTCTAACATATCTTGTACTTAATCTTCCCCCATCTTTATTCAAAAATACATACTCGCTATCTTTCTTATTTAATTCTCCTCTACCATTAAAAATATAATCATCAAGAGCATTCTTTGCATTATGGCCAAAAACCACCATTCTCTCTTTGCGACCCTTACCAAGTATTTTAATTGTTCTATCAGATAAATCTATATCCTTAATTTTAATATTAACTAATTCAGATACTCTAACCCCCGTCGCATATAATAGCCTCATAATAGCTAGATTTCTCTTTCCATATACTCCTCTCACATCAGGAACTTGCATCATCTTCTCTATATCACTCGAAACTACATACTTAGGTAAAATCATATCCTTTCTAGGATTTTTTACAAGTTTAAAATAATTAACATCTACAATTCCCTTCTTACCTAAATACTCATAAAAATTTCTAAGACTAGAAAGTTTTCTAGCAACTGTACTCTTACTATCATTCTTTTCATATAAACAATTTAAATAACTATTCACTAATTCCTTATCAACCTTTAAAATCTTCTTACAAGTAAAATGATAAAACTCACATAAATCATTCTTATAATTAATAATCGTATTATAAGAATGTTTTTTTACCACCTTTAAATATTCTAAAAAATCATCTATATATTGCATTACTTGTCCTTCATTGCTCTAAACATTTTTTTCCAAAGACCACTTTGTGAATAATTAAGTATTCCCACTTTATAAATTCTAAGTCCATATTTAATTAACAAATATATAGTTCCAACTAAAAGTATAATGCTTATTCCTAAATCCACTAAACCAACTTCTCCCATTAAATATAAAGTTGGTGATAACATTGCTGATACAAAAGGAATATAACTCATTATCTTAATAAATATACTTCCCTTAAATAATCCTGCCATCATTGATAAATAAAATCCAATCAAACTAACAATTACAATTGGTGCTTGTAATTGCTGAAAATCTTCCTGATTAGTAGTCATACTAGCAAGTATTCCTGCTAATAATGAATAAGCCAAAAATGTAAGTATTACCATAACGATTATTATTGGTATCATATAAGTTAATGTATTAGTTACTCCTGCTAAAGAAATACTATCAATAACCTGTTGAATCTCTCCATCAAAAGATCCCAATAAATTACCCCCACTCATAAAATATCTAATACCTAATCCTATAAAAGCAAATAACAAAACTAATCCACCTTGTATTAAAACAAATAAATTAGAAGCTAAAACTTTAGATATAAAATGTGTCTTCGGACTAACATTAGAAATAATTATTTCCATACTACGGGTTGATTTTTCTTCATTTACTTCCGCTCCAATCATTTGAATCAAAAACATAATTAACATAAATAAAGGTAACATAATAATTTCTAATATCGTAGATGTCATCATATCATTTTCTGTATCTTTATCACTTAAAGATACATTTTGAACCTCTACCATCGAATTCATTTCATTCATCATCTCATTAGTAATATTATATTTCTTAACTACTAACTCATTCTTTACTGTCGCTAAAGATGCATTAATAACTGCATTAGTCATCGTTCCAACATTCTCATTACTAACTAATTTTGCCTTAAGATAATTCTCTTCATCCTTACTAATTACTAATAATAATTTATCTAAAGTAGAAACTTCTTCAACTCCTTCATCATATGTTCCCTCATACTTAATAATACTTCCCTTATTAGTATTCATCATTTTTTCACTATAACTATCATAAATTGCCTTAAATTCATCCATTACCCCAACTTCATCAATAACTAAAATTTGCTGTTCTTGTTCAAATTTGCCTCCAAACAATTTAATAATCGAATCAATATTTATAAGTCCTACAATCAATAATAAAAACAATCCATTAGCTACTAAAAACCATTTAGTTTTAATCTTCTTATTTAAACTCATTTTAGTTAAAAACTTTAATTTATTGCTCATAACTATCACCCACTATACTAATAAATATCTCATTCAAACTAGGATCTTCTACACTAAACTTAGTTATATTATCAAATTTACTAACTGCTTTAAATAAAGGTTTTACATAACTATCATCCTTAATTGAAATAACATACTCATCTTTAATCCTATCTATTTTTTCAACTCCTTCTTCCTTTAACAATTTATCTACTGAAATATCTCCACATACATAAACATTCTTCTTTTTATAATTTTTCTTAATCTCTGATAAATATCCTGATAATACACACTTACCTTTTACTAAAACTACTAACCTATCACAAAATAATTCCACATGTTCCATTCTATGTGAAGAAAATATAATACTTGTTCCTTTTTCCTTTAACTCCAAAATAATCTTCTTAAATAACTCTACATTAATTGGATCTAATCCTGAAAAAGGTTCATCTAATATTAATAATTTTGGTTCATTAATAATTGCTGATATAAATTGTACCTTTTGCTGATTACCTTTAGATAATTCTTTAATCTTCTTATTTTTATATTCTTTAATATCAAATTTATCTAACCAATAATCTAACTTTTCCTGGATTTTATCTTCTTCTATCCCTTTAAGAACTCCATAATATGTAATTTGTTCCAAAACCGTCAACTTAAGAAGTAAACTTCTCTCCTCAGTTAAAAAACCTATTTTATCACTAATACTATAATCTATCTTTTTACCATCTAAAGTAATTTCTCCAGAATAATCATCAATAAGTCCTAAAATCATTCTAAAAGTTGTTGTTTTTCCAGCCCCATTTAGTCCCAAAAGTCCAAAAATCTCTCCATCTAAAACTTCAAAACTAAGATGATTTACTGCTACTAAATCACCATACTTTTTAACGACATCTTTAACCTTTAACATATATCCTCCTACTTTGCCTGCTTAGCTAAAGCATCTTTTGCTGCCATCTGTTCTGCCGCTTTCTTACTACTTCCTTCACCGTGACCTAAAACTACCCCTGATACAATTGCTTCACAAACAAAATGCTTATTATGAGCAGGACCAGTTTCACTCACAATTTCATAAGTTACACTCTTTTTAGTAGTCTGTACCAATTCCTGAAGTGTTGATTTATAATCGTGTAAAAAGTTAATATTCTTATCTATATATTTCGTCACAATATCTAATACCATCTTTTTAGTAAATTCTAATCCCATATCTAAATAAGTAGCAGCTACAAACGCCTCAAAAACATCTGCCAAAATAGTATTATTAGCCTCATTCTCCCCACTACCAAGTTTAATATCATCCTCAAACTTCAAATCGTGGGCATAAGTTGCCAAAGCCTCTTCGCATACATAACACGCTCTCATCTTAGTCATTAATCCCTCCGGTAAATGTCTCTCCTTATACAAATACTCACTCACAATAAATTCTAATATTGCATCCCCTAAAAATTCTAATCTCTCATAACTAGTAAAAGAAGGATTCTCATTACTATAAGAAGTATGAGTAAAAGCCTCATAATAAAGATTAATATTTGTCGGATTAAAATTCAATGTTTTAAATACTTTCATTCTACCACCTTCTAAAAAAATTATACCATTGTAAAAAAATATAATCAACTTAATTTACACATATTTTAAAGATATAATCTAATTTTTACCAGTATCCTCTTACCATAGCTATCTAAATACGCTATGTGAACAATCGTTTGTCAATATATTTCTTCATACATTTGTTTAATTCTCTTATTAATTATTATTATAAATCATAAATTAAATATTTAAATACCCTCAAATATTTTAACATTCTAAAATAAAATAATAAAATAAATTTACAAATTTCTCATAATTTGATAAAATGTATATATAATGAAAAGAGGAATAAAAATGAAAAAAATATGTTTATTATTATTAAGTATATTCTTACTAACCGGATGTTCTATTTTTAAAAGTGATGCAATGGAAGATATTGACGTATATACAACAACATATCCCATTAGTTATCTAATAAGATATTTATATGAAGATCATTCAAAGATCTATAGTATCTACCCTAATGGTGTTAACTTTAAAGATTACACCCTATCTGATAAAAAACTAACCGAATTTGCCAAAGGTAGTCTATTTGTCTTTAACAGCCAAGATATCGATCGTAATTATGCTGTAAAAATGATTAACAAAAACAAAAATCTATATCTAATAGATACCTCACTAGGTATGAACTATAACTATTCTATCGAAGAATTATGGTTAAATCCTTATAATTATCTAATGATGGCTAAAAACATTACCACCAGTCTAAAAGAAAATATTAGTAACCCTTATCTAATATCAAACAAAGAAAAAACCGGCATTGAAGACAAATATGAAGTTCTAAAATATGAATTATCAAAATTAGATGCACTCTACAAAGATACTTTAAAAGATGCCAAATATAATACCATAGTTGCTGACAATGAATTATTTAAGTTCCTAGAAAAATATAACATTGAAGTTATTACCCTAGAAGAACAAATCATTAACATTACTATCAAAGATGATAAAACTCTCTCAGAAATATCTAACGAATACAATGTCTCAATCAGTGACATTCTAACCTATAATAATAAAAATACTGGTAGTATCAAAGTAGGAGAAACCCTAAAAATACCCGTTAAAACTATTGAACAATCAGATGTAAACCTTGTAAAAAAATTAATTCACGAAGGAAAAATAAAATACATTTATTCAGCTAATAAAGAATCCAATAATACTGTTAAAAATTTAATTAAAGATGATAATCTAGAATTATTAACTATTAATGATATGTACAGTATAGATGGTGGCGTTACTAATACCAATGAAACATATTTAACTATTATGAATGATAATCTAGAATTATTTAAAAAAGAATTATATAAATAAAGGAGGAATATATTGAAATACTTCACTGCCATCCTAGGCATTCTAGCTATTGCTATTGTTACTATTGTTAACTTCTATCCCGAAAAAGTAAAAGATTTCTATGAAACTAAAATCCTCAAAAAAGAATATATTATTGCCAAAGCTAATGATTATTACCTAGACAGCAATTTTAGTTATATTAAAAACTACACGGATGACGTCTCTAATAAAGAAGAATTAATTGATTATATATATTACGTTATTAATACTGGTAGCGAATATGCTGATGGAGAATGTACCAAAGAATATAAAAATTGTGTTAACGATCTAAAATATATTGCCGAAGATGAAGAAACCCTCTCAATAATTAATAACTTTGTTCATCCCTATAACAGTTTTAAAACTATCTCATTTACATACAATGAACGAGGTAAATTTTCCTTAATTATTGAACATATCTACACTAAAGAAGAAATTACTGAAATAAACTACGTTGTAAACAATACTATAAATACCCTCATAAGAAAAGATATGACCAATGAAGAAAAAATAAAAACTATTCACGATAACATTATAAATAATACTGAATATGATACCCTAAAAACTAAAAATATCCAAGATAATACCTACAAATCAAATACTGCCTATGGGGTATTAATTCAAGGATATGGTATCTGTAGTGGTTACTCTGATGCTATGGCAATCTTTCTTAATGCCCTAAATATTGAAAACTACAAAATAAGTAACAGTACTCATATTTGGAATCTTGTACACATAAACGGCGTATGGGTTCATTTAGACGCTACCTGGGATGATCCTATTAGTCAGTTTAATGCTAACCGTGATACTTACTTCTTAATAAACTATAATGAACTATCCAAACTAAATGATGGTACTCACAATTTTAATAAGCAAATATATAAAGAAGCTTACTAATAATAATTAAAAACCTATATTTGATCCTGTATTACATAAACAAAGTACATATCAAATATAGGTTTTTCTATTTATAACAACTAATATGAACCCCCTCATACTTTAAAGAAAATCCCTGTAGTATCTCTAATGCTGTTTTATTTTTAGATAACTTCATAACATCTCTACTACTACAAAAATGCTCATCATTTTTTTCTTTATTACAAGCCGTATACCCAATTTTTACTACTTGATTATTCTTATCCTTAATAATCATTCCTTGAGTTTCCGTAACTAAACTATAAAGCTTATCATAAAACTTCTTCGAAACTGAACCTTTCCACTTATTTACTGTCGCATTACTAGTACCAACCTTACTCATATAGTCCGGCCATTTACTATTACTTACAGTAAATTTAGGTTTTCCAGAACTATTACCACTTCCAGAATTTGTTGTAACCCTATCAGCACACTGATTAGCTGTATAATAAGGTTTAAATTTTCCATTTAAAACCGTTCCTCTAGATACAGCATTATTAATACAAAGATTAAACATTTCTTGAGTATTATACCTATAACAGCCTTTCTTTATATCACAATAATTTTGATCAGAAGAGCAATTTCTCATATTAATATATTCCGGATGATCCCAATACTTACCACGAAATAAAGAATAAGTTCTAACCTCAATAATAAAAGCCTTATAAAATTCCTCATATGTATTTAAAGTATTAACATCATATCCAAATTCTCCCCAAATAACTCCCATTAAATAATAAGTAAAATCAATATTCTGCTCTAATACATAGCCTCCCCAACAACCCAATGTATTAACCTTAACCGGTACTTCTCCACAACTATTATTACCACCTGTTGATGGCTTACCCGGTACTTCTCCATAACTATTATTACCACCTGTTGATGGCTTACCCGAAGAAGCATCAATTTTCTTTAAACTACAACTAATACTACTACTATTTCCAGCTAAGTCATAAACCGTAACATTAGCTATACTAATTTCCTTATCTATTGTAACACTCTTATCTACATAACTATTCCCATTTATTAAATATCTAGAAATTCCCACATTATCCGTTGCTTTAACATTAATTTTACTAACTCCATTTCCATACGTTCCAGAACAAGATGCTACCGGCCTTTCTTTATCAATATTTCTAACCCTAATCGTCTTCTCAGTCTTTTCTCCTAGTTTATTATAAATAACAAATTTATATTCTCCATTCTCACTAGCCGAATAGCTATAAACTTTACTAGTAATCTTATTACCTGAAGGTAAAATCAAATAATCAAAGTAATTATCCATTACATAAATATTAATATTAACATT
>URVV01000013.1 GCA_900551455.1 uncultured Mycoplasmatota bacterium
TTACTAATATAGATAACCTTATCACTCTTCATCAACGTAAGTGTACATATATTTTCTATTCTTGGGAACAACGTAAGTTATCAGACTATGCAACATTCAGAAGAGGTTCATTCCCACAACCATATGGTAAAGCAGAATGGTATGATGGTTTAGGCTCAATGCCATTTGTACAAGTTGCAGATGTTGGGAATGACATGAAATTAGTAAATGAAACAAAACAAAGGATAAGTAAAGTTGCTCAACCAATGAGTGTATTTATACCAAAACAATCTGTAATTGTAACATTGCAAGGAACAATAGGAAGGGTGGCAATTACGCAATATGATGCATATTTAGATAGAACTGTTTTATATTTTGATTCATACAAAAATTCTATTAATAAAAATTTTTGGTCATACGTTATAAAAACCAAATTTTTGGAAGAAGCAAAATCAGCTCCTGGAGGTACAATTAAAACTATTACTAAAGAAGTATTATCAAATTTTGATTTGAAAATGCCTTTAGAAGTTAATGAACAAAATAAAATTGGTGAATTATTTACTAACTTAGATAACCTTATCACTCTTCATCAGCATAAAGAATTAAAAAGGAGAAATGATAATAATGATAACTTACGATGGTAATGAGATATTTTACAAATATTATGAAAAATGGATTGAAATATATAAAGAAGGTGCTATAAGAAATTCTACAATGCAAAAATATAGATTAACTTTAAAGTGGTTGAAAGAAATAGCTCCGACTTTGAAAATAAATGAAATAAACAGGATAACGTATCAAGAAATATTAAATAAATATGCTGAAAATCATGAAAGACAAAGTACTATGGATTTTCATCATCAATTAAAAACTTCTATATTAGATGCAGTAGATGAAGGACTAATAAATAGAGATCCTACTAGAAAGGCAATTATTAAAGGAAAGACCCCCAGAACGAAGAAGGAAAAGTATTTAAATCAATTTGAATTGCAAAAGCTTATTTCTGATTTGAATTTAGGTAGTGAAATTAATTATGACTGGTTAATTTATTTAATTGCAAAAACTGGATTAAGATTTTCTGAAGCTTTAGCAGTTACACCTGATGATTTTGATTTCCCACATCAAACTTTAAATATAGAAAAAACTTGGAATTATAAGGAAAATGGAGGTTTTGAGCCAACTAAAAATAAGTCTTCTGAGAGAAAGGTACAATTGGATTGGCAAACTGTAATACAATTTTCTGAATTAATAAAAAATCTTCCTAACGAAGAGCCAATTTTTATTAATTCAAAAATATATAATTCTACAATTAATGATATATTGAGAAGACATTGTTTGAATGTAGAAATACCAATTATAACTATACATGGATTAAGGCATACTCATGCTTCAATATTATTATATGCTGGTGTTTCAATTGCTAGTGTTGCACACAGATTAGGACATGCTAGTATGTCTACTACACAAAAAACATATTTACACATTATACAAGAATTAGAAAATACTGATATAGATAAAATAATGAGAGCATTAACTACATTAAATAATTAAAAAATAAAAGATTGCTGATGAAGAGTGATAAGGTTATTATAAAAAAAGAAGTAGTATATTTTTAATGAATAATCTACTTCTTTTTTCTTCCTAACATTTTATCTATAGAAACATCTTTATATATTTTAGATAGATTGTATAAAAAACATAATGGCATTAAATTTCTAGCATTTTCATAATGAGCATAACTTGATTGACTTGTATTTATTATATCAGCTATTTGTTGTTGTGTTTTACCATATTGCTTTCTCATCTTCTTTAAATTAGTAGCGAGAACATCTAAATCTATAACTAAGTCATCATATTCAATATTATTATTTGTTAACCCTAATAGATAATCTAAACTAAAACTATATTTATTTGCATACTTAATTAATTGCTTTAATGGTATAGTATCTTTACCAGTTTCCCATCCTGATATAGTAGAGTATGTTACACCAAATAAATCAGTTAAATCAACTTGTTTTAAATCTAAATTCTCCCTAGTTTCCCTAAGTCTTTTCACCATCATATAAATTCACCTAATATAATTTTCCCATTAAATTGGGGTATATTCATAAATCTTGGGGAAATAGACTAAAAATGTGATATAATAGATATAGCAGTACAAAATATTTTTAATAAGGAGAACGAAATGGAAAAAGAATGGATTGTTCCAGATACGGAACAAACAAAGAGAATGAAGCAGTATGCAGTAAGCGATGTATATTTAAATAGTGGTGAGTTATTAAAATTACTTAGTACAAAAGAATTACATTCATTAGTAGTAAAAATAAAAAAAGGAAAGGTAAAAGCAAGTAAGTTAAAATTTGGCAAAGAAGAAATAACAACAGAAGAAAGATTTCTAGAAAATCTTGATAAATATATTAGTCATATTAGAAATAATTACTATATTGATAATGTTGAACAACTTTTAACTATTGAAGAAAGTTTAACAAATAAGTATTCAAAAATAATATTATGCAAAGAAGATATGAATACTTCAAATCATCAAATGGAATCAATAGAAAAATATAGTGTTGGATTCATTAGAATGTATCTTTATAATTTCTATAGTAATGTATTATTATTTTCTAAATTATATGAAGATAATATTTATACTAAGAAGTTAAAAAAAGATTTATCTAATTATGATTTCAATAATGATGAAGATATATATGAAATTGAAAAAATATTTACTAAAATTTGTTATTTAAGAAAGAACAATATTTATAATTGTTTTATTCCTATAAATGAAATAGAAAAAAAGAATTATGATTTCTATGCAACACAAGTAGAGTGGTGTTTATCAGATTATTATAGTTTAAATTGGAATACAAGATTTAGTTTTAATTATAGAGATAATTATTATATAGGGGAGAATGGTAGCACATTACTATTCAATATTATAAATAAAGAGAATGATAAATACACAATTGAGTTTGGAATTCAAAATCCATCATTTTCTTCTAAAATAGATAATTTTATAATGACAGAAACTGAATTTAATAAATTATTAGACAGATTTAAAAAATGTTATCATTCTAAAGAAGATAAAAAAGAAACATTTGAGAAAATTGATTTCTTAGATTCAGCTGTTAAGTTTTTATTTTGGAAAGATAGATTTAACTATGAATTAGTTGAAATAGAATTTCATTATGATAGATCAACAGAATTTTTTAATGTATCACTAGAAAGAGATGACATTAAAAGGTTCATTAATTTACTAGAAAATGCAATTAAAAATATTTAGAATCACAAGATGTGGTTCTTTTCTTTTGATAAAATAAATGTTATAATTTAATTGTAGTAAGCTAACAGACGTTAGTAATATTTTTAAAGCAGTAATGACATTTTTGTTATTGCTGTTTTATTTTTTAGGAAGTGAAAAAAATATGTAGAAAAAAGGAAGCAATGAAAGTTATACTTAGTAATGCATCATGTGAAAGTATAATTTCCACAGTCAGAAAATTGCATTATTATTTATAATGGGTGATTAGATTATATGTAGTGCCTTACTAATTGCCTTAGCAGTATTTAAACATTGCTAAGGTGATGCTTATGGCGAAAAAAAGCAGTATAAAACATACTCGTATATTTATTGATATTATAGTTTTTAAAGGTGTCAAAGATATTCTTGATAGGGATATTTTTGACACCTTTTTTAGTTTAATAATTGTTTACATATTTATTCGTGGACCACCACTTATCAATTTAAAAAAAATTGATAAGGAGATAAAAATGGATAAACACGAAAAAAGAAATAAGGATAAATATAATCCTTATACATTAGAAGTAAGAGAAAATGATTGTTACATATTAAAATTTAAAGATAGCAAAAATACACTACAAGAAATAATAATATCAAAAGAAATTTATGAAGCATTTGATAAGTTTGAATTAGAAGATATTTCTCAGATTCATAAAATAAGAAAGTATATTGAATACAATGATGTGTATGAAGAAACTTTATATCATAAGTCAATAAATTATGTTTTAAGTGTTGATGAACAAGTAGAAAACAATATTAATAGAGAAATAATCAAAAATGCAATTAATGAATTACCAAATATTCAGCAAAGAAGATTAAAAAAATACTTTTTTGAAGATAAGACTTATGACGAGATTGCTATAGAAGAAAATTGTACTAAAATGGCTATTAAGTTCTCAATAGATATTGCTATAGAAAAAATATCAAAAAAATTTAAATTTTAGACTATACTTTTTGCTTTCAAAGTGCCAAACAAGTGAGAGGGATATATTTTATCTTTTCTCACTTGATCTTTGAAAACTTAATTGCATGTACTAAATACATTCCTATTATAACCGGAAACGGTTAGCACTTTAGTAGATTCGCTTGACGATTAAAATCTGACTATAAAAAGATAGTAGTTCTATCTTATGCGATGATAAATAATAGGTATAATGATACTCCTGTATAGCCACAATCTCAAATAATGGGTACAGTCCTGTGAGAACCACAGAAGAGCATAGACTCGTGGAATTGATTAACTATCAATCGTTTAGTATTAATCCTTTGTTGAAGGTATTAGGTAAAATATCAACAATTATATAAAAAAGAAAGGAAAAGATTATGAAAGAAAAAGATTATGTAATTAGTTTAAAAATAGAAAAAGAAATTGAAATAAATGTAAAAGGTAAAAATTCAGATGATGCTTTAAAAAAGATGGAAGATATCATTTTAAAAGGAGATTATGAAAAACTTTTTACTAAGGAAAATACTAGAAATTATGTTATTGCCAATAAAGTAAAAATGAAACCATTATTCTGTAAAAAGAGAGGGTTTGTACTTTTGAAAAAATGATGGTATCATCATAGTGAGGTGTTTTACTTATGAAAAAAATTATTATATCAGCAATAATTATATTAGTAGTTATTACTGGTATTGTCTGTTTTGCATTATATTCTAAAAACATAAAGTTGGATAAACCATCAGAAAGTGGTACTAATTATGATAAAGTAGAAATTAAAGATAATGATATATCTGATGATGAATCTAATACTGATGAAATAATAGAAGAAACACCAATACAAGAAGAAAATCCTAAGCCAGAAGTAAATAAGCAACCTGAAGAAAAAAAAGAGAATAAGAAGTCTGATAATAGTACAAAAAATAATAATACTAAACAGAATACTACAGTGGTAGAAGAAAAGAAACAAGATGTAAAAAAAGAAGCTTGGGAGGAACTTGGAATAAGTGAATATGATTATTATTATAAACCAATGTGGTCATGGGCAAGGGTAGATTTTTCTATAGATGAATATAAAACAGACCAGAAAACAAAAGAAGCATGTGAATCTAAAGGTCAAGAATATTTTGAACAAGGATTGGGATATTCATGTACTAGCATAAATAGTTATGCTGGAACTTATTTAGGTGAAATGCTTAAAACATTTTGACATCTTAAGTGATGTCTTTTTTTAAAGGAGGGATTTTAATTGAAAAGAAAAATTCTTAAATACACTTTAATTGGTGTATTTTTATTTGTGTCTTTTTTAGGTATTAAAGAAGTTCATGCAGAAAAATATACAGGACAAGCTATTTGGCCATCAGAACATATTTCTAACATTTTTATAAGAAAATATAGAAATGATGGCTATATAAAATATCAACAAGCAAGATTTATGAGAAGAAGTGAAGACAATGCTTTTATGTATTGTTTACAACCATTTGTAGATATTGATAATAATTTACCTTATTACAATATAGCAAGAAGTGATTTTGCAAGTGTTTTAAATATAACAGAAGAACAATGGGATAGAATAGCTTTACTTGCATATTATGGCTATCAATATAATGAAAATGGTTTTAATCATTCTAACAATAAATGGTATGCAATAACTCAATTAATGATTTGGAGAACTATTGAACCACAAAATAAATTTGTTTTTACTGATACTTTAAATGGTAAAGATTTACCAAATAAGTTTGCTGATGAAATTGCTGAAATGGATATGTTGGTTAAAAATCATTATACTAGACCTAATTTTAATATTTCTGATTTATCAATACCACTTGGACAAAGTAAAACACTAACAGATTCAAATGATGTTTTAAAATATTTTAAAGTTTCATCAACTGAAAATGTTAATGCTAAAATTGAAGGTAATAATTTAATTTTAACAGCTACTGGAATTGGTAAAGCAAAAGTAAACTTAGTAAAAAATGCAACAAAACATTCAGCACCACCTATAGTATATTTTAAAGATGGATCACAGAATGTTATGAGAGTAGGATATTATGATCCACTTCCTGCATTATTTAATTTAGATGTTATTGGTGGAAGAGTAGAAATATATAAACTTGATAGTGAAACTAAAGAAAGTTTTCCTCAGGGAAATGCTAGTTTAGAAAATGCTATCTATGGAATATATACTACTAATAATGAAAAAATAGGAGAGTTAAAAACAGATTCTAATGGATATGCAATAAGTGATTATTTGCCAAGTTTAGGAGAATTTTATATTAAGGAAATAACTCCAAGCAAAGGTTATACTTTAGACAAAAATAAATATTCATTTATACTTAATGAGAATGTATTACTTGAAAGTTTAGATGTATATGAAAAAGTAAAAGAAACAAATCTTACTTTATTTAAAGTTTTTGCAAATTCAAAAACAGGTATATTAACTCCAGAACCTAATGTAACTTTTGAGGTATATTTAAATAATTGTAATTATAGACCTATGTTAAGAAGTAGTAACAAATTAAGAGAAAAAAATAACAATGTTTGTTTAGTTAATGAAATTACTACTGATAAAAATGGTTATGCAGAAATTAAACTTCCTTATGGTAGTTATACATTTAAACAAATAACTAGTACACCAAATTATGAAAAAGTAGATGATTTTGAGTTTGTTGTAGGTGATAATACTGATTCTAATACATATAAGTTAATTTCAAATGCTGAAATAACTGCTAAATTAAAAGTAATTAAAGTTGATAAAGATACAGGAGAGGTTATTCCAAGAAGTGGAATATCTTTTAAAATTAAATCACTTGCTAGTAATGATTATGTTTGTCAAACTGTAACGTATCCTAAAGCAGAAACTTTATGTGAATTTAAAACAGATTCTAATGGAGTATTAATTACACCATATCCTTTAATCTCTGGAAAATATAAATTAGAAGAGGTAGATCAAGTTATTGATGGTTATTTGTGGAATAAAGAATCACAAGAATTTGAAATAGGGGAAAACTCTAACTTAATTAAAGATGATAAGTATGGTGTATTATTTGAAACTAAGTTTGAAAATAAAGCAGTTAAAGGACTTATTGAAATACATAAAAAAGGTGAAAAATTAGTTATTAATGATAATAAGTTTTCTTATGATGAAATATCACTTGAAAAGGTAAAATATGGACTTTATGATGAGAATAAAAAGTTAGTTCAAGAAGTAACAACTGATTCAAATGGATATGCTAAAATTGAGAACTTAAAACTAGGTAAATATTTCTTAAAAGAATTAGAAACAAATGATAATCATGTAATTGATTCTAAGGAATATGAAGTAGAACTTAAATACAAAGATCAATACACAGCAGTAATATCTAAAGTATTTAATTTCGCAAATAAATTATCTAAAGGAAAATTAGAATTTAATAAAACAGATTTTACAACATCAGATACTATTCCAAATACTAAAATTGAGATTTATTTAAATGATGATGAAGAAAAACTTATTGGTGAATATATAACTGATAAAGATGGTAAAGTTATTATTGATAATTTACCAGCAGGACATAAATACTTTATTTTAGAAAAAGAAGCTCCAAAAGGATATATTTTAAATACTGATAAAATTGAATTTGAAATTAAGGAAAATGGAGAAATAATAAAATCTGAAATGACTAATACAAAAATAAAGTCTAAAATAGTAATTAATAAGGTAGATTCTGACAATAATCCACTAGCTGGAGTAGTTATTGGTATTTATGATTTAAATGATAATTTACTAGATGAATATACTACTGATGAAAATGGTATTATTGAAGTAGAGTTAGAATATGGAAGTTATTATTATAAAGAAATTTCAACACTAGAAAATTATATTTTGAATAATGATAAAAATTATTTTAAAGTAGAAAAGGATGGTGAGGTAATAACATCTACTTTAGTTAATAATTTAGAAGAAGTAGAAGTACCTAATACTAATTTAAATAAAGATTATACTAAATATATTATTTCTTTATCAATCGGTCTAGTAGGATTGGGGATAATTATATATGAAAAGAAGAAAAGAAAATAAGATTATTTTACTAATCGGAATATTTCTTATTATTTTTTCTATTTTTTTAGTTTCTTTAGATATTTATAAAAGTACAAAGAAAGAAGTTGAAGAAGTAAAGATGGTAGATGACTTCTTTATAGAAGAAGAACACTCTGAGGAAAATATTCCTCAAGAGCAACCAAAAGAGGAAGATAGCAAAAAATCTTCCTCACCATCTTATAATTATATTGCTATTCTTGAAATACCAAGTATAGATTTAAAAAGAGGACTTGTTGATTACAATAGTAGATATAATAATGTTAAATATAATATACAAATAATTGAACATTCACAAATGCCTAATGTTGAAAATAGTAATTTAATACTAGCAGGTCATAATGGAACTAGTGGTGTTTCATTTTTTAGAAATATATATAAATTAAAAGAAGATTCACTAATTTATATTTATTATGATGGAATTAAATATATTTATAAACTTAATAATTCTTATGATACATCTAAAGATGGTAAAGTTGAAATAGTTAGAAATAGATATAAAAATACAATTACGCTTATTACTTGTAAGAGGGGTACAAAAGATAAACAAACCATCTTTATAGGATACTTAGTTGATAAGGTGGATTATTAGTGTATGAGAAATATTCTAAGATACCTTTATCAATTAAAAATGATACAAAGTTAAGTAGCAATGCAAAATTATTATATGGAGATATTCAACTATTATGTTATAAGAATGGTTATTGTTTTGCTACTAATAAATATCTTGCAGAAAACCTTAATGTTACTCCTAGAACAATAATTAGATTGTTAAGTGAACTTGAAGAAGAAAAGTATATTATTATTGAGTATAACCGTAATGTTAGAAAAATATTTTTACCTTTGTCAGGGTGTGATGAAAATGTCACAGTGTGATGATTTTGTCCATCAGGGTGTGATGAAAATGTCCATCTAGGGGTGATGATTTTGTCACACATAATATAATAATATAATATAAAGAATTAATATAACAAGAATATAAATAATAATTTAAATTAGTATAAATATTTATACAGAAAGGATTTGATTATGAATGGTATAGATTATAATGAAGTTATTATATCTGGAAATATAAATGTTATTAAGGATATAAATGAAGATGATAAATATGTTAAATTTAGTATTGTATCTAAAAAATATTCAAACAATTCTAATAGTAAAGTATATATAAGTTTAAATATATCAAGAGATCTATATTATGAGAATCTTGATTATTTTTTTGTAAATAATAAAGTATTTATTAAAGGATATTTGAATTCTTATTCTGTTAATAATAGAATGCAAAATTTTATTACTGTAACAAAAATATCTGATAATTATGATGATATTATTAACTGTAGAAAAAGTCCTCGTATTAGATATGATTCAGATGGTGTTATGGTTTGGAATGGAAAGAGATGTGAATCTAAAGAACCTACTGAAGAAGAAAAAAGAGAAATGGAAGAAATTTTAAAAGAATTTGGAGGAGATACTTATGGGTTATAGATCTGAAGTTAGAATTATGACAACTAAAAAGGGCTTTAAAGAATTAAATAAATATGTAAAAAATTATTTAAGTAATCTAGAACATGGTGATTATAACTTACTAGATAATTTAAAATTCAAAGCTGAAAACGATTATGCAGTTTATTTTGGATGGAGTTGGATTAAGTGGTATGGAAGTTATCAAAGTGTTGAAGCTATTGAATCAGGACTCAATCATTTAAAAGATAACGAAATGTCTTATCGTTTTGCGAGGATTGGAGAAAATTATGATGACTATGAAGAATGTAGTTATGAAAGTGAAAATGAAGAAGAACAAGATTTAGAATATCCATCAGTAATTAGAGAATTTGATGATTCTTATGTTATTGAAGAAATGGGAAGAGTAAGTCTTGTTAAAGAATTTGAGGGTAATGAAATATGAAAGGAGGGGATTTAGATGGAGAAAAAACTTAGAGCATTACTTGTAAAAGAAAATGAATTACCAGTTGAAGTAGAAATTCCTAATACATTAAATTCATTACAAAAGCAAGTAGAGGGTTATATAGAATATTATTATATACCTGATACAGAAGATGCTGTTATTATTTGTAATGAAGAAGGTAAAATCAATGGTATGGGTCCAAACAGAGAGGTAGGAAGAGATATAATCTTCGGACCTTTTTTAATTGTTGGAGATGACTATGAACAAGGTGAAACAATTTCATTGACTGATGAACAAGTTTCTAAGTATAAAGAAATATTTAATGAAAAGTCTATTGAAAAGACTTATGAAAAAATAACAAAAATAAAATTAGGTATTCACAATGAATATGAAATGTAAGAAAGGATAAGGTGATATTATAGTGAATAATTATATGTGTGTTGGAAGACTTGTTAGTGATCCAGAGGTAAAGGAATTAGAAAATAGTAAGAAAGTTACAAACATAACTATTGCTATTCCAAGAAGTTATAAAAACTCTGATGGAGAATATGAAACTGATTTTGTTGATTGTACTATTTGGAACAACATGGCAGAATCAACTTCAGAATATTGCAAAAAAGGAGACATGATAGGAGTTAAAGGCAGACTAGAAACTAGTGTTTACGAAAAAGAAAATGGCGAGAAAGCTAAAAGAACTAGTGTAATTGCTGAAAAAATAAGTTTCATATCTTCTAGGGCAAAGGATATTAATAATTCTGAACCTGAAATTGCTTAAGAGGTAGATTTTTCTACCTCTTTTATATATTAGATTGGAGGAATGATATATGAATAAAAATAAAAAAGTAAGAGGTATTTCTATTGCCTAAACTTATGCTAAATACCATAGGTGAAAAACTTAGTGGTAGTGTAAGTTTATTAAAAATTGATAAATTAGATGGGGGTAATTATAATATTGATTCAATTATTAAAGCTATTCAAACGTTTTCAAATTGGGCTTTAAGAGTAGGTATAGCACTAGCAGGTGTTTCACTTATTATTGGATTTATATTATATGCTGTAGCAGATGTAGATCAAAAACAAAGAGTTAAGCAAAGAATTATTCAAACTATGTTTGGTATAATTGGTATTATTTTAGCAATATCTATTGTTAATCTAATTATTGATTTATTTTAGGAGGAAAAATGTTATTAAAAGCATTAGACCTTTTAAGAAGATTGGGTTGGGGAATAATTAATTTTATTTACAATTTAATTGATACTTTGTTTGATGTATTAAAATCACTTAATGCTTATAATATTATAGATAGTGTCGCAGATAATTCATTATTTTCTAATTTTCATAAAGGAATAATAGCAATCGCAATAACCTTATTAGGTTTATTTGCATTATTTAAGTTTGTTATGAAAATACTTGAACCAGACGAGGGATTATCAATACAACAACTTGTAACAGAAATTTTTAAATCAACATTATTTGTATTGCTTTCGGTTTTTTTATTTGCAGAAGTTTCAACATTTTCTATTAAGTTGAGTAGTTGGACAGCAAATATCTTCTCTAGTAATGAAGTAACTATATCAGATAACATGTTAACAATGTTTGTTGATTATACTGATCAATATAAGGTAAGTGATGAATTTCAAGCAGAAGATTATGAAAAATATATTAAGGATGATTCGTTTACAAATGCTCAAAAATATAATGATAAATTTGTAACCAATTCTAAATGGATATTACCTGATGAGAAAGATTACAAATATAGTATAAATTGGATTCTTGCAATAATTGTTGGTGGTTTCTTTTTATATGCTTTATTTTTTAGTGGAATGATGTTAGCACGAAGGCAATTAGAATTTTTATTCTTATTTGTAATTAGTCCTGTAGTGTTTGCAACTTCAATAGGAAATAAACAAAGAAGAAGTGCTGTAATAGAGCAATTAGTATCATTAATGCTTCAAGGTGCAGTTGTAATGTTAATTATAAGTCTAACTGGTATTGTTATGAAAGAAATAGCAGGAACAACATTCTTTGCTGATAATACATTTAAAGATATTTTAGTAAAATCACTAATGTATATTGGTGCAGGAACATTCTTATTAACAGGATCACAAGTTGTTAATAGATTTATTGGTGGTAATGTATCTGCTAATAGTGGTAGAGAACAACTTATGAGTTTAATGGGATTTGGACATGCAATGAATACAGCAACATCTGTAGTAGGTGGTACAGGACTTGGTGCTGGAATGTTTGGCTTAGGAGTTGCAACAAGTGGTGTTGGTCTTGTTGGTGGTAATAAAGCAGTTAAAGGCATAGGTAATGCTATTACAAACTATGGTAATAAATTATCCAATAGTGCTAATAATCCAAAAAGTACAATGGGAAAAATAGGAAACTTTATATCAAAGACAGGAACTTCAATAGAACACAGCACACCATCAACACTAGGTAAAAACTTAAGACAAAGTGGTATGTCTAATATAAAAAGCTCTGTTAACAATTTAATGCCACAAAGAGCAATGTATAGAAATAGATATAAAAGTAGGTGATAATAATGTATATAACAATAAATAGTATAAAAAAAACCTTAGGCAAATATATAGAACTAACAGATTTATATATAGGTATTCCTATGATTATGATTTTTCTAACATTATTTGCCTTTACATCACACAAATTGTTTTCAATTATTTTTTTAACAATTTGTGTTTTTTTAATGATTCCAATTAACTTATCTAAAAAAAATAGAATGTATAAAGTATTGGGATTATTTTTTAAATATGTTTTTAAATGTAAAAATTATATTTATATGAAAGAAAGGTAAGGTGGTTAATATAGGGTTATTCCCCAACAAGAGTCAAGAAAGCAAAGATTTAAAATCTTTGGAAAAGATAAAAAAAATAAAACAAAAAACTAAATCAGATTATTTAAAAACTTCTATGATGAAAAGAAGAATTAAGAATTCTAAAGTTTTTTCTAATATAAAAGAAGTAGGTGATGATGGTCTAATAGAACTTAAAAGTGGTGAATATGCTTCACTAATTGAAGTTAAAGCTATAGATTTATCATTATCTAGTAAGCAAGAAAAAAACAATTTCTTTAATTATTATAGAAGTTTATTTCATATCAAAGATTTAAATTTAAAATTCTATAAATTAGATGAACCTATAAATTTAAATTATAATAAATTAAACCTTGATAGATTGATTAATAAGTTTAAAAATGATTTAAAAAGATTATTTTTACTTAATGAAAGTAGAGGGTTAATAGATGAGTTAGAACAAAATAATTATACTGTGTCTAGTATTTATTATATTGTTGTAATAGCAAAAGATACTGATACATTAGAAAGACAATTAGATGAAATAGAAGATTTATTTTCAAATATACAACCGAAAATAAATATTGAGATAATAACTAATAGATTGGAAGTATATAAATTTTTATCTAATTTATACATATCTGATAATCCACTTGATTTATTAATGTGGTCCAATATTGAAGAACTAATAGTTCCACTTAATTTGACTGAAAAAACAAATATGTTAAAAATTGATGATAATGAAGTACAACTTTTAACTATAAAAAATATTTCTCCATTTATTGATGAATTATTTTTTGAGGAAATATTTAATTATCCAAATGTTAGAAGTTGTTTAAATATTAAAGATGCTATTGATCAAGATGAGTTGATTAGGTGGATAAATTCTCAGTATCAGTTTTTACTTTCAGATAGAAGCACTACTAAAAAATTAAGTGATGCTACTGAACTTGATATAAAAAAAGAAAACTATCAACTTCTTATGAATGATATTAAAAGTGGTGATGAAAAAATCAAGGAAATATCTTTAGTTCTTCTTATTACTGGTGATAGAAAAGAAAGAGAAGATACAATTAGAGATTTAAAAAAGATTGCAAAAAAAAATCGTATTAAATTGGATGTTCCAAGATTAAGACAATTAGAAACATGGCAATCTTATGATATTACAACAAACTCACTTAAAGATTATTCTAATTATTTTCCAACATTAACACTAGGTGCTGGTTTTTCATTTACAAAAGCAAGTTTTATAGACTCTTCAGGATATATGCTAGGAGTTGATATTCATACTTCATTACCTGTATTTTTTGATCCATTTGTAATAACTAATAAAAGAACCTCTCATAATTTAGCAATTGTTTCATCTACAGGTGGAGGTAAAAGTTTTACAATGAAAAAAATGATTGTAAATGAATATGCAAGAGGAACTAAAATATTTATTTTTGACGCAGAAAATGAATATGAAAAACTAGTTAAAGCAAATGATGGAGAATATATTGATTTATATTCCAAAAAGGGTGGAATGATAAATCCACTTCAAATCAGATACATACCAAGTGATGAGGATCAAGAAACAAAAGAAACAGATTGTCCTTTAGCAAAACATTTAGGCTTTTTAGAAGCATTCTTCAAAAGTGCTTTTGATAATATAAATGAAAAGGAATTGGTTATGTTACTTGCTATATTAGAATCTTTATATAATAAAAAAGGTATTTATAAAAATACTTCAATAAATACATTACAAACTCTTAAAGCAGAAGATTATCCAATATTTACTGATTTATATAATTATTTACCTGAATATAAAAAACAAGTAGAAAGTGTTGAAAAAATAAAGATAATAGATCAATTACAAATATTAATATCAAGATTCTTAACAGGCACAGATTCTTATTTATTTAATTCTCATACCTCTATTGATTTAAATAATGATTTAATTGCATTTAATTTACAAGAACTGCTTTACAGTGGTAATCAAAGAATTGTTAATACACAAATATTAAATCTTTTAACTTATTTAAATAATAGTATAGTTGGAAATAAAATAGTTAATGAAAAAAGAGAATCTGGTGATAAGCAACATATTAGTATTATAGTTGATGAGTTTCATTTATATATTGATGAAAATAATAATGAGGTAATTAAGAATTTTGGACAACTTGCAAGAAGATGTAGAAAATATAATACTAACTTAATTTTATCTAGTCAGTGTATATCAGATTTTTTAGGTAATGCGAATGTATTAAGACATGCAACAGCAATATTTAATAATTGTCAGTATAGTATGGTTGGAATGTTAAAAGAAGACGATTTAAAAGCATATTTAGAGTTGTTTAAAAATAATCCATTAACAGATACTCAAATTGAATTTTTACTAAAAGTAAAAAGAGGAGAATTTTTACTTAGTATAGATAATAAAACCAGAATTGGAATTAAGATAGAAGCAACAGCTATCGAAAGAAAAATGATGGGCGAAGAAGAATGAAAAAACATAAAGCTTTAAAAATAATTTGTTCATCTTCAATAGGTATAATTAGTATGGGGTTAGTAATTCTAATCCCTGTTCTAATGTTACTAGATTTTTTTGGAGCAAATATAACAGATGGTTATGTTGAAAATAATAGTCAGTATGCTGATATGTATAAAGAGGTTGTAAGAAAAAATTTAATAAGTGGTAGTGGTTATGTTTCTTTAGATAGAATATTATATTTTTATTTAGAAAATGATAAATTAACATTTGATCAAATTTATAATGATAATTTAGATAATGAATTGAAACAAGTTAAACCTATATCAGAAGTTTGTGAAATGAATAGATATAAAATATATAATGTTTGTAATTCTGAAGAAATAAAAGAATCAAATCAAATAAATGAAATTCAAAATAAACCATTTAACTCTCCGTTAGATTTTACAAACTTATATGTGACAAGTTATTTTATGGAAGATAGAATAATTTATGGTACACCTAATACACATTCTGCATGGGATTTTAGTGCTGAGGAAAAAACACCTGTTTATTCTGTTTGTGATGGAGAAGTTACTAATGTATCTTTTAGTTATTCAAGTAATATTATTGATAAAGAAGGAGGAGCAGGTAATTATATTAAAATAAAGTGTGTTGTAGATGAAATTGAATATAATGTTTTATATGGTCATCTATATCCTAATTCTTCAAAAGTAAAAAAGGGAGATAAAGTATCTAGTTGGCAAGAAATTGCAACTGTTGGTACAACAGGATATTCAACAGGAAACCACTTGCATTTCCAAGTATCAAATAATAACAAAGTAGTTGATGGGGTTAGTTTAATTGATTTTAACAAAAAGAACGAATCATCCAACATTCATCCAACATTTCCTACAACACCTCCAACATTTGGTAATGAAATAGAACTTCACAAACCCCTATATTAAAAGGAATAAATTAAAAGTATGGAGGAATAACTCCAGATTTTAATTGTGTTTTTGCAAGTGCAAAAAGTGAAATGATAGCACTATAAACCTTTTATCTATATAGGATAAAATAGGGCAGTGCTATCAATTCCTTTATCCTGCTTTCTATATTTACATTAAAATCTACTAGTTTTGTGATATAATTAATGTGTAGTATGCAGTGAGTGGGTGTTAGAAAATGGATAAATATACCAATAATGAAAAAATTAAATTAATAAAAAAATATTTTAAAAAAGATTACACATTTTTAGAATTAAGTTTAAAAAATTATGAAAGTTATAATATATATATTATCTTAACATTTAATAAAAAAATGAAATATTATAGGTTGTATTGGTTTGATTTATCATTAATAATAGATGATAAAATTGAAAAATACATTTCGTGTTCATCTATTCCTACTGAAAGTATAGAGTCAATAAAAGAAGCATTTTCAAAATTTATAGTTAGTTCTGAATATAAAGATTCTTTGGTAAATGATGAATATATTGTAGAACTAAAAGCACATCTTAGTACTAAAGTAGATAGTGACATTGATGTATGTTTTAAAAAATATTTGCCTACATCTTTAGCTCATTTATTTGATTTGTTGTGTTTTATATTTAGAAATATGCCTAAAAAATTTGAAGGATTTCTATTTGAACTTGTTGCAAAATTAACTAAGACTACAGAAAAATACGAATATAAAAAAGAATTTGAATTTGACCTTTTTAATGATGATATTGATAAAATTTTTAGTTATCAGATTATTCAAAGAGGTAAAAAATATTATGAAGAATCTAGAATTGTATTTTTGGAAAAAATAGATGATAGATATTTTGCAATAGTTAATGGAACTGAAAAATATTTAGTTATAATAAAATATACTGAAACTGATGAAAATAAAAAAATGCAAGTTTATTGTTCTTGCCCATGTGAATTTTATTGTAAGCATATTTATTCTGTGCTACTTTCTATAAGAAATAAAGAAGAAAAAAGATTCTATAAAATAATGTACAAGAATCCAGATAAAAGCTTACTTGAAAGAGTTATGGAATTTGATTATTTCTTATGTTTGGGTGTAGTAGAACAAAATTTAGAAATTATTAACAATTATGGAGAAATTGAACTTGTACCTATTCTTGATTTTAAGGGTAGATGTAATTGGACAGTGCTTGAAGATACAGAAGATGAAAAGTTAACAAAAGAGATTAAATATTTCTTAGATAATAATTAAGATTAAATGTATAAAAATTAGTTTGAAAAATAACTAATTTTTTTATGTCAGAAAGAGGTGATTTAAATAATAGTAGTTTTATTTTTAAGAATAAGAGCAGAATTAAAAGCAAGAATAAAATTCTTTGCTGATGAGGAAAAGATTAGTGTAAATAAAATGGCAATAAAATTAATTGATTTAGGAATTATAAATTATGTAAAAGGAGGATTGATAAAAAATGAAGATGACACTATGCAAGTTAATTGCAAATGATATAGTTAACTATGGAATCGATCAAACAAATAATTTTAATTATATTGTTTGTTTAGATAGTTACATAGATGATTTTGATGAAGAATCAAAGACTTATATTTATAATCATATTGAAGAAATATGTAATGATATTAGTAATAATGAAAATGTTGCAGAGTTAAATTATGATAAAAATAAAAGAGAATTTGATATGGTCTTCTATTGGGGTAATTTAATGGATGCAACAGAAAAGTATGTTGCAGATATTATTGATGATATTGGAGAAAAGGATAGATTTGTATTAGAAGATATAAAAGAAATAGCAGAGTCCATTATCTTAGATGATTCTCTTAAAAATCTTACTAAGGAAAAAATTAGAAATCATAAAAATATGGAGATTGATTTATGAAACTAAGATATTATACAGATGAAGAATTAAAAATTCTAAATGATAATATCTTTGTTAAAGAAGTAAGATACAAAAGAGAAATTGTATATGATACGATTTTTAAATTGTGGTGTGTAATGATGAGATTAGATTTACCAGAACTTACTGGTAAACAAATTTTTGAAAGAGGTGGATTTGATACAACTATATTACATGATAATCTACCTTATAGAAGAATTGCAACTTGGCTAAATAATTATAAAAAATATGGAATTTATTACTTTTTACCAGAATATGAACCATATTGTACTAAAAATGTAATTAAAAAAGAAGAATCCATAGACAAGTTTAAATTACAATTACTAAAGTGTGTATTAACAAGATTAAAGGAAATTGAAAATGAGAAAGCTTGATAAACATGTTTCAATTTCACAAGACTTAGATGTTAAAGTTAAAACATCTTCAAAAAAACATAAAAGGTCATATTCTGATGAACTTAATTTTATCATATATGAATATTTTAATGGGCAAGATGAACTTACGAAAATACTTATAGCTTTAGAATCTGATATAAAGTTTATATTAAAAAAAGTTAATATTTTATTTGAACTTGTAAAACAGGTTTATGCTGATATGAATTTCACAAATATTAAAGAACCAAAAACTAGTTATCCAGTAAATGAATTTTTAAAGAAAATGAAGAAAGATAAATATGATGACTAGCCCTAAAGTAATTTTTAATTGTAAATTTACTCATGCATTTAACCGTAGAGAAGAAAAGTATACTCCTAAACAAATTGAGGGGTTAAAGAAAAAAATAGCTCGTAAGTTTGATTACTTTTCAAACGAAGATAAAAGGGTTATGAATTTATTTGATTATTATACTGGAGAACTCAATAAAAACGAAAGAATGAATTTAGTTATTGAGGATGGTAGTTATGCTACCAAAGAAGAAATAGAAAAAAGAAAAAAGAGATTTGTTAAATACGCAGAAAATTCTAATTTATGGCAATGTGTTATTAGTTTTAATAATGATTATTTAAATGAAAATATATCCTTGCAAGAACTAGAACAAGAATTAATAAAAAATGTTTTACCAAGATTTTTTAGAAAAATGGGATTTAAAGATAAAAAATATATGGCTTATAATTTATCTTTTCATACTGATACAGATAATTTACATGCTCATGTTAGTTTTATTGAAAAGAAACCTAATTATATTTTATCTAACAATAAGTTAGCTTATAGAAGAAAAGGAAAACTAACACAAGAGGAAATTGATTTTATGAAAAATGAAGTTGTTTTTGCTGTTGAAAGAAAAAAATATTTAAATCCTATGATTACAATTACAAATGAAGAAATAGATAAATTAAAAAAATATTTTAGTCCAAAAGAAAAGAATTTTATTTTATATGATAAAAAAGATATTATGCTTGAAGATGATATTATTACTTTAGGTAAACTTCTTTATGATGAGAGAAAGAGTAATACCAAAAGAATAAAATTTAACTCAATTAAAAATGATGAAATAAAAAAATTAACTAAAAGAATAAAAAAGTATTTATTTTGTTCTAAATCAGAATTTTACGAGGACTATAATAATTTTTTAAATTCTATTGATGATATAAATAACTATTTATATAAAGTAAATGAAGATAATAATATATCAAAAATTAATATTGATAAGTCATTAACTGAAAGTAAAGAAAACTATATAGATAATTATATTTATAATTCTATTGTAAATCATGCTGATTATTTATTTAAAAAAAGTTCAAGGAAATATAAAACATTAAATCCTGAAGATATATTAAGAGAAATAATTTTAAAAGAATATAGAAAAAATAAGAATCAAAATAAATATACAATTTTAAGTAATTATTTATCAAATACAGTTCCAAAATTAAAGTACCAAAACAAATATAAAATTATAAACGCAGTTAAAAGTATTAATGCAGAGATGGAAGAAGCACAAAAAGAATTTAGTAAATTATTTCAAGTTGATAATAATTATTCTAAACAGTAAAGGAGGATGATATAGTGAATAAAGTATATGTAAATTGT
This sequence comes from uncultured Mycoplasmatota bacterium, assembly GCA_900551455.1. GTDB lineage: Bacteria > Bacillota_I > Bacilli_A > RF39 > UBA660 > RUG705. The sequence goes on from URVV01000013.1 coordinate 20,372, forward strand.
GGAGGAAGTTTATACTCTTTTAATTATAAAAAAGAGGTAATGTCTTTTTTTGAAAGTTGTATAAATTGTAGTGAGGGATCAGAAAGAGAGAGATACACTATAATTTATTTTGATGTAAAAAGTAATCTTAATACAAACAAAAGATGTTTTTCTGATAATACATCTTTTGTATATTATAGTGATATAAAAGCCTCTGAAATAGATGATACTGATGAAAAACTATTAATTAAAAACTTTGATATTTCAAAAGAAGATTTATTAGCTTTTGAAGCAAATAATTATTTATATAATAATAATCACAATAGAATACATAATAATAAAAAAATTGAGTCAGTAGAAGATATATATGATACTTATATAAAAGATAATAAAAAGGAAAATAGAACATTTTATGTAATTGATAAAGAAAAAATAATTTGTATTGATGATAATATTTCTGATACAGAATATTACTCTCAAGTATTTCCTATTAAAGATTATTTATATGCTGATTTATGGTTAAAAGGGGATATTGAATATGAAGATTATCTATCTAAGATTAAACAAAATGATAAGGAGATTTATTAATGCCTAATTGGACTTATAACAAAATTAAATGTAAAAAAGAATTAGGAGATAAATTATTAACTATTAATGAGGGTAATTATTCTTTAGATTTTAATAAATTAATACCTATGCCTGAAGATTTAAAACTTGATGCTGGAACAATAGAAAATAAATCTATATCATGTTATTATTTATCTTTAAGTGATGAGGATAAATTAAAATTAATGAAACTTTTAAAAAATAAAGAAGTATTCTTTCATCATAATTATTGGAATAAATATAAAAGTGATATTAAAAACTTTGAAGATAATCCTATTAAGTTAAGAGAAGAAATAGATAATTATCATGGTCTTATTGATTTTGATGAGAAAAAACATTTTAGTAATATATTAAAGTTAGGAAAGCAATATGTTGAAAATATAAAAAAATATGGATATCCTCAGTGGTATGATTGGTGTGTAGAAAATTGGGGAACTAAATGGAATGTTGAAGATGATGTAGATGTTGTTTATGATGAGAATAAAAACGAATATGATATATCTTTTCCAACTGCTTGGAGTGTTCCATCAGGAATTGTAGAAAAATATAGTGAATTATGTTCTGATGATGAATTTTATTGGGAATACGAGGATGAAGATTATGATGGAACTCATATCATAAGAAAAATAAACGGTGAACTAATAGACACAATCGCCCCAGATAATGTAAAAGAAGAAGAATATTTAGATGTTTAAAATTTATAAAAAGAATTTCATGATATAATATTTTATATAGATTCTTTAAAAAAATGGGTGGTGATATAGTGAATAAAATATATATGTGTATTGACTTAAAAAGTTTTTATGCCTCAGTTGAATGTAGAGAAAGAGGACTTGATCCTCTTGATACAAACTTGGTAGTAGCAGATGAATCAAGAACAGATAAAACTATTTGTTTAGCTGTATCACCATCTTTAAAATTTTATGGATTATCTGGAAGATGTAGGTTATTTGAAGCAAAACAAAAAGTTAAGGAAGTTAATTATCAAAGAAGAAAGAATAATCATTATAAACCATTTACTAATAAATCATATATTGCATCAGAATTAAATAATAATCCTTCACTAGAATTGGATTTTATTAAAGCTGTTCCTAGAATGAAATTATATATGAAGTATAGTACGGATATTTATAATGTATATTTAAAATATATTGCTCCAGAGGATATACTTGTATATTCTATTGATGAAGTATTTTGTGATATTACTAATTATTTAACTTTCTATAAAATGACACCAGAAGAATTAGTTATAAAGATGATTGAAGATGTATATAAAACTACTGGTATAACAGCAACAGCTGGAATAGGTACAAATATGTATCTAGCAAAAGTTGCTATGGATATTACTGCTAAGAAAATGAAACCAAATGAATTTGGTGTTAGAATGGCAAGACTAGATGAAATATCTTATAAAAAAGAATTATGGAATCATAGACCACTAACTGATTTTTGGAGAGTAGGAAAAGGATATCAAAAAAAACTAGAGGAAAATGGAATGTTTACTATGGGTGATGTTGCTAGAGTGTCTATTAATAATGAGGATTTCTTATTTAAGTTGTTTGGAGTTAATGCAGAATTTCTTATAGATCATGCATGGGGATATGAACCTTGTACAATAAAAGAAGCCAAAAGTTATAAACCATCATCCAATAGTATTAGTCAAGGTCAAGTATTACATTCGCCTTATAATTATGAAAAAACTAAATTAATAGTTAGAGAAATGGTTGATAATTTAGTTTTAGATTTAGTGGCTAAACATTTAAAGACAAATCAATTAGTTTTAACTATAGGGTATGATATTGAAAACTTAACCAATCCAACTATTGCAAATAAGTATCATGGTGATATAACAGTTGATGGATATGGTAGAAAAATTCCTAAACATTCTCACGGTACTATTAATATAGATCATAGATCTTCATCTACAAAATTAATTACACAGAAAGTAGTTGAATTGTATGATAAAATTGTTAATCCAATTTTGTTAGTTAGAAGAATAAACTTAACAGCGTGTAATGTGGTTAGTGAAGATTATAAGGAAATAGCTCCATCTGTGGAACAATTAGACTTGTTTACAAATTATGAAGTTATAAAAAGACAAAAAGAAATGAATCTCAAAGATGAAGAAGATGAAAAAAAGATTCAAAAAACATTATTAGATATAAAAAATAAATATGGAAAAAATTCTATTTTAAGGGGAATGAATTTTGAAGAGGGAGCGACTGCAAAAGACAGAAATGAAGAAGTTGGAGGTCATAAAGGATGATGAATAACTATGATGATATTATAAATTTAAATAGACCTATATCAAAACATTCACACTTAAGTATAGAGTCAAGGGCATCTCAGTTTGCACCTTTTGCTGCTTTAGTAGGATATGATGAAGCAGTAAAAGAAACAGCAAGACTTACAGACAAAAGAATAGAAATTGATGATGGCTTAAAAGAAATGCTTAATAGTAAATTAAATTATATAAATGAGCATATTAAAGAAAACATTGAAATAACTGTAACTTATTTTATCAATGACAGTAAGAAAAGTGGTGGCAAATATATAAATAAAACGGGTATTGTAAAAAGAATTGATTCAGTTAGTGAATACATAAAATTTAATGATAATGATATTGTTTATATGAATGATGTCATTAATATTAATGGTGATGAATTAAAATTATTTTTTGAATAATAATTTATGTGGTATAATTATATATAGAAGTGACAGATAAATAGTAATTTGTTGAAATGGAGGATTGATTATGAAAAAAACAATTTTAACTATTTTATTATGTGGGGTTATGGCTTTAGGATTAACAGGATGTGGCAAGTCTAGTGTAGAGGATGCTAAAAAAGATTTACAAGAAAGTCAAGAAAAATATGGTTCCGTTGAAAAAGAAACAACTGATGCTTTAGTTGCAAAATTTAATACTGAAGTAATGGATAATGATGGTTCTTCTTTAAATCCAGCATCAACTGATTATTTAACTGAACATAATAATCAGTATTGGTATGGATTACTTGATGGAGTTTCATTAGTAATTGTTCCAGAAAAATATACAGGAGATAAAGCAACTGACATTGTAGACTATATGCTCATTTATGTAGATAAAGCTAGTAAGTATGGTGATGCTGCACTTACATATGCTAAACATTTAATAAAAGCAAATTATAATGAGGCAACGGAAACTGAAATTAATACATTATTAGATGAAGCAAAAACTAAATCGACTACTGGTAAAACAGCATATAACGGAAAAGGTATCTCTGTTGGTTATTTAGATAGCAGTGATTATTATCAATATCAAGTATTAAGATTTTACAAATAATTATAATTTATTGATTAGTTAGACAAGTAGTAATTTGTTGAAATGGAGGATTGATTATGAAAAAAATATGTATCAGCGTAGGGATTGTTTTGATAGGACTTATTGCAATGGGAATTATAACAAACTATATAGATAGTGGTAGAGTAACAACAGGACATGAGCCAAAGTATTGTATCAAAATAGTTAATAATGATGGCAGTAAAGTGACATATTGGGGATTAGGTTATAAAGTTATTAGATATGTTGGAGTATCGCCAAATGAACCTTATGAAAATAATATTGGCGTTAAAATGGGTAGTTGGTTTATGAGATACGAATTAGAACAAAAACTTAGCGCAAAAGAAATCAATAATTATATTATTAATTATTTAGAAGATAATAATGATATATCTAATTTTGCATTCAGTTATGTTGATGATATAACTAATAAAGTAATAGTTGGTTTAATAAATAATAGTAAAGAAGAACAAGAAAAGTTTATTAAGAAAGTATTTATTGATGATGAAGCAAAAATATTAGATGCTATAAATAATCAAGAAATAATAAAATTTGTCGAATCTAAAGATGTTTTTGAGGGAAAAATCATTGTTGCAGAAGAAAACTATATAACTGTTGAAGTGTTAAGAGATAGTAAATCATTTAAAGTGAAGGATAAAGTAACAATGAAAATATCAAGGACAACAAATGGTACAAATGATTATTATGCAGTAAATAATAAAGTAAGAGTTACATTTAGTGGTTTAATTGAAGATTCAAATCCACCACAAATCAATGCAGTAAATATAGAACTTATATCGTAATGCAAATTACAATTTAGTAATTAGCTGGAAAAATAGTAATTTGAAAGTGAGTTGACTATTGATGACTAACACAAATTTTGTAAGTAATAGTTTAAGAGAAAAAGGTTTATATCCTAAATCTGAAAATAAACAATTCGGACTAAACATATCTTTAACAAGTAATAAAGAATTGATAATAAATGGAACAAGCGAGGATTTTATAGAATTGTCAGATTTACTTGTTTCATTGGCTATGTCTAAAACTAATGATCATCATCATATTGATGAACTTACTCTTATAAATGATAATTCTTCAATAAAAGAGATAATTATCGAAAAAAAATAAATTACAATTTAGGAGTATGATAAAGTGGAAAAACATACATTTGAAGAAATAAAAGAATTACTATTAAAAAGTATAAATGAAGATGATTGTGAATCTGAATTAACTATTAGATTTATAGATAGAGATAGTGCTTATATGATAATTATTTATGATGATTATTGTTCTTTTCAAAGATGTGATGGTGGATTAACTGGAGAAAAAAAATATCAAACTTTAGATGAAATGTACAAAGCACAACAAATAGATAACATTATATTGGAAAGAGATTGGGACAAAATTATAAAATTTGACAGTATTGATTTTGAAGCATTGGGTTATTGGAGGTAATTACTAAATTACAATTTTTATGGGAGTAAAGAAATGAAAAATTATATATTAAAAACAAATGATTTTACATTAGAATTTGAACTTAAAGTATTTGATAAAGATGTTAATATTCCAACAAATTCTATTTTAAATATAAAGATAAATAGTGATAATTTTGGTGCTATAACTACAATGGATATAGATATAAAAATGTTTCAAAAATTTGCTAAAGAATTATTTGATGTTTACACTACATTGAAAGGTTGGGCTGAACTAAAAGAAACTTATGGTAATAATTTTATCATATTTAAAGCAATGCCTAATGGACATATATATGTTAATGGAATAGTTAATAATCTTTGTAGAAATGGATATGAACAAGAATTAAAATTCGAGAATGAATTTGATCAGACATACCTTAAAGGTTTTGTTACTGAAATTAATCAATAATACAAATTACAATTTAGTGATTTGTTAGATAAATTATAATTTGTCGAGGAGATGATAAAATGAGTTCGAGAAGTTTTAGAGTATTTGGAACGAGAAAAGATTTAGAAAATATATTCAAAGAATTTCAGAATAGTAATACTATTAAATATTATAAATGTGGTAAAAGTAATAACATTGAGATAACAGATATTACTGCAATTGATAATTTTGGTATTTCCCTTAATGGAAGTCATATAGGAAATCAGTATCTTGTTATAAAAGATAGCGAAATAGTACAACTTGATAATTACAATCATATATACCAAAAACTAAATGAAAAAAGCATTGTGATTGATCTAGGTGGCTTGTATGATGAAAAAACCATTTTACCTACAACTGTATCTACAATTTGGTATGATAATGAGAATAGTAAAAAAATATATAATGATTTAAAGAATATTATTAAAAGATATTCTTCTAACACAGTTAATGGATATATTATATTGAAAAATGCTTATAATGAAAAAGAACAATTAAGATTTGTAACTATAAGTGTTCAAAGTCCAAAAGAATATGATTTAAAAGTATAATAACAATTACAATTTATTGATGAGATTAGTTTGAAATATATCTAGTCTTTTTATTTTGAAGAAAGAGGTGATATAAAATGCCAGTTTGGAAATGGTTAATTTTTATAATATTTATAGTGTTAGTTTTAGGACTATCACTTTTTTTATTTTGTGCATTAAAAATATCTAGTAAGAGTGCTAGAGAGGAAGAGAGGCGAATTAAATATAAAAAAATTAGGTGAAATAATTAAAATAGCAAGAAATAAATTAAATCTTACTTTAAATGATTTATCAAGAATATCAGATATATCTGAAATAGAATTATGGTTACTAGAAAATGGGAGAATTAAAAATCCTAAATGTGTATTTTTATTTAGGTTAAGTAATATCTTAAATCTTGATTATAATGAATTACTTAAGTATAGATTTGTATCATTTTATAGAAAAAAGAGGTTAAGAAATGTTAAATACAGTCTATAATGAAGATTGTCAAACTGGAATAAAAAGAATTCCAGATAATTATGTTGACTTAGTTATTATAGATCCACCATATTTAATTAATAATCATAATACAGCATATAAATCAGAATTATCAAAATATATAAATAGTTATAATGATGAATTATATATTAATAATTTAACTGGTGGTTATGATTATAAAATATTAGAAGAAATATTAAGGGTATTAAAGAAAGTAAATTTATATATTTTTTGCAATGGAGAACAAGTACCATTTTATATAAGATTTTTTGTTTTAGAAAGAAAATGTAAAATGGATATTATAATTTGGAATAAAACAAATGCTTTACCTCTTTTTAATAACAAATATTTAAGTGATAAAGAGTATTGTCTATATTTTCGTAAAGGTGGATATTGTTCACCGAAAAGTTATGAAGATGCAAAGACAGTTTTTTTATATCCAATAAATATTAAAGATAAAAAGAAATGGAAACATCCTACTATAAAACCTGAATCACTTATCAGAAAATTAATAAGAAATAGTTCTCGTGAAAATGATATTGTTTTAGATTGTTTTATGGGAAGTGGTACAACAGCAGTTTCTTGTATAAAAGAAAAAAGAAATTATATAGGTTTTGAAATAAATAAAGAATTTTATAATACATGTTTAAAAAGAATTAAAGAAGTAAAGGAGGAATGATATATGTTTATAGATAAAGAAAGATGGAATAAGTTAATTGAAAGTTTTAATAAAATTTATAGTAATTATGATTATTTTAGTGATAACATGAAAGATTTAATTGATAAGGTTGATATTTGTATTGATGATATTAAAAGAAATAAAAATAATAAGATATATGTTATAACTAATAATGCAGTATATAACGATGAAATAGATTACAATTTATATGGAGTTACAACGAATAAGGAATATGCTAAAAAATTATTTAAGGATGCTGTAAGGGATGCAAAATGTGATTCTGATTTTGATAATATTAACCCCATAGATATAAAAAATGTTGATAAATTACCATCTGAAGAATGGTGTTTTGAAGAATCAGAAGATTCATTTGAATTATTTTTAAATGGAGAATACAACTCAAATAATTTTTCTATTAAGATTTTAGAATATGATGTAGAAAATAAAAAAGAGTTAGATATGGAGGTTTAATATGGGGCAATATTATAGATTTGTTAATGTAGACAAAAAAGAAATATCTGATAGGAATAGGCATGGATATAAACTAATGGAACACTCATATGTTGCTAATAATTATTGTAATGATACATTAAGATTATTAAGTAATGAGTGGAAAGGAGATAGAGTTATCCATGTTGGTGATTATGCAGAATCAACAGATAAAAGTACTACAGCTAATATAATTGATAAAATTAGTAAAGAATTTGGAATAAATCATACAATATATAGTTATTCTGAAGGATTTAACAATGTAGAAAGTTCTAATAATGATAATATAAGATATGTGTATAATTTAGATAAAAAAGAATATGTAGATTTATTTAAACAGCCTATACAGAACTTTTGGTTTGATAAAAACGATAATAAAATGAGTTCTTGTAAAGTTAACTCATTTGCTCTTTTAATTGGATGTGGCAATGAGCAAGGTGGAGGAGATTATTATTATCAAAATAAAAAATATGTTGGTTCATGGGCTGGAGATAGATTTGTATCTTCTACTAAACCACTTGATGAATATAAGAATTTTAAATGTAACAATTTAGTGTTTAATGAAAATACGAATTACTATAAAAAAATCAAAAGATATTATAATTTTTTTGAAAATAAAATAATTAAAGATGAAGAAAAAATATTTAAAGAAAATCTTGAATATTTAATTAAAAATGATATTGATATTTCAAAATGTAAACTAGATTCATGTGATTTATTAGAAAATGAAGATGAAATATTTAATAATATTTTAAAAAAAGAACAAGAACTTCATAAAACAAAAAATGAAAAAGAGGTGAATAAAGGATTATGACAATTGATGAAATAAATAAAGAATTAGATAATTTGGAAATAAATGATTTATATAGTGCTATAAAAGGAAATATACTTGGAAGTCTGAAGGTAGCATTAGAAAATTCAAATAAAAATAAAGTTGAGTTTTACAATAACTTAACTTTAGATGAAATAGTTATAGATATTGAAGATCAGGTTGATGAGTTAATATGCAACTATGATATTTACAATATTGAAGAACTATTAGATGAGGATATATGTCTATAGAGCTAATCATTGTATTAGCTATTTTAATTTTATTTATAGTTGTTTTTATGTTTGTAGAACCATTATTTTCAAAACATAAAGTAAAAAGTAATCATGAGTATGGATCTGCAAGATTTTCAACATTTAATGAAATTAAAAAGAATTTTAAAAAAGAAAAAATAAGTAGTATTAAAGAATCTGGAGTACCTATGTGGTTTAGTAAAGATTATAAATATGTGTGGTTTGATAAAGAAACACCACATTATACTTATTTAGGTTCAACTGGTAGTGGTAAATCAGTTACTGCTGTTATTCCTATGTGTTCCTTTATTGCTACTGCTAAAAAGAAAAGAAGTGTATTTATAACTGATCCTAAGGGTGAAATATTTAATACTACTTCAAAAATGTTTAAAGATAATGGATATAATGTATTAACACTTGATTTTAGACATCCAGAAATGTCCAATCATTTTAATATATTAGAGCCAATTATTAAAGAATATGAAAAGTACATTGATTACGAAAAAAAGTCTATTGTAAGTAAAAAGGATAGAATTAAGTATAATAATTTAGCAATGACTTCACTTGCTGAAACAAATAGATTGATAACTTCACTTGCTACTATGATTATGCAAGAGAAAACACAACAAAAAGATCCATTCTGGAATAATAGTGCAAGAAATTTATTAGAGGGTTTAATAGGATTCTTTTTAGAAGAATATAAGAAAAATAATATCAAAAGAAACCAGATTACTATGACATCTATTCGTAAGTTTCAAAATAGTTCAATGCAAGAAAAAAACTTTAATAAATTTAAAGCATATATTGATAAGAAAGATTATGGAAGTAAAAGCAAGGATTCCCTAACTTCTATACTTAATGCAAGTGATAATACTTATAAATCTATAACAGCAGTGTTTGGTGAAAAGATGTCTTTATTTGATGATGTTAATGTCGCAAATGTAACATCTGATTCAGACTTTGATTTTGACTTGTTAGGAAAAGAAGCAACAGCGTTATTTATAATAGTACCAGATGAAGATAAAGTGTATTTTACATTAGTCACGATTATTGTAGGACTATTATATAAAGAACTAGTAAAACTTGCTAATAGTAAAGAAAATAAAAAATTACCAGTTCAAATTGATTGGTTACTTGATGAGTTTGCAAATTGTCCACCACTTGCAGATATTGAAGCATTAGTATCAGTTGCAAGAAGTAGAGGAATGAGATTCCATTTTTTTATTCAATCATTCTCACAACTTGATAATGTATATGGTAAAGAAGTAGCTCAAATAATACTAGATAACTGTGGTCTAATTTATTTAAAAACAAATACACAAGATACAGCAGAACAAATATCTAAAAGACTAGGTAAGACTACAATATCAAGTAGTTCTATAAGCCAATCACTTAGTTTATTAGATTATAATGGTAATAAAGCAACTTCTTTAATGGCAAGAGATTTACTTACACCAGATGAAGTAAAACAACTTCATTATAAAACTATAATATTTCCAATAATAGGTTATCCTATTTTTAGAGATACTGTTATATATAATAAGTTTTCTTGTTATGAAAAAGGTGAAATTGATAGAAAAATTAATTCATTAAAACAACTTGATACTACATATTTCACAGTAGAGCAAATTAAATCACCAATAGGTGGAAGATTTAAAAAAGTTGATGATGAATTAAATATGAGTGCAAAAGATTTTTATAAGGAACAAAGAGAAGCAGAAGAACAAGAACTTTTAAAAGCAATAGATCAAGTTAAAGAAATTATAAAAGATAATATTATTAACTTTGAGTATAAAACAAAAAATAACAGAACATTTTCTGTTATTAGTTTAACTAAAGATATAAATGATATGGAAAAATCATTAATTAAAGGACAAATTAATAATAATATTTATCATATTGAAATAAGTAATAATGTTGACGGAAAAAATGTAATAGAAATACACCTTAAAACACCACTTGATAATGATTTAAAAAAATAACATCTTAAATTGTTCTACAATTATGTTTTTAGTAATAAAATTTGTTAGAGATGAGGTGTTGCATGAAGGTCTATGTAAATTATCCAGATGATAAAGATGGTGTATTAGAATTACAAAAAGCTATTGCTATGTTTCATGCAACTTTGGTCATGAAATCAGTTGATAAATTAAATTTAGATAATTTTTCAAAAAGAAAGTTAATAAAGGAATTGTTAGAAAAAGCAAAGATTGAAGCACTCGCAGAAGAAAAGAAAAGCACTAGTGCAGTTAAGCACTAGTGCCACTATTTTTTTTGCTAATAAATGCCATTAATTTTTCATAATTTTTTCTTGAAATAACAATTTCCTTTCTTATCCATCTTTCAACACTACATCTTCCAACTTTTATTTGTCTGCTTAATTCTGCTCGTGACATATTATGCTCTTTTAAGAAATTAAGAATGAATTTATCAGGTTTTGAGTTGATAAACTTCATATAAGGATCTTCGAATTTTATTCCAAGTTGTTTCATAGATAATAATTCTGAGAATCTTTCATATTGTCCTTTTGAAATTGAATTGATTTTTTTAGCATTACGAAGTGTATTTTCACTACGATTCATTCGCTTTGCAAACTCTTTAAAAGTTATTTTTTCTTCTTTAATATATTTTTCCATTTTATCAAAAGGATTATTATTTACAAAAAGATAATAGTTATATGTTTTATCATTAATTTGATTAGAATTATTAAATTCTTCACGAATTTTTATAAAAGAGTCATAACTTTTCCTAGAAATAGTAGATTTATTTGTTTCCCACTTCATAATTGTATCTTCATAAACATTCATCATTCTTCCTAAATCGACTCTGCTTATTCCATATTTCATTCTAAATTCATAGATTTCTTCTTGCTTATCCTTATATATAAATTCTAGGTACTTATCATTCCATATAATCTTATCTTCAATATCTAAAAATGAAATAACATCTTTTAAATGTTTTTTATCATATAATTGTTTATACTCCTTGTTTTCAAGTTGATACATTGTGTATCTATCAATATCAATGAGTTTTGCAACATCTTTTTGCTGAATACCCATTAGTTGTCTATAATATTTTATTTGGTCTCCAACAGAACTTGATTCATTTATTTCTATGGGATCTATATATTGTTTAATTGGATATTTAAAAGTGTCTATTATATTAGCGTTCGTTTTAAGTATATTACTTACACTTGTGAATATTTCTTTCATTTCCGTGATGTGACAATTGCATTTTCTATACATCTAGCACAGTAAGTAGTTATTTTTGTACCATGTTTTAAACTATAACTATCAATACCTTTTATTAAACCAATTGTACCAATACTAATAAGATCATCTGTATCAGCATTTGAATTTTCATACTTTTTAACAATGTGAGCCACTAATCTTAAATTATGTTCGATAAGTTTATCTCTTGCTTTAGGATCCTTATTTAATAATAAAGTAATATATTTTTCTTCTTCTTCTTTACTTAATGGCTCAGGAAATACATTGTTAGAATAGGAAGTTGTAAAAAAGGTTAAACTTCTTATTAATTCTAAAATACTAAATAACATAAAATTCTTCCTTTCTAATTTAAATATATTATTTATGTCAAAATTTATGTTATAATGAAAATGAAAGATGGTAATGTTATGGAAAAAGATATTGAAAAGTTTATTAGGTATTTAAAAGAACAAAAAAATTATTCTAAATATACAATCAGTACTTATGAAGAAGATTTGATATTTTTAAGTAAATACTTAGAAAAAGAAGGTGTTTCTTATTTAGATATTGATTATTCTACGATTAGGTTATATTTTAATTATTTAGATAGTTTTAATTATTCTAAAAATACAATTGCTAAAAAAATAACTAGTGCCAGAAGTTTTTATAAGTATTTAGCTAGAAATAATAAGATAAAAACAAATCCATTTTCTCTTTGTTCGTTACCTAAAAAAGATAATTTACTTCCTAAGTTTTTATATTATAATGAACTTGAAGAAATGTTTTCTTCTTGTGATACTTCTAATTTAGGTATAAGAAATAGATGTATTTTAGAACTTTTATATGCAACAGGTATGAGGGTAGGAGAACTTGTTAATATAAAATTAAATGATATTGATTTAAAAGAAAAATATATTAAAATACTTGGTAAAGGGAATAAAGAAAGAATTGTATATTTTGGAGATTATGCTAAGGAATATTTAGAAAAATATATTTATGAAGTAAGAGATAATTTATTAAAAAATAAAAAAAGTGATTACTTATTTATAAATAATTCTGGTACTAATTTAAGTTCTAGAGGGGTAGAGTTAATTATTAAAAATATTATTAAAGAAACAAGTATAAAATCTAATATTACACCTCATGTTTTAAGACATACTTTTGCTACCCATCTTTTAAATGAAGGATGTGACATTTTAAGTGTTCAAGAGCTTTTAGGACATGAATCTCTTAGAGCAACTCAAATATATACGCACATTACAAATGAAGGACTTAGAAATATATATAATATTTCTCATCCGAGAAATAATAAAAACATAAAATAAAAGGATATTAATAAATCATTGTTTTTAATATCCTTTTTGTATTTGAAAAGTTTTTCTTTGCTATTTTATCTAATACATCTTTACCATATTTTTCTACTAGTTCTTGTCCTATTTTATCAACATTATCTCCTGCACCTTTAGGAATAGGAGTTTTGTAAGTATCGCACATTTTATCAAATTCTTTTATAAAAATATATCTTGATATAACTGAAGCACATGCTACTGCTAGGTTTTTATCTTCAGCTTTTGTCATAAATGTTATATTTCTAACAACATTATTTACATCTTTTAAATAACTATAATATCTATCTTCTTTAGCAAATTCATCGACAATTATGTAGTCTGGTTTATCTATTTCACTTAATAAACTATAAAGCATTTTATTATGAAGAACTGCTTTTATTTTATTCATATTAACTTCATTACTATAATTTTTATTATAATCTTCATTTGAAAGAATTGTACTTTTATATTTTATATTTTTAATAAGTTTAGGTACAACATTAAGTATTTTTTCATCAGTTAGTTTTTTAGAATCTCTAACTCCTAATTCTTCTAGAAAAGGTAT
>URVV01000014.1 GCA_900551455.1 uncultured Mycoplasmatota bacterium
CTTCATAGGTTACCCTAGGGCTAAAACTTCCACTTATTAAAAAGGTACACTTTTTAAAGGTAAACCCTTATATTTGCTATAATTACCTTGATAATAGATATGCCTTTAGTAGCATACTAAAGGCATATTTTTTAAATAAAAATTTCTGATATTTTAGTTATCAACATAAAATGTTGATAACTATTATCTTAAATATTAAAATAAGACTTCATTACAAAGTCTTATTTGTATTTGCACACCTTAGTACCAATATCTTCATTATTAATAATTTTAATTAAACCATTCTCATCATCTATATCTGTAACTATTATTTGAATATCATTATCTCTACATATTTCTATTGCTGATAAATCCATTACTCCAAGTTCTTTTTCTAATACTTCATCATAAGTTACTATATCATATTTTTTAGCATCTTTATATTTGTTCGGATCTTTATCATATACTCCATCTACATTAGTAAGCTTAATAATCATTTCTGCCTTAATATCTTTAGCCCTTAAAGCAGCTCCCGTATCCGTAGAAAAGAAAGGCTTACCAGTACCACCACCAAAGATAACAATCTTTCCATCATCTAATGCTTTAATAGCCTTACTACTATCTACCTTATCTATAATTTCTACTTCTAAACTACTCTGATTATAAACATCCATTCCTAATTTAATAAATACATCTTTTAATACCAAACTATTCATAACTGTTGCTAACATTCCTACATAGTCTGCTGTTTCACGTTCCATTTCACTAGTATCTCTACCCCTTAAGAAATTACCACCACCACAAACTATTCCAACACGTATTCCCATATTATGAATTTTTTTAATCCTTAAACAAATCTTATTAATATAGTCAAAATCTAATCCACGACCAATATGTCCAGACATTGACTCTCCAGAAAATTTAATTAAAACCGTTTTATTCATCTTTAACTCCTATATCTTTAAATATTTCTTTACTGCTCTATAACTACCAAACATACCTACTAAAATACCTATTCCCAGTAGAATTAATGAACTTTGTAAAATAAATGGATAAGGAGCGACTAATCTACCAAGAGAAGATGTAAATAACTCTCCATTTAAATAATTATATAATGAATTATATCCATATGCCATTATAATTATAGGTATAATTGAACCTAATAATCCAATAAAAGATCCCTCTATTAAAAATGGTACCTTTATTGCCACATTACTAGCACCAACTAATCTCATAATTTCTATCTCAGTCTTTCTAGAGAATATTGCCAACTTAATAGTATTAGCTATTAAGAAAGCTGTAACTAATACTAATGCTATAACTCCACCAATACACACCTTCTCAATAACTGAAAATATTGTAATAACTGATTCAATATATTCTTCTCCGAAATTAACCGAAGATACATAATTAATCTTTTTAATTTGATTAGCCGTATCTTTAATATTATCTATTTCTTTAACTTTAACATCATAACTATCTAATAAAGGTATTGTCTCATCTGTCCAACTATCAACAATTACTGAAAATCTCTCATCTATATTTTTGGTCTCTTCAGCATATTCTTTTTTAGATTTAAAAGTAACACTAGCTACATTCTCTAATCTTTCAATATCCTTCTTTGTTTGTTCTAATTGTTCTGAAGTAGTATCTTTCTTTATAAACACTACAATTGATGTATTATCACTAACATGTCTAATCATCGATTCAACATTATAAGATAAAACTATTGATATAGCTACCACTATTAAAGTAATTGTAATACAAGAAATTGATGCCAAAGATAATGAAAAATTTCTTACAACGCTCTTTGCAGCATCTCTAAAATATCTTTTTATACTTCTAAAGAACTTCATAATACTTACCTCTTTCATAATCTTGAACTATCTTACCCTCGTGTAAAACTACTACTCTTTTCTTCATTTCATTAACTATATCTCTATTATGGGTAGTCATTACTATTGTTGTTCCCATCTTATTAATATCATCTAATACTTTCATAATTCCCATACTCGTATCTGGATCCAAATTACCGGTAGGTTCATCACATATAAGTAATTTTGGATTATTAACAATTGCTCTAGCAATAACTACTCTCTGTTGTTCTCCTCCAGATAATTGATTCGGATATTGTCTAGCTTTTCCTTTAAGTCCAACTAAATCTAATACCTCTAATACTCTATTATGAATCTTTCTTTTATCATAATTAAATACTTCCATTGCAAAAGCTACATTCTCATATACTGTTAATCTAGGTAATAACTTAAAATCCTGAAATACTACCCCTAACTTTCTTCTTAAAATATAAACTTTTCTATCTTTAAGTTTAGCAACATTAATTCCCCCGATCATAATAGATCCCTTATCTGGTTTCTCTTCTCTATATAACATCTTAATTAATGTTGACTTACCTGATCCAGAAGCTCCTATAATAAAAACAAAATCTCCCTTAGAAATAGTTAAATCTACATCATATAAAGCTACTGTTCCTGTTTTATAAGTTTTTTGTACATCTGTAATTCTTATTAAATCCATCACTACACCTACCTCTATATCTATATATTATATCAAATATTATTATTTCCTTAAACCCCTTTACATAATTTTACATATTTTTACAATTTTTCTTAACACTTGATTCATAAGCATCTACTATTAAAAAGAAAACATCTTTATCTATTGCATTTACTAATTCTCTTAACTTTACATATTCAATTGTCGGAACTACACACATAAGCATTTTTCTCTTCTTATTCGTATATCCCCCTCTTGCATTAATTTCTGTTACTTTATAATGAAGATTATTACTTACATATTCTTTTATCTCTAAAGGCATCTTAGTAATAATATAAAATACTTTATTATTAGATATTCCTATAATTACTCTATCTACTACATAAGAAGAAACTATTAAAGATATTAATGCATATAATGCACTACTAAATCCATATACAAAGGAACTACTAATAATTAATATTGCATTAATTATTATTGTACTAATGCCAATACTTATATGAAGATATTTATGCATTAAATCAAATAATACAGCAAATCCTCCCGGACTATATCCACTTTTCCTAATAAGTCCTGAACTAAGTCCTGATAAACTACCACCTATCACCATTATCAAAAATAATGATGTATCTTCTAAATCAATATTCCTTGTAATTAAACTAGTAGCTGTTACAAAGAAAGGATATAAAAAAGTAATAGCTAACATCTTCCCCGCATATTCTACACCAAAGAAAATTAAACCAATAAGTAAAAATACTAAACTAACAATAAAAATTACTAAACTAACGGGTATTGTTACATAATTAGCAATCAATAAAGCTAATCCACTACTACCAGTTGGTATAATATCATACTTATCAAAAAACAAATTAAAAGCAAAAGCCCCAATCAACATTCCCATTACAAAGAAGAAAAAATTCTTCCAAAAATTCTTCTTGCTTAAAGACTCCATTAAAGCATTAACACTCTTATTCATTGTCATCATCCTTACTACTTACTTCATAAGAATCACATACCAAATAAAATATTTCTTTATCTATCTCTTTTAAACCTTCCTTAATTACAAAATACATCTTTGTCGGAGCAACCGCCATAATTAACATTTGTTTATCATTTGAATATCCTCCAAGGGCTTCAATAACGGTACTACCAACTCCTGGTAAAGAAATCAAAAAATCTCTAACAACTTGTTCCTTATCCTTAGAAACAACTATATAAAAAGCCTTACTATTAGAAATTCCCAATAGTATCTTATCAGTAACTATAGATATTAAATAAGCTACTACAATTGCATACATCACTATCTTCCAAGAAAAGACTATTTTTCCAATAACAATAATTGTTATATTAACAATCATCATCGCATTTCCCATTGACATCTTCGAATATTTACATATCAAATTACCAAGGACATCTGTTCCTCCCGTAGAAAAACCACTCTTATATATCAAACCATATCCTATACCCGCCAATATTCCTCCCATAACAGCAATAATAATAAATTCTAACTCTCCTAAATCTATCATATTAGTAACATATAAAGTTAACTGAACAAATACCGGATATATTAATGCTCCAACCAATTGATTTTTCACATCATCTATTCCTAAAAAGAAATAACTAATTATAAGTAAAAATAAATTAGCAAAAAATATAAAAGCCGACGGATTAACTCCAAACTCACTCAAAACTATCGATATTCCACTTACTCCAAAACAAACAATATTATATCTAAGAAAAAATAAATTAAAAGCAAAAGCTACTATTAAACAACCACCAAGTAACATAGCATATCTTTTCACAATATTTTTCTTATGAATTTGCTCTAAAATCTGATTAACTCTTCTTTCCCTCATTCTCTTAAAAAATATCACACTAATTCCTCCTAATATTCTTTTCCAACATCTCTCCTATATCCCCATCTAAAATTCCCATTACATTACTACTTTCATATCCCGAATCATTATCTTTAACTAATGTATATGGACACATCACATAACTTCTCTTAGCACTACCAAAGCCAATAGTCATCTGTCCTTTTTTAATATCATTCAACTGCTGATTTTTCTCTTCCAACTCTAAATTATATAACTTATTCTTAAGAATTTCCAAAGCCATCTCTTTATTTCTAATTTGACTACGCTCATTCTGACAAGTAACAACAATTCCCGTAGGTATATGAGTAATTCTCACTGCTGAATCGGTCGTATTAACCCCTTGTCCCCCAGGACCACTACTTCTATAAATATCTATCCTAAGATCATTATCATCTATTTTTACATCTATATTATCATCAAAAACAGGAGTAACCTCTACTGAAGCAAACGAAGTATGCCTTCTCTTATTCGCATCAAAAGGACTAATCCTAACTAATCTATGTACTCCCCTCTCACCTTTCAAATAACCATAAGCATTTTCAAAAGAAACCTTAAGCAATACCGACTTAATACCAACCTCTTCTCCTGGCTGTCTATCTATTTCCTTATAACTATAACCATTCTTTGTTAAATATCTCGTATACATTCTAAGAAGCATCATAGCCCAATCACACGCCTCAGTTCCCCCAGCTCCAGAATGAATCTCCAATATACAGTCATTCTTATCATAAGGCATAGATAAATAAGTTTCTAACCGTATCCTATAAACATTCTCTTTTATTTCTTGATACTCATCACTTACTATCTCAAACATCTCACTATCAAACTGTTGATCCTTAAGTATTAACTCATTAGTATCAATCTTATTATAAATACTCTTAACCCCATTAATCTGACTATTAAGGCTATTATATTCTTTTAAAACACTATCTTTATCTACCCTATTCCAAAAATCAACATCATTAATCTCTTTCTCTAGAATTCCTCTTCTCTCTATCTTTTTATCTAAGTCAAAGAGACCTCCATACATCATTAATAATATTTTTTAAATCTTCATACTTAACTAATAACTCTCTCTTATCCATTTCTATCTCCCCACTATCATCATTTTATCATAAATCTCTATAAATTAATAGCCTTATTTAAAAAAAAGAAAAAGAGTATTACTCTCCTTCTGTAGGCTTTTCCAATTTAACTAAAACCTCTCTTGGTTTAGAACCATTAGCAGGTCCAATAATTCCTCTTTCCTCAAGTAAATCAATAATTCTAGCTGCCCTATTATATCCCAATCTAAACTTTCTCTGAATTAATGAAGCACTAATCTTTCCAGCACTAACTGCAAAATCAACAACCTCATTATAAATAGGATCATCATATTCTTCACTAGAAGCATATCCATCAGCATCTGGTATATTACTACCACCATCACTATCATTGCCACTCTTATCAATTGTTAAAGTCTCATCATATATAGCCTTTTGTTGACTTATCGTATAATCAACTAACTTCTGTAATTCCTCTTCAGATACATAAGCTCCTTGTACCCTTATCGGAATACTCTCCCCCATTGGTAAAAATAACATATCACCTTTACCAAGCAATTTCTCAGCACCACCCATATCAAGAATAGTTCTAGAATCTATCTGAGAAGATACTGCAAAACTAATTCTAGAAGGAATATTTGCCTTAACAACACCAGTAATAATATCTGTAGATGGTCTTTGAGTAGCTACGATTAAATGAATACCAGCAGCTCTTGCCATCTGAGTAATTCTCATAATAGAATCCTCAACCTCTTTAGCAGCTACTAACATTAAGTCTGCCAACTCATCAATAATAACAACAATATAAGGTAACTTCTGATATTCCATATGTGTCTCACAAAACTTATTATAAGAAGTAATATTCTTATTTTTAGTATGTTCTAATAATTCATACCTACGTTCCATCTCTCCTACGATATTCTTAAGAGCAATTGACGCCTTTTTCGCATCAGTAACAACCGGAGAAAGCAAATGTGGAACACCATTATACATAGAAAACTCAACCTTTTTAGGATCAACTAAAACTAACTTAACCTGATCAGGCTTTGTTCTCATTAAAATTGAAGCAATAATACAGTTTATACATACTGATTTACCACTACCAGTAGATCCAGCTACTAATAAGTGTGGAGTAGAATTAATTTCACACCACTTAACCTTACCCATAATATCTTTACCAAGTCCTACTGCCAACAAAGATTTCTCATTAACTTCTGGCATATTACTAAGAACCTCTTTAAAAGATACACTAGCATTAACTTTATTAGGAAGTTCAATTCCTATCGTATTCTTACCAGGAATAGGAGCCTGTATTCTAACATCCTTTGCAGCCATAGCCAAAGCAATTTCTCTCTGAATACCAAGTAACTTATTAACCTTTGTACCAGCCTTTAAATCAAGTTCATACTGCGTAACCGTAGGCCCTATATTAACCTGCACAATTTTTCCTGATATCTCAAAAACTTTAAGTATTTCCTCTAATTTCTGAATACTAGCCTTCGCATTAATTTCATTCTCTTTACTATTAACATTCTTCACAGTCTTAAGAATATTAATCGAAGGAAGTTTATAATCTGTATTCTTAATAATATTCTCTTTAACCTCTTCTAATGAATCCTTCTCTTCCTTACTATCTCCCCTCTTAATAGGAATATCTAAATCCTCTTCCTCTTTGATTCCCTTTCCATCATCCTTATTATCCTCTCTCTTATTAGTAAGTTCCTCAATCGAAGATATTACTATCCTATTATCTGGTACAACCTCTGAAGTATCACTATTTCCTTGAACAGTAACCTCTTCCGCATTATCATTATCTCTATCCTTATTCCTAAACTTAGGTAACTTAATCTTCTTAAATATACCTAAAATAGATGTATTAAATAATAATATAACTCCAACTACTATTAAAGTAACAATAACTATCGTAACACCATCAGCAAAAGCCCAATTAAACAAATATCCTAATATTGCTCCTATCATACCACCACCACAATTCTTAATAACATCTGGTGATTTAAAAGCCGTCATAACCGTTTTAAAAGTCTCAATTATTACTTCAGTCCCCTTTATCTGAAGAACATATTCCTGATGAAAAAAAGCCAGCAAAGCCATTACAATCAAATATGTCCCAATAGCTGATCTTGATATCATCTTTGGCATTTTCCTCTTAACTATTAAATAAACACCCAATATCAAAAAAGCAAACAAAAGCCAATACCAAACAATACCTACAAGAAAAACAGCAAAACTTCTAATAAAATTTCCCGCTCTACCAGAACCAAGCATTCCAATAATCGAAAATAATATAAGAATTACCCCAATTATTTCATTACTATATTCAAACTTTTGACTTTCTTTTTTTTGTTTTTTCTTTGCCATTTTTCCTACCTCACTTATACTAAAATTATAGCATTCTTCCCCTAATTTGTAAAGTAAAAGACCCACTATTAGCTTATATTAATATAAAAGATAAGTTTATTTTTTCATAAACTTATCAATGCTTGTAATCAATATTTCTTTTTTTATAGGTTTTATAAGAATACCACTAAATCCTAGTTTCTTATATTCTTCATTATATTCATAACTATTATCTTTACTAAGTAAGATTACTGGAATATTAAAACTTCTTATTTCTTTTAATTTTATTAATAATTCATATCCCTTTATTTGAGATAATTCTTCATCTAATAATATCACATCATATTTATTCTTACTTCTTATCTTATCAAGACATTCTCTACCAGTAAAGGCTTTATCTATTATTATATTACTTCCTTTAAGTAGTTTCTCAATGATCTTAATTCCCGCTTCACTATCATCAACAATTAAGATCTTCTTATTATTATATACTTCATTATATTGTTTCTCTTTCCTACTTATATTATCTACGACCCTTTGATCTAAAACAATCTTTATTTTACTACCTATTCCATAGTCTGATGAAATAACCATTGTTCCATTCATTAGAGTAATTAGTTTGTATGCTAATGAGATATTCTTATTATCAATCTTTATCTTTTCTAATTCACTACTTTTAATTCCTATCCCAGAGTCTTCAATAGTAATTATTAATCTACAGATATCATTTTTCTTAATCGTATTAACATTAAATTCAATATATCCCTTTAAAGTATTCTTAATACTTGTATTTAAGATATTCATTATACTTTTCTTAAGTCCTATTGAATCTCCATATAATAGTTCTGGAATATCGTGTTCGATATTAGTTCTAAATTCAAGTCCTTTATTCATACATACTCCATTATACATACTTACTATTTCTTTAAGTAAATTCTTAATATTATATTTACTATTATATATTTTAATGGATGAGGTATCTATCGCTGAAACATCCATAATATCATTTACTGTACTTCTAAATTTAGCAGTCTCTCCCTTAATATTTCTAGCACTATCTTTGTCTTGTTCTAAAGAATCACTATCTAAGATTATATCAGCTTCATCATTTATTTTATCAGTTGTATTTCTTATCTCTTGAGTCATATTATATAAAAACATTGTCTTTTCTTCATTAGCATTATCAGATATTTCTTTAGCTTTATGCATTTCTTTCAAAAGTTTCATATCAGGGTTTTCAATGGTAAAGTACATTAAGAATGTAATAAATGCATGAACCGGAACAGCAAGCAATAGCCCTGGATTCTTATACTGTAAATATGAACAAAGGCCTCCTACTATGATGAACATCATTAAGGGCAAAAATCTTTTATCTTTAATGTTCTTTTTACTACAAAAGAGACATATTATTCCAACAAAAGTAAAAATCATTGATGATATATAAACAATATTAACACTTGGACCATAGGTGTAGTTTATTTCGCCATTATAATAAAAGTTAATTGGTAGTTTAAATATTAAAAAACTAAATACTAGTAAAATTATACTAAAAATGTATTTTATATTCTTTTTGTATTTTTCTAATTTATTCATATTTAAAGTAATTATTACTATGTATAAGCATAATGTGGTAATCCATAATTGTAGAAAAATGCAGTATAGTCTTGCTATAAGATAGCTAATTAATGGAATTGTTTCATACATTGGCCCTACATAATCTAAAATTAATTCTAACAACAATTCAGTTAATGACGTCAGCATTAAAAATGTATATATCTTATTTTCTTCGCTCTTAAATCTTTTTTTATTAAAATATATAAACAAAAGCAATATCATATATATTAGTGCTTCTATTAAAAAGAAAATACCGGTACTCACTCTAATCAAACTCCTTATTGTTTACTTTTAACTCTTTTTAAAATATTCTTTTCTCTTTCATATTCCTCTTGAGCCATTATTTCGTATTCTTTAAAGTCTATTTTATCAGCTTCCGTTAAAATGATATTGTCAACGAAATCTATACTACTAGGATATTCAAATGGATTTAAATATATTTTTTCATTATCATTTATTAGATAAACACGATTAAATTCATTGAAAATATGTTTTCTGGTATTATCATCTGGTAAAATATTATCTTTTAATTTGATGTATACCTTACCTGAATATCTATTATCATCGTCTGGTTTTCCAACTACTACGCATTCTTCTACAACATCTATTAGAGAGATGAAGTTTTGAATCTTTTCACAATATACTTTATTGCCATCACTTAATATGTAAAATCTTGATTCTCTACCAGTTAAGTTAAAGAATCTGTCCTTCCCAAGTTTTCCTATTGTTCTAGTATTATAATATTCTTTTCCGTTAATGTTTACCATTTCCTTTTTAGTAAGCAGTGGTTCGTCATAATAACCCTTAAAGACATTTCTTCCTCTTAACAATAGTGTTCCCTCTTCGTCGTATTTTACTTCTTCTAGAGTGTTTGGGTTAACAACAATAGGATCATCGCCAACTAAAATTCTGCCAACAGTACCCTCCTTTGTTGATGTTCCTACAGAACTTGACCACGTAGCTACTGTTTCGGCATTACCAGCGCCATTACAGAATAATATTTTATTATTATTATGTTTTTGGAAAAATTCTTTTCCACTTTTTTCTGTTTTGGAAGTAAAGAAATCACCTCCTGTGACAAAGTTTTTGCCTTGTGATAGATCAATATCATCACTGACTATTTTCTTTAGAACATCTAATAAAGCTGGACTACCATAATAATAATTTATTTGTGGTAAAACACTTTTAGCATTCTCTTTATTTAAACCATCCGGAACTAATACTACAACTCTTCCACACATCATTGTTAATAAAACAGATGTGGCAAAACCATATGGGTATTTAAAAGGAACAAAACACAAACATTTTTCACCACGGGTTTTTGGTAAATTAATGGTGTTTTTAATATAAATACCGGATGCTATAACATTTTCATTTGTTAATACTACTGCCTTTGGTTTTCCACTTGAACCACTTGTATATAAGATTAAAGCATCATCTTTATTACTACAAATTTCAAAGATTGGTTTATTATAATATGATGATAGAATTCCCAGGTCATTAAATGAGAGCATATCGTTATATCCAAATGGAGTTGATGCAATAGTATTCAACCCTTTGGTATATAAATCACCTTTTTTTAAGGTGATTATTTGTTTCACTTTAGTAGCTGCTTTTATTTCTTTGTTATATTCGATATTTTTGTTGTAATTTATAAATAATGGTGATTCAAATAAATTTAAGTAGTTTTTTATTTCTTCTTTTGATGCAGAATTATTTAAAAATGTGGTAATTGCTCCTATCTTATTAGCCGCTAAAAATGTGGCTACTGCTTGGTGAGTATTGTTCATACAGACGGTAATAATATCACCTTTTTTTATTCCTAGTTCTTTAAATGCTCTTGACATTTTCAGTGTATTTGCCATTAGTTCACTATATGTAATGTTTAAACTCATATTTTGAATAGCTATATTTTTCATGTTAAATATGTTTAATAGATAAATTAAGTTATATATATTGGTATTTGGAATAATAGGGTTTCTTTTAAAATAACTAAACTCTTTATCATGTATTTTATCAATACTTGGATAACCTGTTTCTTTTTTCATAAATTTCACTCCTTAAAAATGTGCATATATTTTATACTGAATTAAGATCTTTTTCTTGTATATGACTTATAAAGGCCTTTATATGACCTATCTAATGAAATTATAACTTATTAATCGTGAAACATCAAGTATATAAGTAAAAAATATTGTCAATAAATAGTATTTTTATTGAATAAAAACAGCTATCTTTATTCAGAGATAACTGTTTTATTTAGAAAATATAAATTTTTATAAAGTTTCGACTTGTTTTCTTTTTGTTCTTACATAACTTCTGGCAATGTTTATTACATCTTGATATTCAAAGTCTTTACTAAGTAGTCCTTCGATGTTTTCTAATATTTTTGGAAGATTATTTTTAATAGCTAGACTTTCTTCGTATAGGATGATAAATTCTTTAGCTAATTCAGGATTTTTCTTTAACATTTCCTTTATTTTGCTTAAATTATTTTCAATAATGCTTAGGCAATCAAGGCAATTTAATTTGATATTTTCTTTTTCAGTATTATTCTTGTTAATACTTTTTAATATATTGATTATACCTACTTTTGGAATAAATAATAGTAATAAAATGTAGATAGCATATATTGCTTCTTTATCTTGTTCGTAAAATTTGGTATTTCTTTCTTCTTCTTGTTTAATAACAGTGGTTTTTTCTACGATTAAGTGAGATTCTGGGTTAGTTTTTTGATTATCAATGTAGTATGCTTTTTCTTCGGGTAATTTATCAGTTAGATCTATTTTTAGGTAATCATCTAATTTATCTAGTTGGTATTCAGTAACATCATATGTTTTTACTGTTCTTACTAAATCTTTTTTATTTCCATTTTCTATCGGTAATATAGGGCTATATTCTTTTATTACGATTTTATCTTCGGGATGCTCTTTTATTTCGATATACCCTTCTCTAGTTTCTCCTTCATTAGTAATTGTTTTAGTAGGATATACTTTAATAGTAGTTAATTTTTTTACTAGTTTAGACACGCCTATACCTAAGCCGGTTCCAAGACCAAGTGCTAAAATTAAAGAGATAAATTTAATTTTTATTAATTTATTAATTTTTTTGATTTTTGTTATTTCTTCAGATAGTTTTGCATTATTGTTTATTATTATATTTACTGGTTCTTTTATTTTATTATTATCCATACAACCATAACCTCCTTGGATAGTTTTAGAGAGGAAAAAAGAAATTATTTATTATCTATTTTTAGATAAGTTAATAATTCTTCCTTAGTAAAACTATATTCATTTTTTTCTTCCATATCTTTAATTTTAAAGATATTAGTGTTAATTTCATTTTCTCCTAGAATCATTACATATTTTATGTTTTCTCTTTCAGCATATTCAAAGCATTTACCAATTTTTTTCTTATTCATTTCAATTAATACTCGATATCCATTTTCTCTAAAGATATTGGCTAGTTTTAATGTTTCAGTATTAGTATCTAATGGAACCATATATATATCAATTAGTCTTCTAAATTTATTCATTTCTTTTAGAATTACAAATATTGGTTCTAAACCGAATGATAAACCTACGGCTGGATATTCTTTTCCATCATTTATAAAGTTGGTAATAATTTTATTGTATCTACCACCTGCTCCGATGGCTGATTGAACTCTTTTTTCTTTATCATAAAATTCAAATACTACTCCGGTATAGATAGATAGTCCTCTTGCTAGGGTTGGAGTAAATATACAGTTACCTAGAATATTTAAATCTTTAAGATATTGGTTTAATTCTTCTAATTCTGAAACACCTTCTTTAATTAAATTATTTTCTTCAGATATTTCTTTATAATAGTCTATTTCTTTTGTAAAAATGTTTAGAAGATTATCAATCTTTTCTCTTGGAATTTGTAAGTTAATTAACATTTCGTAAAGTTCTTCTTTTTGAACTTTTTCTAATTTGTCTATAACACCTATAACTTTATTTATTTTATCTTCTTCGATACCTGTATATAGTATTAATCCGCTCATAAGTTTTCGGTTGTTATATTTAACTATTATGTCAATGCCTAAATCTTTGAAAATTTTAATAGCCATACTTATTTGTTCGGCTTCGATAAATCTGTTGTCTATCCCTACGACGTCAATATCGCATTGATAAAATTCTCTTGTTCTTCCTAGTTTAACGGGGCCGTTACGAAATACTCGGCCAATTTCATATCTTCTGAAAGGCATATTTAAATTTTTATTCATTGCTACTACTTTGCAAAATGGAACGGTTAAATCATATCTAAGTCCTAAATCTCTTTCTCCTTGATCGGTTAGTCTATATATTTCACTTAGAATTTCGGCATCGTCTTCATATTTATAACTAAGTAGATCGTAATAGTTTATTATAGGTGTTTCTATTGGGGCATATCCATATAAATCAAAGTTTTTACGTAAGGTGTCTGTTATTTGATTTCTAATATTCATATCTTTAGGTAGATAATCAAAAGTTCCTTTGACATTCATTAATTTCATACTAATCATTCCTTTTTCAAGGTATATTATATCATATTGACTCAATATTAACAAGAAAAATAGAATTAATACCGAGATATCAATTCTATTTATTTTAGGTGGTTATTTTATTTTTCTTGATTCAAGATAGTATCTTTTATCGTTACTGTGACCCATTGAGAATGTTTTTCTAGGTAGAGCACCATCTAGAATAACTGTTTTGAAGAGATCTTGTTTTTTCATTGTTGGTAATATAAAACCAATATTATTTTCTTCTTTAGCAAATTTTCTAACCACATCTTCGCCGTGGATATAATCAATTTTCCCTTCGTTATTTTTTAAATAATCGTCTAGGAATATTTGAAGAGAACCTACGGGAATATTCGATTTAGGGTTACGTATCCAGATACTACCCTCTTTATCTTTGGTAATATAATCAATTTTTTGACCAGCTGTTTCTTCATAGCTTATTTCATAATATGTTTCTAATTCATTTAATAATTTTTTAACATCTGTGTTAAATATTACTCTGTGAATAGCTTCAAACTCTAAGGCGCTACTGTGGAGGTTAACAATTTCTACTAGAGCATATCTGGCTGGGCTATTTAGATATTCTTCTTTAGGCATTGTTTTCTTTAGTTCTTCATAGCAAGCTTTGGCAGTTGCTAAGGAATGATTACCGTCTCCCATAGCAAATAGTAATACTTCTTTATCTTTAAGGCCATATCTTTGGTTAAAGTATTCTTTGTTAGCTAATTTTTCTAATTTAGTTATAACTTCGTTTGCATCTTTGTCAGGTAGGACATATCCTTTTATATGACCGCCGTTTTGCATTAAGTTAAAATCATATACTTTATCTTGTTCGGTAACTTTATTCTTTAGTGATTCGATGATATCTTTGGTATCATCATCAATAAGAATCATTATATGAGGTAATTCAAGTAAAGCATTTTTTCTTACTTTTACTCGTGGAGGAATTCTTTCTATTACTGTTTTTTCGGTAGCTCTTATCATACTGGTGGAACCTGTTTCGTATGAGTATCCTTCTAAGTCTACCATACCTATTAGTCCTTCACGTACTAAGCCATCACTTTGGGTTCTTTCTATGTAGAACATTGAATCTGGATATTCTTTGAAGAAATCTTTGGATACTAGTTCTTTCATATTTTGGTTAATTTTATTAATTCTTTCTTCAACGTCATTTTCTTCAAGATAGATTTCTGGTAATATTAAGTTTAGAGTTGATGGCTTGTCTTTGACGATTTCTTTTACTTTATTCCAATATTCTGGCTCTGATGTATATTGATCACAGGCAATAACACTCCATAATTCCATATTATCTGTTTTTGGTAATAAAATATTTGCTTTTTTAAATGGTATTTCCATTTTTACACTCTCCTTTTCATAATTAATTTTATTATAACACTAAATTTGGATATTTAATAAATATTCAGCTTTTTTTCTTGAAATATTTGAATTTAATTTATTAATTTGGTTATATGTGATATAATGTGAATGTAATGGAGGAAATATGGATAAGCAGATTAACAGTAGTAAGAAAGTTATTGCTACTAGGGTATTTTTAATAGGAATAATTGTTATAATTATGGTTTTAGTTACTGATTTTATTTATACTAAAATAAACAATAGACCATTATTTGTTATCCAATATAGTGATAATAAATATAGTGGTGTTATTTATGATGTTTATGTTTGTAATGGGAATAGTTATTTAGAGCCTAAAGGGAGAAAATTTTCTTGTCCTTTAGTGGATAGTGAAATGGGAAATAAGAATACTGGCTCTAGTAAGGTGGCTAGTGGAGATGGTAGTAATATTTCTTCAAGTAGTTCATTTAGTTCTAGTGGAAAAAGTTCTAGTAGTAATAGTAATGGAGGTAAAAAAATTAATCCCAGTGGTAACTCTA
The DNA here is from genome assembly GCA_900551455.1 of uncultured Mycoplasmatota bacterium. Lineage (GTDB taxonomy): Bacteria > Bacillota_I > Bacilli_A > RF39 > UBA660 > RUG705. The sequence continues at coordinate 15,806 of URVV01000014.1, forward strand.
GTGCACTGGCTACGGGAATTATCATTAGAGATATTAGTGCTGGAGAGTGTGCAGAAGCTATTGAATATTATTATGAAGATAATAATTATAAGTATTATTTTACTTGTATTAAAAGTCATAATATTATTGTTTCAGTTAATGGAGTAGATTATAATATTAAAGAGGCTTTAAATAATAGGATTGTTACAATGGATGATTTGATTCAGGCGGGTTTTAGGCCTTTAAAGAAATCAAAAAATTTAGTAGTTAAATAGTATAATTAAGTCGTTGATATTGAAACGGCTTTTTTGATACTAGGATTATAAACAAGAATAATGATTCAATCTAAATACTTGCTTATCTGATTTCTTTTTCATTTTGAGAACCTCCTTTTTATAAATTAAAAAATTCAACTTCCAAAATGACAAAAAATGATTTATTTTTACAATTAGCTAGATCTGGTGCGAATGGTAGTTCAAAATGGATTAAAGTAACGGAATTTGTAGGACAGTATACAGACCTTTCTTTTGGAAATGGTGCCTCTTGGGCAAAAAAGGAATCTACTCTAGTTAAAAAATATATTATTGAATTTGATAAAAGTCTAACTCCAGGAAATGGTATAGATGCAATAAGAATTAATGAAATTAATAATGGTAATTTTTTTCAACATATAAAGGCTGAAATTATAAGAACTATATCCTTCGCAGAGATGTGTTATTTTAGGAACATCAAAACTGGAGGTGGATCATAAAAACGGAATGAAAAATGAGGCTCGAGTAATGAGAAATGAAGATCAAAAACTAAGTGATTTTCAGTCATTGAGTAAAGCAGTAAATGATGCTAAAAGACAGTTTTGTAAAGAGTGTATACGTACAGGAGTTAGATATGATGCAAAATGGTTAGGATAGGATATCCTATGATGGAATTGCGCATCATATTTGTTGTACGATAGAGTCATAATGTAAGCCTCCATACTAATTTGTTGCTGAACTTTATTAAGTTGAAATCATTACAAAGAGTTAAAACGTGTAATATGTTTGTGTAGAAATTGTTACCGAAAAAATGGCTTAAATTTTGTTCTATAAGGGGGCCATCTTTTTAAATTCCAAAAAAATTCATTATTCAATGAAAAAGGACTGATAAATTATCAATCCTTTAGTCTTACTATGATGCGATACAAGGGCCCATTTTGAACACTTATATTTAAAAGAACAACTAATAAATATCAGTTCTATATATAATATAGCATATTTTTATTGTAAAATATACCATTTTGATAAAAATAATGATATAATAATGTGAGAAAGGTAGTGAAATAATGAATCTTCAAGAAAAACTAAAATTAATTCAATATTGTGAATATAAATATGGTGAAAAAAAATGGAATGCAATTGAAACAAAGGATTTTTTTGATTTTGCTTTCTCTCAACTATTATATGATAATACCTTTAATATAACCAATAGCCAAAAAGAACTACTTTCATACTTCGATTTTGGAGAAATATTTAATAATTTTGATAACGGATTAACTGATATACAAAGTTTATTATTAAAATTTTTGACAATTAAAAGAGTTAAAGGGCTTGATTTATTATTAAAAGATATGCCATATAATTTGAAAGAACAATTCTTTTATCAATTATATACTGATTTAAAAAGTAATAATGATAGACCTTTTTGGCTTTCAGAAATTGCATTTTGTATACAAGAGCAAGATAAATTGCAATTTATCAATAATATAATTAATATTGCAAATGATAACGAAATTTTATATTTAATCAAAGATTTATATGAGAATAAAAATGACATTGTATTAACCAAACTATTGAATAATGAAAGAATTGCAAATGTTGCCATTCAAAAGATTAATGCTCCATTTTTTTATGAAATGTTAGAAGAATTGAATTTATCGAATGAATTAAAGATTAAAAGAGACAATGAATTGAAAATGATTATAGATAATTATCAATATTATGATATTGGTGATGTAAAAAATGCTTATTGTGATTTATATTTTCACGATATTTCAAAAAATGTATGCTTAGATATTAAAACGATTATTGATTTTGCAAATGATGATGAATTTTTTAGAAATGAGTATATAGGAGAAATATATGATATATTGCGCAACGTATATTCGTTTTTGAATAATGATATGGAGTATTCAAACACAAATATTCAACTACTAAATAATTGTCCATTAAATCATGAAATAATATCAAAATGTTATTTAATGTGTCAAAAAAGATTTAAAGATTTAGTCTCACAAAGTATAAATCAAAATATAACATCAAACATAACACCCAAAGCATTAGTATCATCATCTGGTAAAGAAGTACAGTTTTATAACATAGAAAATCAAACAAACGCGCAAAAACATATAACTATGCTTGTTAGTACAATTCCGTGCTCTGAAGATGCAATATCTTTTAAGCAAATTTATTATTCTGATAAAAATGGGGAAATTAAAAATGGTAGAAGAAGTTGTTCTTTAATAAATCAAACAAGATTAACATCATTGTTTGGCAAAAAAAACAGTATAACATTTGGCTATGAAGATTTAAGTGGAAGAATAATAACATCAGCAACACTAGGCGATGGAGGAACTGATGGAAATGAAAAAAGATTTAGACGACATAGAAAAGTAAGAAAAAGTAGTTATTTATCTGTTGATAGATTTGTTGAGTATACTCAAGATCATACTGAAATAACAGTTAATATGGGGACAACAGGTGAAGTAATGAAACCTAGTTTTATTTTTATAACTAGAGATACTCCAACTCAATTTGAAATTGATGTAGCTGCCGAATTTGATATACCGATTAAATATGTAAACATTGACAAATATGAAAAAGCACCAAATAATCCCTATTTTCCCGAAGACTATGATTATTATTGTTTTGAAAAGAAAACCGTAACTAGTAACAAAAAAGAAATAAAAATGATATAAAGGTGACTTAATTTTGTATCTCATCATTTACAAATATACAAGACTTACTTTTTCTGAATTTTGTCAAGACATAGTGAATAATTGATTCAATAAAATCTGGTGTGAAGTAAATTTTTTGTAAAATATTATAATATAAGGGAAAAAGTGTAATTTTTAGTGTTTAAATTTTTATATGCATTTTCCCCTTATTTTTTAGTTTTTTTGATGTATTTTGAAAATGTTATTTGGGGTAAAAATTTAATTGATTATGTTGTTATTTTGAAGTCATTTTTCTTTCTTACAACTCCACTAATTTTGCCATTAAATATATATAATATTCTGCCTCTAAATAATTCAAAGATTTTATAACCAAATGCAATTCTTTTTATTACCTTTATTTTATTATTTATTCCTTCAGTATAACCATTACTGTATCTCTCATCTATAAATGAATTTAATATGTATTCTTTCCATCTAGAAATAGTTTTTACTGTTTCAATAAATTCTGGTATATTCTTTTCCATACATCTGCTTATCCATTTATTTATTTGTTCTTCAATATTCATTTGATTATAATGATGAATAATATCTATAAACTCTTTTTTTAAGCAGTATCCTTCCATTAAATCACTTGATATTTTTAATATATCTTCTAATATATCAACTGGTAAAATATCCACCATACGACCATTTTTATATCTTTTTGTAAATACCCACCAATTTATCTCGTTACTATATTTTCTTAATAAACTTACATTCTTTTTTTGATAATTTATATTCTTTACTTTTATCTCCATGTAGTTTTTGTAGTCTTATTCTTATATTATTTAGCGCATCCATAATATAAGTGGTATAATGAAATCGGTCAAACAACATACTTTGCCTTAGGAAACATTGTTTGTGTGACCAATAAGTATGGTTTGTACATATCCCATATTACGAACTCTACAGAATGTCTATTGTTGCAATATGTGAAATATTGTATTAGACGTTCTTTTTTCTACTTGGTAATATATCTAATACTTTTTTATGTATTGGATCATTTAATATATAGTATCTGCTTTAAATTCATCAAATGATATTACTCTTGGTAAATTAACAACGTACTTAGGAATAGATGAAACTATATCTAACATTTCGTTTTCTATCGTTATCATTGATACTCTGTTTTTTTCTGCTATATATTTTAGAGATAGATTATAATTTAATAAATCCCTTCTTATTTGTATCTTTACTTTATTTGATATACTTCCGTTACTTGTATTTATATTTAATTTTCCAGTAAATATCTTATTACAATTATAACAATGATATCTTTTCTTATATATAATCAAATCAACATATGAACCACAACTATCCAAATAAATACTCTTTATTGGTTTTAATTTGTCGTGTATTGAACTAGTAAGTTTGTTACACACAGGACACCTGACCTTTTGTTTTCTGTTCTCTATGACTACTTCTATTAAATCATTACCCTTTTGATTAACATTAATTATTTTAACCTCCTTACTATTTAATCCAATTAATTAATAAATAATAATCTTTCATTCAATTACCTCCTCTTACAATTATTATTTACTTTATAATAACACGTGAAAAAAGATGACAATTGTCATCTCAATTCCACACTAAATTTTATTGCTTTGTAAAATTAAACATTAAATAATTTTCAATTTTACTCTACACTAGATTTTATTGAACCTATTTATTATTTATTAGTAAAGTTGAAACAAAATTCAACCAGATTCTTCAATGGTGCCGAAAACAGGACTTGAACCCGCAACCTACTGATTACGATTCAGTTGCTCTACCTATTGAGCTATTTCGGCATAAAGAGAAGTTATTCTTCTACTTTGAATTCTTCTAAGGTGCCATTCTCTTTTAAGATTTTATTAACTTTTTCTGTGGCTTTGTTTAATTTATCTGAACATTCTTTAGCTAATTTCATTGCTTTAGTATATTTGTCGATGGCTTCATCAAGATTTACCTCGCCACTTTCTAGTTCTTTTACAATATCTTCTAACTCTCTGATTTTATTTTCAAAATTATTTTCATTTTTTTCTTTATTTTCCATCTTTTACCTCCATAACTAGGGCATCTATGATACCATTTTTAATATTTATATTAATTATATCATCTTTCTTGATTTCTTTTATTGAAGATACAACTTTATTATTTGATTTAACTATTGCGTAACCCCTAGCTAAAGTGTTCATTGGGTTTAAAACTTCTAATTTATTAATTAGGTGTTTTAAGTTCTGGGTTTTAAATTTGTATAGAATATCAGGATTTGTAAGAATATAACTGCTTGTTACTTTGAATAGTCTAATTTTTGTATTATCAAGAATTATTTTCATTTCTTTGTTTAATCTATCTATTAAAAAGTCTAAATTTTGTTCTTTTATTTCATACATTGCAGTAGGCTTTTTTAGAACGTAACTATTAATTAGACTGCTTAATTTTTGTTTATCTGTTTCTATATAACCGTTAATGCTTATGGTACTACGGTTAACAACGTTTTCAAGATATGTTTTGATAGTTTCTATGTTTGGTACAGCTAATTCGGCAGCAGCGGTTGGAGTTGGGGCTCTTAAATCAGCAACAAAATCGGCAATTGTGAAATCTATTTCGTGACCGACAGCACTAATTATTGGAACTTTTGAATTGTATATTGCTCTGGCAACAATTTCTTCGTTGAAAGGCCATAAATCTTCGATTGACCCACCGCCACGACCTACTATTAAGGTATCAATATCAAAGGTATTAGCTATTTCTATCTTTTTTACTATGTCTTTGGCAGCATCTGCGCCTTGAACTAATGATGGAAAAAGAATAGTTTCACATATTGGAAATCTTCTTTTAATTGTTGTTAAGATATCTCTAATTGCTGCACCGGTGCTGGCTGTTACAATGCCAATTTTTTTAGGTACTTTGGGAATTTTCTTCTTGTGTTCTTGACTAAACAAACCTTCTGCCGCTAATTTCTTTTTTAGTTTTTCAAACTCTATATAAAGGTTTCCTAAACCATCTTGACTCATTTCTTCAACGTATATTTGGTATGAGCCAGTAGCTTCGTAGATGGATACTTTTCCTCTTACTAAGACTTTCATACCATCTGCTGGTAGAAAACTTAACATACTTGCTTTATATGAAAACATTACGGCATTTATTCGGCTGGTTTCATCTTTTAGAGTAAAATAGAAATGTCCTCTGGTATGGGCTTTAAAATTTGATATTTCACCTTTTAAATAAACATCTTTTAAATTGTTATCATTATCAAATAGTTTTTTTAAATAATTATTTAATGCTCCGATTGTTATATATTGAACATCCATATAACACCTACTTACTTATTATTTTTACTATGATAAACCTTGTCCAATACCCCATTAATCATTTTGGATACTTTATCATCAGAATACTCTTTACTTAGTTCAATAGCCTCGTTGATACAGGCAATATCAGGTGTATCTGTTTTAAGTATCTCATAAATACCCATTCTTAAAATTGCTTGATCTGTATAACCTAATCTAGATATATTCCAGTTTTCAAGAAAGCTATTAGCTAATTCATCGATTTTTTCAATATTGTCTAAAACTCCGAAAACAATTGATTCAATAAATTTATTTTTTTCTTCTAATTGTTCATTAATAATATCATTTATATCATAATTAATATTATTGTTTTTATATAAAAATGCTTGATATAGAATAGTCATTATTTTGTATCTTTGTTCGTGTCTTGTCATATTATCACCTGTTCCTTAATAATAATAACACAAAATTAACTATTTGTCATAAAATTTACTTAAAATTTATTTTTTTTGAAAAAAGAGTGTTGATTTTTTTTCAGCACTCTTTAATCTTTTTTATGTTTTATTAATTACAGCTATTAACTATTTCTAAATTCTTTAATTTGTGGTTTTTATTTCTTGTTATTTCAATACTTTTGTTACGCATTTCTTGCTCATTCATTTCTGCTAAATACTTTTTTTCTATTAACTCGGTTACGGGAATACATATAGTATTTTTTTCTTCCCAGATACTTGGGTTTTCTGTAATATATTTTTTAGCAGATTCTTTTACTTCACCAGTAGTTACATTTCTTATTTTAGATATTGCTGTTGAAGATGATTTTACTGATACGGTTATTCCCAATAGTAGAATAATTCCAAGTAATGCAGTATAACCAATTAATTCGGTTAAACCAAAGCCTTTGTTATTCATTTTTATTCCCCCTTTGTATGCAATAGTTCGATGGCTTTATCGCTGTTTGGTTTTGACAGTAATTCTTTATATAGTTTTTTTATTTGAGGATTTTCATAGCTATTTCTTCTTTTGACATTTTTATCTTTTTTGTAGATAGCTTTGCTTCTTAATCCTTTGTATGTGTTAGTTATTTTAAAGTTTTTTGGGCCTCCACCACCGGCAATACAGCCTCCATCACATGCCATCACTTCAATTATATCATATTTTATATCATTTTGGCAAATTTGGTTAAATAATCTTGGAATGTCTCCGGTGCCATTTACTACGGCTATTCTTATTTCTTTGTCTTTTATTTTGATAGTGGCTTCTTTAATATCATCTAATCCTCTTAAGATTTCAAAGTTTAATAATTTTTTAGGGGGACTTTTATAAGTTAGTTTGTGATAGAGGTATCTTGTCATTGCTTCGGCAACGCCACCGCTTGCTCCGAAGATTACTCCGGAGGAGGTACCGGTTAAATTATCAAAACGTAGAGGTTTCATTTTTCTAAAGTCTATTTTGCTTTCTTTAATCCAAGTACATAGTTCTCTTACGGTAATAGCATAATCGACGTCGTCTGTTTTAGTTATTTCGTATTTTTTAGCTGTACAGGGAACAATGGCTACGACTTTAATTTTGCTTTTATCAAGTTTATTTTTAGGGGCTAGATAATTCTTTATGATTGATCCACACATTAAGATTGGACTTTTGGTAGTAGATAAGTTTTTTTGATATTCGGGATAGAATAGTTTTAGATATTCTACCCATGAAGGACAGCAACTTGTAAACATAGGAAGTTTTTCTTGGTTATTTATTCTTGTAATTAATTCATTGGCTTCTTCGACGATGGTTAAATCGGCTCCGAAGGAGGTGTCTACGACGTAGGTTACACCCATTTTTTTAAGACTGGAAATAATTTTTCCAATAACATTTTTTCCTGGTTTATAACCAAAACTATCTCCTACTAGAAATCTTGTAGCAGGAGCTATTTGGCAAATAATTGTGTATCCTGATTTGATATCGGCAATTATTTTTTTATAATCAGGAAATTCTTTAATACAATTATTGGGACATACTAAGGAGCATTGTCCGCAGTATATGCATCTTGGATGGGGACTTTTGGCCATATCGTAGTGACCATATACTCCTATCCTAAAATTACAGATACCTTTACAAGCTCCACAGTTAGTGCATTTATCTTCTTCTCGATATAGGCATTTGTTATCTTTGAATATTGGTACTCTATTTATATATTCACTTTTTTTCATTATTTTTTACTACATAATTATAAGCACTTTTAACCATATCTGTTAAATCATACTTAGCTTCCCAATTTAATTTCTTTTTGGCATATTCGGTATCGGCGTAACAGCAAGCTATATCGCCATCACGTCTAGCTACTATTTTGTATGGTACCATTACTTTATTAACTTTTGTGAATGTTTCAACCATTTGTAATACACTATAACCGTGCCCTGTTCCTAAGTTATAACAGTCTACTCCTTTATGCTTATCTATGTATTCTAGTGCTTTGAGGTGTCCTTGGGCTAAATCTACTACGTGAATATAATCTCTTACTCCAGTGCCATCTATGGTATCATAATCGTTACCATAGATACTTAATTCAGGTAATTCTTTATTGGCTACTTTCATAATGTATGGCATTAGATTATTAGGGATACCATTGGGGTCTTCTCCTAAAAGTCCGCTTGGATGAGCTCCGACGGGATTAAAATATCTAAGAATAGCAATGCTGTAGTCGTTATCTGATGCGAATAGATCTTTTAGTATTCCTTCAATATATAATTTTGTTGCACCATATGGATTGGTGGTGGTTAATTTGGCATTTTCTTTTATTGGAAGTTCTTCTGGATCACCATAAACAGTTGCCGATGATGAGAAGACTATTTTTTTGACGTTAAATTCATTCATTGTTTCAAGAAGTGTTAAGGTACTATCAAGATTGTTTCGGTAGTACATTAAGGGTTTTTTTACGGACTCACCGACAGCTTTATAACCAGCAAAATGGATTACAGCATCTATTTGATTTTGTTCAAATACTTGACGTAATTTCTCCTTATCGCATATGTTTAATTCATAAAACTTTATATCTTTACCAGTTATTTTTTTAATTTTATCTAATACATTTGGTTTAGAATTACTAAAATCATCTATAGATATAACGTTATAACCGTTATTTAAAAGTTCTACGATTGTGTGGCTTCCTATATAACCACAACCACCAGTTACTAATACATTCATAATATCCTCCTTAATTTTATTTTTCTATATCATTTAATTGCTTTTCTATATCACTAATTTTGTCATCTATTAGTCTTAAGTTTTTATATTCTTTATCTATAACTGTAGGATTTTTCTTGGGGCTAATTTCGGTAGTTATGTCTTCGGATGTTGTCTTGTTATCAGCTTTATTAGAAATTATTTCGCATACTTTATAAGTATCTAAGATTCTATCTTTCACAATAAATGATCCATTACTTTGTCTATCCATTATGGCTATTTCAGTTAGTTTAACCTTTTTGCTTTCGGCAATAGATGTTACAATTATTTCTTCTTTGGAAGACATTAAGTAACATTTAATTATTTTACTTGGATTACTTTTAATTTCTTTCATTAAAAGGATTCCACGATTGGCTCGGCTTGTTTTTTCAATGTTATTAAGTTTCATTCTTTTGGCAGTACCTTTATCAGTAATTATTGTAATATATTCACATTCTGGATTGAATAGGCAACTACTTACTACTTCATCGTCTTTTAGTTTAATTGATTTTACGCCACTTGCCCTAATACCTACGACAGAGACTTCGGATATGTCATACCATAATCCATAACCATTTTTGGTAGCAACGAATAGGTCTGTTTCATCACTTGATGATACGGCTATTACTTTGTCATTATCACTAAGTTTTATCATTCCTACTTCTTTAGTATATCTACCTACTTTAAAGTCGATTAATTTAGTTCTTTTTACCATTCCATTTTTGGTAAATACAGTAATATATTTGTCGGCTTCAAAATTATATACCGGCATTGCTCCGATGATTTTTTCATCAGATGACATTGTTACTATATTACTTACGTGTTTACCCATATCTTTCCATTTTACTTCAGGTATTTCAAATACTGGTAGGAATAAATAATTTCCTTTATCGGTAAATACTAGGACTGTTTGTGTAGTATTGATATTATATAATCCTATTACATAGTCGCCATCTTTTAAACTTGTTTCTTCATTATTTGTAGCATAGCTTCGTAGGCTTACTCTTTTTACATAGCCATCGTGAGTAACTACTACAACGACATCTTCTTTTGGAATCATTTCAGTCGTGTCTATTTTAATTTCTTCGGCGGTGGCTACTATTTCTGTTTTTCTTTCAGTGCCATATTCTTTCTTTATTTTTCGAAGTTCTTCTTTGATAACAGTGTTAAGTTTTTCTTTACTAGCTAAAATTTCTTCTAACATAGCCATTATTTTTTCTAGATTGCTTTTTTCTTCTTGGAGAGAAATAATATCAGTGTTTGTTAACCTATATAGTTGTAAGGTTACTATTTCTGTTGCTTGTTCTTCGGTGAAGTCATACTCTTTTACAAGGTTAACAATAGCATCCGCTTTGTTTTTACTACCTCTGATGGTCTTTATTACTGCATCTAGAATAGAAATAGCTTTTATTAATCCTTCAACAATATGATATCGATGTTTTGCGTGAGATAGATCATATTGACTTCTTTTAGTAACAACGTCTTTTTGATGCTCTATGTAGGCATCTAGAATAGGAATAAGTCCTAATTGCATTGGCCTACGGTTAACAATAGCTATCATATTGTAATTGTAACTAACTTGTAATTCAGTATTTTTATATAAATAATTCAAAATATTCTTACTATTAGCATCTTTTTTTAATTCGATAGTTATTTGCAATCCTTCTTTATCTGATTCATCTCGTACTTCGATGATGCCATCAATTTTTTTATCAAGTCTTATTTCATCTATTCTTTTAACTAATAATTGTTTATTAACTTCGTAAGGAATTTCAGTAATAATTATTTTGTTTTTTTCAAGGTTAATCTTACTGCGGATAATAATTTTTCCACGACCAGTTTCATAGGCTTGGCGAATACCATCCATTCCTATAGCTTGTCCACCAGTTGGAAAGTCTGGACCTTTGACATAGTTTAGTAATGTATCCAATCTACTATTGGGGTTATCTATTCGATAGATGGTTGCATCTATTACTTCTCCTAGGTTATGAGGAGGAATGTTTGTAGCATATCCAGCAGATATTCCAGTTGTTCCGTTAACTAATAGATTAGGAAATCTACTAGGAAGGACTGTTGGTTCTAATAATGTATCATCGTAGTTTGGAGCAAAGGTAACGGTTTCTTTGTCAATATCTCTTAACATTTCGTTACTTATTTTAGATAATCTGGCTTCAGTATAACGGCTAGCAGCGGCTGAATCTCCATCTATTGAGCCATTGTTTCCTTGCATATCAACGAAGGGTTCTTTCATTTTCCAATCTTGACTCATTCTAACGATAGCATCATAGATAGAACTATCACCGTGGGGATGATATTTACCCATAACATCACCGACAGCTCTTGCAGATTTTTTATATGGCTTATCATAAGTATTCTTTTCTTTATACATTGAAAATAATATTCTTCTTTGAACAGGCTTTAATCCATCTCTAACATCAGGAATTGCTCTGTCTTGGATTATGTATTTTGAATATTTTCCAAATCTTTCTCCCATTATTTCTTCAAGTGAATATTCAAATATTCTTTTATTATCTTCGTTCATATTACCACCTAGAGTAATCATATCATAATTTTTTTGATAATTCAATAAATTAGACATCATTTTAACACTCTGAATTTTCGATGTTTCAATGTTTTTTTCTTTAAAATTATTAATTTATGCTTTTAGGATGACAAGAGTAAAATGTTTGCTCTATCTTGTTTTTTAATAAATTTTTATATATATTTAATATTACCTAGGAAGATGCTTAAAATACTTCCCTATTTAATAAAAATAAGCCATTAGGGCTTATTTATCATTAAAACATATTCTTTATTTGTTCCTTGGGTATCTTTGGTAATAAAGATTCCGTTTATCTTGTAATTACACTTTAAATAACAATTGATGGCTATTTTGTTACTTGATAATGGACATAGAACAACTGTTGTAATACCTTTTTTATGAAGATAATTGGTTAATATATTTATACTAGAAGTTCCTAATCCTTTATTTCTATATTTCTTGGAGCCAATAAAAATATCTATTTCATAGCCATCATTTATTTTATATAATTTTAGATTTTCTAAAGAAATCTTTTGATATTGAATTAAACCAATTGGTTTATTTTGATAAAATATTAAATATACAAAAACATTGGTGTTTTTTAGTGTTCTTGGATAATATTTATTCTTTATTTCATTTATCGAAAGTGATTTTTGTTCAAAGGCTGAAGTTACTTCTTCATCTTGATACCATTCATATAAGGCTTGATAATTGGATTCCTTGTTAGTTAATCTTTTTAGGGTGAGCATTATTTATATCTTAAAACCTTTAAGGCGTGCCAAGTAAATGGGGTGACTTCTTCTTCTTTTAAATCAGTTATTTTTAACCACAAGCCTCCTAAAGAATCTTTTCCATCATAGTCTTTTTTTAGTTGGGTTTCTTTTATACTTGCTTGGTAGAGAATGCCTATATGATGGAGATCTTCAGATAAATCTTCTTTTATTTGCCAAGTAAAAGTAATGGATGCTACATCTAATAATTGTTCTTGGATGACGGTAGTGGCTAATTCTTCCATACATTCTCTGTGAAGAGCTTCTTCAGGTGTTTCGTAGTGTTCTATTTTTCCTCCTGGAAGATCGTATTTTCCTTTATAACCTCCATTGGCTTTTTTTACTAGGGCTATTTTGTCATCTTTAATAATAACGGCATAAGCCCCTACTCTAGTTTCTTTTATTATTGGCATATTTCCTCCCTTTATATATTATTTCATAGAGATAATTTTCTATTTTTTTGTATCCTTTTACGTTCGGATGTAATCCATCCTTTAAATCACTTAAATCTATAATTTCTTTCATTTTTAGATAGTTTACTTTATTATCATTACAGATTCTTCTTAGGTTGCCGTCTATTTCAAAAACACTTTCACTATTGTATTCAGTTCTAATTTGATAATCTATTGGTAATAGTCCTAGGAAATAAATACTGGAGGTATATTTTTTACCGATATGAATTATTCCATCAATACTGTCATTAAAAGTATTAATATACTCGCGATTTTCGTTTAGAGAAATGGCATCTTTTACACCAACATAAAAAATTAATACTAAATTATCATAATCATTATAGCGACATTCTATTTCATTTTCAACCCTTTTAAGAACATCTTTTGACCGTTGGCCGGGAATTCCTAAATTATATACGAAGTTGCCATACTTTCTTTTTTCCATTCTTTTTTTTAATAGACCGGCAAAGCCACCATATCTTTGATCGCCTCGACCATAAGCAATACTGTCACCGAATATTAATGTTACCACTTGTTTTTTCATTTCTTATTACCTCCCTTTAAAAACAAAAAAGTTTATCTATAGTAAACTTATTTTGTTTTTTTGTTAATAATACATCCTTCTTTTCGCTTTAATATAAGTTTATTAAATCTTTATTTTGGGCTTATAATATATATATTAGTTTTTACTTTGGAGGATATATCATGCATTTTCTTCTGTTGCAACACAATATTTTAAATTAATATTCGATATTTTTTTTATATCAACCCTATTATATGCTTTTTATATTCTATAATACAATGTATAAATTTTGTATACACTTTTAAGGACTTTAGGATTGGTAATTTTATGTATAGTCATAGAGACGTTTACATCTGACAGTATTGGTATTAGTAATAGTGAAAAAATACTCTTCGTTTCGATAACTAGCGGTATATCTGGTAGGAATATTTATTTCTTTACCATTAGGCATTTACTTGACACTTTTATAACATAGAAAAAGGACTAGTTTATCTAGTCCTTTTAAGGGTTTAAATACTCATTTTCTTTGTAAATAATATTATAGCAATTAGGCTAATTAATAGTCCTACATAGTTAATATTTGATGCTTCATATCCTGTTTGTGGAGGAAGTGGAATTAAGCTGTAGATATATGTTACTTTAGTTTCTTCAGCAGTATATTTTCCTTTTTCAGCACCTACGACTTCTTTTAAGTAGTAACCATCGATTACTTTTTTACTAGTTTTGTATTCACTACCTACTAAACCGGTTTCAGTGATACTATCAGCTAATTCGTTGCCGTCTTCGTCAACATATTTAACTAATAATGCTCCAGAAGCTACTTCAGTAGCAGTAGAATCTTCATTAGTTTTTTCTTCTTCACCGTATGTTAAGGTAGATTTTACTTGGTTAATAACTAATTTACTATCAACATTTTTAAAGTATAATACAATGTTTTCTTCGATAAAGATATTGCCATCTTCAACTGTATTAATTACTTTGTTATATTCACAAATTAATTTACCTTTAGTATATTTACATACATTTCCTAAATTAGATTTTTCTTCATCGATTTCGTATGGTAATAAGTCTTCGATTAAAATCTTAACTTCACCAACATAATCTTTAATTTGGGTATGGTATGTAATTGTATATTCGAAGGCTGAATCAATTGAGTCAGCTTTTTCAAGTCCAACTTTAGTTAATTCTTCTTCACTTGTTCCAATATTTTTGTCATAAACATATTTAACTAGGATTTCTTTTTCAGCAATATATTGACCATTTTTATTAACTGGTTCTTTAGTTAAAGTGTATCCTAGAATTTCTTTTTCAGTAGTTTCGTAGTCAGCACCACCAAAACCTTCGCTTAACTCTTCAGTAGCAATAACGTTATCTGAAGTATCTACGTAAATAGCTTTAACAGTACCTTTTAATACTTTGGTATTTGTTTCATCTTCATCAGTTGTTTCTTCATTTCCGTATGTTAAAGTAGATTTTACTTGGTTAGTAACATTTTCTTTGTTGATGTTTTTGAATACTAGTGATAAATCAAAACTTGTATTTATTTCTTGATTTTCTTTATTAATAGTAAATTCTTTTGTACAAGTGATAGTTAAACTATCTTTATCATATGTACATTGACCGTTGTTACTGTAACTTGATAATTGTTCATCTATTTCATATGGTATGGTGTCTACTAGAGTAAGAGTTGCTTTTCCAAGGTATTTTTCTATCTTACCAGTATAACTTAATGTATAGTTGAACACTCCATCTACGGATGTTACTTTTTCTCTTCCAGTTTTAGTAACTTCGTTTTTAGTTACGTCACCAGTATTTTTTGAATAGATATATGTTACGGTAATTTCTTCGGCAGTATATTTGCCTTTTTCAGCACCTTTAACTTCTTTTAAAGTATATCCATAAATTTCTTTAGCAGAAGTAGTATATTCATTATCAATTAATCCAGTTTGAGAAATTGAATCTGATATTTCTTCGTTAGATTCATCTACATATTTAGCTATTACACGAGATGATTTGATTATATCAGTTACATCACTACTATCAGTTACTTCGTTAGTAAGATATACTAATGTTGAAGCAACAACATTTTTAACTTCTAGAGCTGATTTTGAGGTTAAATTTTTATATCTAACTTCAAAAGTTACAATAGTATTTAAAATATTTTCTTGGTTCTTTTCAGTTATTTCTACTTCTTTAGAACAAGTTAATGTTCTAGATACTTTGTTATATTGACAAATATTCTCATCATATTTAATTTCTTCTACTTCATATGGTAGAGTATCTACTAGAGTTAGGGTTGCCTTACCTACATAGTCTTTTATTTTTCCAGTATAAGTAAGAACATATTTAAATGTTGAATTAGCTCCAAGAATTGTATTTACTTGAGTTTTTACAACATCATTAGTAACTATTGTACCAGGTAATTTTTCATAGATATATTTAACTAGAATTTCTTTTTCAGCAATATATTGACCATTTTTATTAGCTGGTTCTTTTGTTAAAGTGTATCCATAAATTGATTTGGTAGTTGTAGTATAATCAGTACCACCAAAACCTTCGCTTAACTCTTCAGCAGCAATAACGTTATCTGAAGTATCTACGTAGATAGCTTTAACAGTACCTTTTAATACTTTGGTATTTGTTTCATCTTCATCAGTTG
>URVV01000015.1 GCA_900551455.1 uncultured Mycoplasmatota bacterium
TAGTTCCTACATTATTGTTGCACAACTAAATTATAATACATAAATTATTTTATTTCAACAAAAAAATATAACAATACAAATTATTTGTTAATACAATATCACTATTTAATATAATATAATAAATTTTTAACGTAATGTTCCACGTGGAACATTGTTACCTAGTTATAAATAAGACTAAATAAGTATTAATTCATTACATCGGATAACCTGTTATACACTAATAACTCTAGTTATATCGCTATGTTCCACGTGGAACATTATTGCTTAGTTATAAATAATATTAAATAAGTATTAATTCATTACATCGGATAACCTGTTATACACTAATAACTCTAGTTATATCGCTATGTTCCACGTGGAACATTATTGCTTAGTTATAAATAATATTAAATAAGTATTAATTCATTACATCAAATAACTTGTTATATGCTAACAACTCTAGTTATATTACTATGTTCCACGTGGAACATAGTTACCTAGTTATAAATAATATTAAATAAGTATTAATTCATTACATCAAATAACTTGTTATATACTAACAAATCTAATTATATTGCTATGTTCCACGTGGAACATTGAAAATGAAATTTGTTCTATCAACAACCAATTTAAAGAAAAACTATACAGTTTTTTAATTTCTGTAATATGAAATATACAGTTTTTTAATTTCTGTAATATAAAATATACAGTTTTTTTAAAATTGTCATTATTAAAATGCTCTATCAACAGGTAAAAATAAAAAAATACTGATTCAATTACATTATGTAATCAAATCAGTATAATAAATTAACTTTTTCCTATTTATTACCCAATTCATCATCAGAAGAATTAATATCATCACTTACTGAAGTGTCTCTATCAACAGGTTCTGAAATTTCCTCATCTTTTTCTGAATCAACAACAGATATCGAACTAACCTTTTGACCATCTCTAAGATTAATTAACTTAACGCCCTGAGTAACACGACTCATCGTAGATATAGAATTGATACTTAATCTAATTATAATTCCCTCATTAGTAATAATAATTAAATCTTTATCTTTATCAACAGCCTTAAATGAAGTTATAGTGCCATTCTTATCAGTTACACTTAATGTCTTAACACCTTTTCCTCCACGATTAGTAACTCGATACTCACTAATTGGTGTTTTCTTACCATAACCCTTTTCAGTTACAACTAAAACATCAATATCACTATTTGCAACTTCCATACCAACAAGAATACCATCATCAAGATTAATACCTCTAACTCCAGTAGCTCCACGCCCCATAATTCTTACTAAAGACTCTGGGAATCTAACTAACCTACCATTTGAAGAAGCCATTAAAATCTCATAATTACCATCAGTTTTCTTTACAGAAATTAATTCATCATCATCCCTTAAAGTAATAAATTTCTTACCACTAGCTCTTATATTAGAAAACTCAGATATTTCAGTTCTCTTAATTAATCCTTGTTTAGTTGCAAAAACTAAATACTTGTGTTCTTCATCATTAGCTACTTTCAACAATGAAGTAATATATTCACCCTGCTCCAAATTAAGAAGATTAATTATAGGTAATCCCTTAGATTGTCTACTAAATTCAGGAATTTCGTAGCCCTTTAACCTATAAACCTTGGCTTTATTAGTGAAAAACAAAATATAATTATGTGTAGTAGAATTAATAATATGCTCAACAAAATCTTCTTCATTAATAGCCATTCCCTTTATACCGACACCACCTCTATTTTGAATTTTATACGTATCAACAGGTAAACGTTTAATATAACCTTTCTTCGTAAGAGTAATAACAATATTTTCTTCAGGAATTAAAGACTCATCATCAATATAATCAATAGCTGTCATATCAATTGAAGTCCTACGCTCATCAGCATATTTATTCTTAATTTCTAACATTTCTTCTTTTATAATAGCAAACACTTTTTCGTCACTACTTAATATAGCTCGTAATTCATCTATTAATTTCAACAAGTCATTTAACTCATTTTCAATTTTATCTCTCTCTAAACCAGTTAAACGACGCAATTTCATTTCAAGAATAGCATCACTCTGAATACTATCTAAACCAAATTTCTTAGCCAACTCCGCCTTGGCAATTTCATCCGTTTTAGAAGACTTAATAATTTTAATAACTTCATCAATATTATCCAAAGCTATTTTTAAGCCCTCTAATATATGAACTCTATTCAAAGCTTTATTTAAATCAAACTTACATCTTCTTACTATAACTTCTCTTTGATGTTCAATATATTTCTGAATAATATCTTTTAATCCTAATGTTTTAGGAGTCATACCATCCAACATTAAGAAAATAATGCCATATGTAATTTGGAATGAAGTATGTTTATATAAATTATTTAAAACAACCTGCGGATTAGCATCCTTCTTCAAAGTAATTGTAATTTTAATACCATCCTTTAAATCAGTATGATAATCAGTAATTCCATCAATAACCTTTGTATGAACAAGTTCAGCTACTTTATTTTTAAGCTCCATCGTATTAATACCATATGGAACCTCAGTAACCGTTATAACACTATGTCCATTAACTTCTTCAATACTAGCCCTACTTCTAATAGTAATAGAACCACGACCAGTTTCATAAGCCTTTCTTATACCAGAATTTCCTAATATAATACCACCCGTAGGAAAATCCGGACCTTTGATATATTGCATCAATCCCATCGTATCGATATCTGGATTATCTATATATGCAATACAACCATCAATAACTTCACCTAAATTATGTGGAGGAATATTTGTAGCCATTCCTACAGCAATTCCCATCGTACCATTAACTAAAATATTTGGAAATCTACTAGGTAAAACTCTTGGTTCTTTTAAAGTCTCATCAAAATTAGGATCAAAATCAACCGTATCCTTATTTATATCTCTAAGCAACTCCAGAGAAATTTTAGATAATCTAGACTCTGTGTAACGCATTGCAGCAGCTCCATCACCCTCTATATTACCAAAATTACCATGACCATCTATCAACATATATCTTTGATTAAAATCCTGAGCCATTCTTACCATAGCTTCATATATTGAAGAATCACCATGGGGGTGATAATTACCCATAACTTCACCAACAGTTTTTGCAGATTTACGATGAGGTTTATCTGGTGTATATCCAGAATTATACATACTCCATAAAATTCTTCTATGAACAGGTTTCAATCCATCTCTAAGATCAGGTAAGGCACGTGAAGTAATAACACTCATCGAATAATCTAGAAAACTTTTCTTAACCTCTTCAACAATATTATTCTCAGTTAAACTATCTCTTTCCTTAAAGTCACCACCATAATTCAACTCATCATCATTTAAAATCTCTTGACTTTCTGAATCTAAAGATTTTTCTTTATTATCATTATTATCCATAATTCACCCCCTACTAAATATCAAGATTTTCAACAAATCTTGCATTTTCCTCTATAAAACTTCTTCTTGGTTCAACTTCATCACCCATTAACTTTGCAAAAATCTTATCTGCTTCCACACAATCATCAACAGTAATTCTTCGTAAAGTTCTAGTGTTAATATCCATCGTTGTCTCGTTTAACTCCGGTGGATCCATCTCACCAAGTCCTTTCATACGAGCTATTTCCGCCCTTGCTCTAACATTATCTGGTAATGTTTTTAAATATGCTTCTTTTTCTTCTTCATCCAAGACATATTTTCTAGTTTTTCCATGCATTATTCTAAATAATGGAGGTTGAGCAGCATAAACATGCCCTGCTTCCACAATAGGTCTAAAAAATCTATAAAATAATGTTAACAACAACACTCTAATATGGGCTCCATCAACATCGGCATCAGTCATTATAATAATTTTATCATATCTTAACTTAGATAAATCAAATTCTTCACCAATTCCAGTACCAAAAGCCGTAATAATAGTTCTAATTTCCTCATTAGATAAAGCCTTATCTAATCTAGCTTTTTCAACATTTAATATTTTACCACGAAGAGGTAATATTGCTTGTGTCATCGAATCTCTTCCCTTTTTAGCACTTCCACCAGCACTATCCCCCTCGACTATAAATATCTCTGATTCACTAGGATCCTTACTCTTACAATCAGTTAATTTACCAAAAAAGTTAGTCATTGCCATTTCCGTTTTTCTAGTAATTTCCCTAGCTCTCTTAGCAGCATTTCTTGCTCTACAAGCTAATAAAGATTTTTCAACAATTAACCTCGCACTATCGGGATTCTCTAATAAAAACTTTTCAAATCCTGATGAAAATACATTATCTGCAAGTTTTCTAACTTCTGAATTTCCAAGTCTACCTTTAGTTTGACCTTCAAACTGTGGATTAGGATGTTTACAAGAAATAATCATAGTTAATCCCTCTTTAACATCATCTCCCGTCAAAGACTCATCTTTTTCCTTAAGCAAATTTACCTTTCTTGCATAGTTATTAATAACCCTTGTAAGTGCCCTCTTAACACCATCCTCGTGTGTACCACCATCATGCGTATTAATATTATTTACAAATGAATAAATATTCTCATTATAGCCATCTGTATACTGCATTGCTACCTCAAAAAATACATTATCCTCTGTACCATGCAAATGAATTATTTCATTATGAATTGGTGTCTTTCCTTGATTAATAAACTTAACATATTCACTAATACCACCTTCATACATAAATGTCTCTCCAGTAGTATCTTCCATATCTCTATCATCTCTTAGAGTAATTCTTAAACCTCTATTCAAAAATGCCAATTCTCTTATTCTTACCTTTAAAGTATTATAATCATATATTACCGTATCAAATATATCTGAATCTGGTTTAAAAGTAACCACTGTACCTGTTCTATTCTCTTCACAATCACCAATAATTTCTAATGGTTTAACCGTATGTCCACCATTTTCAAATCTTATAAAATAAACATGTCCGTGTTTATAAACCTTTACTTCTACCCATTTAGATAAAGCATTAACAACTGAAGCACCTACACCGTGTAATCCACCAGATACTTTATATCCTCCACCACCAAATTTACCTCCAGCGTGTAATACTGTATAAACAGTCTCTACTGTAGAAATCTTTGTTTTAGGATGAATATCAACAGGTATGCCACGACCATCGTCTTTAACTGTTATTGAATTATCCTTGTTAATAACTACTTCTATATTATTACAAAAGCCCGCCAATGACTCATCAATTGCATTATCCACAATTTCCCATACTAAATGATGCAATCCCTTTACATCAGTCGTTCCAATATACATTCCTGGTCTTTTTCTAACAGCTTCCAGGCCCTCTAATACTTGAATATCCGAAGCATCATAATGTTCATTTCTATTTTCTTCCATTTCTATCACTTACCTTCCTTTAGTCTAATTCTTACAAACTACTTCTCCATTATCAATTTTATAAATATTTGGATTATCAATCGAAGAAAAAGTTATATTATTTAAATCCGTTGTCGTAACAATAGTTTGAATATCATTATTCAAATAATTAATAACCTTATTTCTTTTATCAACATCCAATTCACTAAACAAATCATCTAAAAGTAAAATAGGATTCTCTAAACTAATTTCCTTAAAAACATCAATTTCTGCTAATTTTAAAGAAAGAACAGCCATTTTTTGTTGACCTTGAGATCCATACGTTAATAAATCATTATTATCTAATATAAACTCAAAATCATCTCTTTGAGGACCAACTAAACTACTTCCATATATAACTTCCCTATCTTTCATATTTTCTATCTTCTCAAGCATCTTTTCCTTCATTAAAGAAATATCTTCAACCTCAATATTAGAAATATACTTAATATAAAGTCCATTATATCCCGATATACGCAAAAAAACATCACCAATATACTTATTTACTCTATTGATAAAATCATCTCTATATCTAATAATATACACCGCTAAATCAACATACTTCTTATTAAGTATTTTAAAATATGTCTCATTATAACTTCCCCCTCTAATTACCTTTAAATATTCATTTCTCTGTTTAAGAACAATATTAAATTCATTAAGAGTATTAATATAATTTAAATATAACTGACTAATCTCAATATTTAAAAATCTCCTTCTATTTAAAGGTCCATCCTTTATTAACCTCACATTATCTGGACTAAATATAATAACCTTTAAATTACCAACATATTCATAATGCTTCTTTATTTCCTTTTCATTAATTTCAAGCTTCTTCCCATTACTATTAATAAGTATACTAAGTCGCTTAAAACCATTATTATTAAAAATATCTCCCTTTATTAATGAATAAATAGTATCTTTTTTAACAACCATTTTATCATTAACCAGTAAAAAAGATTTAGTAATTGCTAAATAATAAATAGCTTCCAATATATTTGTCTTTCCTTGAGCATTATTTCCAATAATTATATTTAACTTATCACAAAAATTAATCTCTAAATTATCATAATTACGAAAATTCTTTAAATATAGTTTCTCTATCTTCATCTCATTTTTATCCATCCTCTAACTTGCAGACAAATATACATTATTTATTTATAATTACATATTAATTATATCATAAAATGCCATAAAATAAAAGAAAAAGTCCTATTTTTCTAAACTTTTTCTTCTTTTATTCATTTCATAATCTAGTAACAAACTTCTTGTAACTTGATTATCAATAATATAATATGAAAAATCTAATTTCTGTACTTTATTTTCTTTAAAATACAAATAAGTAACATCATCTTTTTTTTCATATCTTACTAAATTATTAAATGAAATCCATATATTACTCTTTTCTCTACACGATTTTAATGGAAAAAAAATAATATTTCTAGAATTTTCAATAATTATAGGTACTTTACTACGAATATTAACTACTCTTTGAGTAGCTTTTATTCTTTCTACTAAAGTAGAACCAAAATACTTACAAGAATTATCAATAATTTTTTTAGCACATTCATCTACAATAAATTCTTTCTCTAATGTTACAACCAAAGTTCTAGAATCATCAATTCCTATCAACATAAGTGTTGATAAATCAATTTCATACATTATACTCCCCCCTTAACTTTTAATTATAAATCAACAAACTTGTCGAAAAATGTCACTTTTTGTAGAATAACAAATAAAAAAACATTTCTGCATATTAACAGAAATGTCTATAAATTAATAAGTTTTAATAGGTAAAACTAATTGTACTAAAGATTTTTCATTATCACTCTTAATTATAATTGGCGAATTATCATTATTCATTAACAAATGTATTTTCTCCGAATTAAAACTCTTTATAGCCTCTAACATATACTTAGAACTAAATGAAATAGATATATCTGAATCATTATCAATAGCTATCTTCTCTTCGACTTTACCAATTTCAGGAGAATTAGAAGAAATAACTAACTCTCTATTATTAAGTTCTAACTTAATAGTATTCTTATCCTTATCCGAAGTAAGAAGAGATGCTCTATCAATCATATCATATAAATCATCATAATTACACTCAATATCTATTCTAAAATCATTAGGAATAATATTAGAACTAACTGGATATGTTCCACTAATTAACCTAGATAAAAAGATAATATTTTTATACTTAAATAAAACTTTATTATTAAATATATGTAAATATATATTTTCCTTATCATCTTCGACAATTCTAGATAATTCAAGTAAATTCTTACCTGGAATAACAATATTAAAATCTGTTTCATATCCTTCAGGTAACTCTATTTCTTTCTTTGCTAATCTATAACTATCCGTAGCAATAACTTCAAGTGATTTACCAACTAATTTAAAATTAATTCCTGTAAGCAATGGTCTAGTTTCTGATATTGATGTTGCAAAAAAAGTTTGATTAATAATTCCCTTAAAAACGACTGGATTTAAAATAATAGGATTTTTAGTTTCTTCAAGATCTAGATTAGGAAATTCATTTGGATCAATTCCATTTAAATTAAATTCTGAACCTTCAGTTTGAATTATCATATTAAACCCATCTATTACTTCAATCATAATTTCACTATCAGGTAACTTTCTAATTATTTCTACAATATATTTTCCGCTAATAACTACACTTCCAAGTCTCTCTATCTTTGTAATCATATCTTTTTGAATAAATGTTCTAATTGATATATCTGAATCACTTGCCGATAAATATAAACCTTCCTCCGTTAATTCAAACTTAATACCTGTAAGTATTGGAATTAAATTTTTACTAGATATTGCTTTTGAAGTATTAAATAAATTTTCTAATAAAATATTTTTCTTAATAATAAATTTCATTTTTTTGTCCTTCTTTCTTTATTAATTATTATTACTATTATACTTGTTGATTCTGTTGAAAACTCAACTTATATCATATTTTATAAGTTTTTTTTGTCAACAGTTCTTGTTGATAATATTATAGTTATCAATATTTTATCAACACTAAGTCAAATTCCTCTTTAAATCTTTTATAACCTCTTTCAAATTATCATTCGTTTTAAGTTCTTTTCTTATACGATTATCTGCACTAATAATTGTCGAATGGTTCCTTCCTCCAAAATAAGACCCTATCTTTGGAAAAGATTCATTCGTAAGCTCTCTACATAGATAAATTGCTATTTGTCTAGGAAAATTAACTTCATTGTTCCTATTTTTTCCCTTCATTTGTTCAATACTAATCTTGTAGTAGTCACACACTGCCCTCTGAATCCTTTGAACATCATTTTTATAACAACTACGATCCTTTAATTGATCTTTTAAAGCATCTACTGCTATATCCAAAGTAATTTTTCCTTTATTAAACATTGAAGAGTAAGCCAAAACTCTAGTAATTGCTCCCTCTAATTTTCTAATATCCGAATCATAATTATTTGCAATATATTCAATAACATCCATTGGAATATCATTTGCAGCCTCTTTAAAAGCTAATTTATTCTTTATAATACTAACTCTAAGATCATAGTCAGGAGTAGTAATATTAGCTGTAAGTCCCCAATTAAATCTTGTTAATAATCTATTCTCTAATGAATTTAAATCATCTACAGATCTATCAGATGCAATAATAATCTGTTTATTCGCATTATATAATTCATTAAAAGTATGAAAAAATTCTTCTTGTCCCTTTGGTGCAGTACTTAAAAATTGAATATCATCAATCATTAACACATCTACATTACGATATTTTTCCTTAAAATCATCAATCTTTTCAAAATTATTCTTATCATTATATCTAAATATTCTCGTATATTCATCAACAAATTTGTCACTACTAATGTATAAAACCTTTTTATCCGTATTTTGAATCAAATAATTTCCTATCGCATGCATCAAATGCGTTTTACCAACTCCACTTTCTCCATACAAAAATAAAGGATTATATGAACCAGGTGATTCGGCTACAACTCTTGAAGCTTTATAAGCAAATTTATTACTGTTACCAACAATAAATGTTTCAAAAGTATATTCTTGTTTTAAATTTGCATTATCTGAAGATTGACGCTCTAATGTATCCATTTCCTTAATAGCTAGTTGCTTATTTTCTTTTTCTTCTTTTTTCAAAGCCTCTGCTTCACTTTCAGAAATAATTTTGAAAGTTACATCTGCACTTGTAATTTCATACATCGCATCAATCATCATATCAATATAGTTCTCTTCCAGATGTTTTTTTACAAAGTCTTGATTTACAATAATTGTTGCTACATTATCTTTAAAAGAAAATAATTTAGTTTCGTCTTCATTAAACCAAATATCAAATGACGTAGGTGACACTTTATCTTTCATATTTTCCAAAAAATTAGTCCATAATTCCTTATTACTCATACTTGCTACCTCTCAACTAAGTCTTAATTTTATTTTATCATATTAATTATATTTGTCTATCTTTTTTTTTCTTGTAAACAGGTTATTAACAAGTTATCAACAACTTTTCAACAATATAATACCATATTTTTCAAAGGTTTAAAAGAGTTATCAACAATTTTTGACATTTTTTTGGTATGTTTATATTTTTATTAACATTCGTATTAACATGTTGAAAACTAAGAATTTTGTCGAAAGCTCTGCAAAGTTATGAACATTATCTGTTGATAGAGACTTTTTTTGAACATTCGCCTGTTGATAATTCTTTTTTTCTCCTTTTTTCTTGTTGAAAGAATAAAAAAAGAAACAGTTACCTGTTCATAAATATTTTATTAATACATTTGTTGTTTATTATTTCCCAAAATATTTCCCGGGAAATATTTTTATAAAAAAAGAGTGAAATTTTTCACTCTCAACTTTTCCATTCCACAATCCATTTATCATATATTGAAGCATTTGCACTTTGCGGTGCTGGATTTGGCATTTGCATTTTTACAATCATCGGAATTTTCATCATTCTTCCAAAAGCAACACAAGTTCCAGATTGTAAGGACTTTTGCTTTTCAATAACGTCAGAACTAATATTAGGAACCATTTTCCTTATATATTCCAAGTCAGTCGGATGATTTAATTTAAATATAATAAAATTAGAACATTGAGACAATACCGTTTCCGATAATTCCGTAGGTCTTTGTGTAATTAAATCCATAATAATACCAAATTTTCTACCCTCTTTAGCAATTCTCTCAAATATATTATACCCCAAAATATCAATATCTCTATCCTTCTGAACGTATCTATGTGCCTCTTCATACATTATATGAATAGGCATGGCTCCTCTAGGTTGCATCTTTTTTGCAAATTTAAATAATATCCTAGAAAAAACCTTAACCATACTTTTAGCTAGTCTATCATCCATTTCTTCTAAAACAAAATTAACTATTTGAACTCTAGCATTATTATTAGTTACTAACATTGAACTAATAAATTGCTCTGTTGTTATAAAATTAGGTACATCAAAATATTCTTTATTTGAATTATTATTAATCGAATGCAATTTAACCTTCAAAGCAATAGCCTCACTATAAGACTTTTCATTAAGTAATAACCCTTCACTAATTAAAGCAAAATTAAGTGCTATTTCCAATTGATCCAGAGTAAAATATATAGGAACGTAATCCTCATTCCACTTTGTATTATTATCAATAAAACTCTGAATATACTTAGTAACTAATATTCTTTCAACAAATTCTCCGTGATTGTCAATATCAAAACATTTTCTAAATTCTCTCGTATACCCAATACCTGGAACTTCAGCATCCAAATTTAACTCTTTCGTATTACAATCAGCCAAAATATTAAAGATTTGATCTCTAATCTTAGCAGCCACCTGATTAGAATATAAAACTGAAATAATTGCCTTTGCAATTAAATGATTTTTATATCTAATAGATTCCTCATCATTTCTAGCAAAAGCTGATACCAAACTAAGCATTTTTTCAATAATATTAATTTGAAAATAATCCGTAACATCTAATAAATTAGCATAATCATCTACATCTAATATCCATAAAGGTAGCTTAATTCGATTTCCATTTGGATCATCCTTATCAGTAGTATACAACTTATAATTAAAATTAACGTTAATTTTATTAATATCCCTAAAAGCTGCATCATATTCACTAGTATTATTAAAAATAAAAATATTACTATTAAAAGGAACTTTATCTCTCATATTAAAGAAATTTTGAATAATTCTCGCTACTCCACAAGTTTTACCAGATCCTGTATTACCAAAAATAGCCATATGATTACTAAACATCTCATTAATATTAACCTTAATCGGATAATTATTATATAAAGGACTAACACCCAAAATCATCGTTTTACTATCATTATCCCCGACTAATTCCCCTAATTCCTGTTTATTTATAATCCTAATAAAAGCATTAAGAGTAGGTCTACGAATAATACCACTATAAAACCTGCCATTTATGAATTCCCCAAGGAAAGAAATTTTAGCCTCATTATTTACTATCTCTTCAATTTCACCTAAAATTTTCTTATCTTTATCTTCTAAAATGACATTATAGTTAAGTATATCATCACCAATATTGTCTGAAACTTTAACAATTGCATTATTTTTAGTTATTGATAAAATCTTTTCAAACATAGCTAAGACCCCTCTATTCTTTTATATCATTATAACAAAAAAAAATGTAAAATAAAAGCAAAAAATACTAAAAAAGAAAATTTTTTGTTGACATAATCGCTTTGAAACTATATAATAAAGAAGATTTTAACTTGGAGGTGTTAATTTATGAAGAGAACTTATCAACCAAATAAAAGAAAAAAAGCTAAGAAACACGGATTTTTTGCCCGTATAAAAGGTAAAGTTTTAAATAAGAGAAGAGCAAAACAAAGAAAAAAACTATGCGCATAAGCCACTAACAGTGGTTTTTTTGTTAAATTTGTAAAATATCTGCTAAAATAAAAAGTATTGAAAGGAAAATAAATCTATGAATAAAGATAAAATAATCAGAAAAAGCGAAGATTTTACCAAAATAATTAAAAACAATCAAAGTGTAAAAAATAAATACTTTTCAATTTATTATCAAAAATCAGATAAAACACTATATGGAATTACTATTCCTAAAAAAATAGGCAAAGCCCACATAAGAAATAAATTAAAAAGACAACTAAAAAATATTATTATAAATAATGAAAAAGATATACAAACCAATATTAACTATGTTATAATAATTAAAGAACTCTCAGTAAATTTAAATTATGAAGAGTTGCAAAATGAGTTTATAAACTTAATAAAGAAAGTGAGAATCTAATGAAGAAAAAATATCAAAAACTAATTATTTTAATTTTATTTATGTTTTTATTAACTGGCTGTACAAAAGTTTTAAAAGATGAAAATAAAAAACCAGTCCAAAACGAAGAAACCGGTCAAATTTTAACCAAAAATATTATTTGTAAACCAACCGAAGAAAAAACTATCGAACTATACAAAGAATATGAAGTAGATATTGAATCCCTACCCTCTTGTAGTAGATTTAATCCAACATCTAACTATGAAGGATTATGGACAAGTCTTTTTGTAAAACCATTAGCTTGGGTAATTATAAAAATAGGTGGCGTTCTTAAAAATTACGGATTATCAGTAATAGTAACCTGCCTAATAATTCGCCTAATACTATATCCATTTACCAGAAAAACTGCAATGCAATCTGAATTAATTAAAAAGGCTCAACCAGAATTAGCAAAAATAGAAAAAAAATATGAAAATAAAAACACCGTTGAAGATCAAAATAGAAAAGCTCAAGAAATGATGCTTATCTATCAAAAATATAAAATTAATCCCGTATCAGGTTGCTTACTAGCATTTATTCAAATACCTCTATTATTTGCCTTCTATGAAGCAATAAATAGAACCCCAGCCATTTTTGAAGATAAATTCTTATTATTTAACCTAGGAACAACCCCTTGGGTAGGAATTAAAAATGGCGAATACATCTATATTTTACTAGTAGTATTAATCTTCTTAGCTACCTTTGTATCATTTAAGAAAATGTTAAAAGATCAATCCGGTCAAATGGCTAATATGAAATTTACCCTATACTTTATGCTAGCCATAATAACTTATAGTTCCTTCACTATGGCCAGTGCTGTAGGAATTTACTGGATAACATCAAATTTATTTACAATAATTCAAAATCTCTTGGTTGAAAGAAAGAAGGTTAAATAATGCAAAAATATATATTTGACGGCAAAACAAAATCAGAAGTCATTGAAAAAGCTATCAAAGAACTAAATACCGAAGAGAAAAATCTTATCATAAATGTTCTTGAAGAAAAAAATACCCTTCTTAAAAAAAATGTCAAAATAGAAGTAATGACATACAATGACATAATTGATTACTTAAAAGAATTAATTACTGAAATAACTAAAGAAATGGGCTTAACAGTAAATTTAGAAGTTCGAAGAAGAGAAGATAACATTACAATTAAAATATTCTCCGATCACAATGCCCTATTAATTGGAAAAAATGGCACCACCATTGAAGCCCTTCAAACAATCGTAAGACAAATAATATATAATGAAACAAATAATTATATTGGTGTAGTCCTAGACGTAGAAAATTACAAAGATAAAAAAGTTAAAAACATTGAATATCTAGCTAAAAAAGTAGCCAGAGAAGTTGCAAAAACAAAAGTTGAAGCAACCCTTGATAGTATGAATTCCTATGAAAGAAGAATAGTTCACAGTATCCTTTCAGAAGACAAATATGTTTATACAGAATCAACTGGTGAAGAACCAAACAGATGTGTTGTAATTAAACCAAAAGAAATTTAAGAAAAAGATATAAATAAATATCTTTTTTTTTTAATCTGTGCTAAAATATTACCGAGAAAGGAAGACGTCTATGAAAGAGTTAAATCAACAAAATAATACCTCTAACGAAGATACTATTGCTGCAATCTCTACAGCTCTTGGAGTAGGAGCTATATCCATAATAAGAGTAAGTGGAAATGAAGCCATAACAATAGTAAATAAAATATTTGACAAAAATTTACTTCAAGCCAAATCACACACAATTCACTATGGCCATATTATTGAAAATAACCAAATAATTGATGAAGTTCTAGTAAGTGTAATGTTAGCCCCAAAAACTTTTACCAAAGAAAATATTATAGAAATAAATTGTCACGGAGGCATAAGTACTACAAACAAAGTACTAGAACTACTCCTACTATCTGGAGCCAGATTAGCCGAACCCGGAGAATTTACCAAAAGAGCCTTTTTAAACGGTCGCATCGATTTAACTCAAGCAGAAGGAATAATGAACTTAATCGAATCAAAAACCGATATTTCTAGACAAATGTCTATCAATCAATTAAGTGGTAAAGCATCAAATTTAATTATAAATTTAAGAAAAGAATTAGTAAATATCATCAGCAATATTGAAGTTAATATTGACTACCCAGAATATGAAGATATTGAAGTATTAACCAACGAAAAAATTATTCCTCAAATAAGCACCATTAAAAATAAACTAAAAAAAATAATAACCTCTTCCACTGAAGGAAAATTAATTAACGAAGGAATAAATATAGCAATTATAGGAAGACCCAATGTTGGCAAAAGTAGTCTACTAAATACCCTTCTTGAAGAAAAAAAAGCCATCGTTACTGATATAGAAGGCACAACAAGAGATACCATTGAAGGAAGATTTATTCTAAATGGTATCGTCTGCAACATTATAGATACCGCTGGAATCAGAAAAACCGATAATCTAGTAGAAAAAATAGGAGTTGACAAAAGCTTAGAAACTCTAGCAAAAGCTGACTTAGTAATTCTTATGTTAAATAATAATGAACCATTAACCAAAGAAGATGAAAAATTATTATCCCTTGTTCAAGAAAAGAAACATATTATTGTAATAAATAAACTAGATTTACCAG
Organism: uncultured Mycoplasmatota bacterium; assembly: GCA_900551455.1. GTDB lineage: Bacteria > Bacillota_I > Bacilli_A > RF39 > UBA660 > RUG705. Next base: position 15,276 of record URVV01000015.1, read on the forward strand.
AAAAACTTAAATTAAACATTAAAGATACCATTAAAATAAGTATCAAAGATAATCAAGGAATAGAACAAATAAAAAATAAAATAACAGAACTATTTAATTTAGAGTTAATTGAAACCAAAGATTTAACATATCTAAGTAATGCCAGAAGTATTGCCCTTTTGAAAAAATCTCTCTCAAAAATAGAAGAATGTCTAGAAAATATTCAAGTATATCCAATAGATATAATCGAAATGGATCTAAAAGAAAGTTGGAATATTCTAGGAGAAATAATTGGTGCAACATATACAGATGAATTAATAGATGAAATCTTTAGTAGATTCTGTTTAGGAAAGTAGTGATAAAATGAAATATGAAATAATCGTCGTCGGAGCTGGACACGCTGGATGTGAAGCCGCCTTAGCCAGTGCCCGTATTGGCAAATCAACCCTATTAGTAACTTCCAACATTAATAACATCGCCACTCTCCCTTGTAACCCCTCAATAGGAGGTTCTGCTAAGGGAATAATCGTAAGAGAAATAGATGCCCTAGGAGGAGAAATGGGGCGTATTGCCGATAAAACATTTCTCCAAATGAAAATGTTAAATTCTTCTAAAGGCCCAGCCGTAAGATCCCTAAGAGCTCAAGTAGATAAAGTTACTTATCCCAAAGAAATGTTAAAGGTTCTCCAAAATCAAGAAAATCTAACCCTTCTTGAATCAATGGTTGAAGACTTAATTGTAGAAGATAAAGTCGTCAAAGGAATAATTCTATCCGATGGCACTAAAATTTCTAGTAAAAAAGTAATTTTAACAACTGGTACATATTTAAAAGCTGACATTTTAGTAGGAAGTGAAAGAACTAGATCAGGGCCTCACGGAGAAAAACCATCAATGCATCTAAGCGACAAATTAAAATCATATGGCTTTGAAATATTACGATTAAAAACCGGAACTCCCCAAAGAATAGAAAAAAGTTCCATCGATTTTACCAAAACCAAAGAAGAACCCGGAGATCCTACCTGCTATAACTTTAATACTGAAATTACAAAACCATATGATACCACCAAACAAGTTCCTTGCCACTTAATATATACGACTAGAGAAACCCATCAAATAATTCTAGATAACTTACATAAATCAGCAATGTATGGTGGTCGTGACGATATAACAGGAGTAGGACCACGTTATTGCCCATCAATTGAGGATAAAATAGTAAGATTTAAAGATAAAGAACGCCATCAACTATTTATAGAACCAGAAAGTATCTATTATGATGATATGTACTTACAAGGATTTTCTACCAGTATGCCTCGTGATGTTCAAGAAAAAATGGTTCATTCTCTACCAGGACTAGAAAATGCCATTATTAATAAATATGCCTATGCCATTGAATATGATGCCATTTACCCTACTCAAATAAATCGTACTCTTGAAACAAAAGTTTTAAAAAATTTATATACCGCCGGTCAAATAAATGGCACGAGTGGTTATGAAGAAGCCGCCGGACAAGGAATTATTGCCGGAATAAATGCTTCCCTATCCTTAGATAACAAAAAACCATTAATCCTCCAAAGAAATGAAGCATATATAGGAGTATTAATAGATGACCTAGTAACCAAAGGTACCATTGAACCATACCGTATGTTGACCTCACGTGCAGAATACCGTCTGATTTTAAGACACGACAACGCAGATATAAGATTAACAGAATATGGTTATAACGTCGGATTAATAAAGGAAGATCGTTATCAAAGATTTAAACAAAAAAAAGACCATATTGCCACTCTTACAAAGTATTTAAAAGAAAACAAATTAACTCCAACTAAAGAACATAATGAACTTTTGACCAAATTACACAGTGCTAATATAAAAGATGCTATTACTTTATATGATCTTCTAAAAAGAACTGAAATAACTATTTCTACTTTAAAAGATAACCATCTTTTAACAACAAATTATGATAAAACTGTTGAAGAACAAGTAGAAATATATATAAAGTATGAAGGATACATTAATAAAATAAATAAAGAAGCCGAAAAAATGTTAAAATATGAAGAAAAACAAATCCCTTCAGACATTGATTATCAAAAAGTACCAAATTTAGCTTCAGAAGCTCGTCAAAAACTAACTAAAGTAAATCCTACCACCATCGGTCAAGCCCTAAGAATAAGTGGCGTTAATCCCTCAGATATTTCTATCTTAATGATATATTTAAGGAAGATGTACAATGAATAAAGAACAATTTTTAAATGAATTAACTAATTTAGGTATTTCATACGACTCTGAAAAATTATCTAAATTAGAACAATATTATAATCTTCTAATCGAAGAAAATCAAAAATATAACTTAACCGCTATTACCGAGAAAAATACCGTATATCTAAAACATTTTTACGACTCCTTAACCATCAAAAAAGCCATTAATCTAGATAACCAATACATTTGTGATATTGGTACCGGAGCTGGCTTTCCCGGAATAGTATTAAAAATATTCTATCCAGATATTAAAATAGATTTAATAGATTCCACTACCAAAAAATGTAATTTCTTAAATCTAGTAATTAATACCCTATCCTTAACAAATATTAAAGTAATTAATGCCCGTATTGAAGAGTATGCTAAAGAAAATCGTGAAAAATATGACATTGTTGTTTCCAGAGCCGTAGCCCCTTTAAAACATCTACTTGAATATGCTACCCCAATGATAAAAATAAATGGCCAATTTATTGCTCTAAAATCAAATATTGACCAAGAAACTCTTAATATTTCTAGATATTATCAAAAACTATCTCTCTCAAATCCTCAAACATATAGCTTTACCCTTCCTTATGAATTAAGTCACCGAACAATCTACAAAATAGAAAAACATTCTAAAACAAATCCTCTATATCCAAGACCCTATTCAAAAATTAAAAAGCAAGAATTATAAATAGAAGTTATTTCAACCAATAACTTCTATTTATTTGTATCATTATAATAAATAAATTCATATATTTGTTTTCCAACCATATCTAATTCCTCATCATATAACTCATCTAAGCATTCCTCTATTCTAAATAATAATTCACGAGCATTAATATAATCATTCCAATTAATTCCCCATCTATTAAGAATATCTACTTGATAATCACTAAGTAAAATATTATTTTTCTTTCTTTTATAAACATATTTATCAATCTCCGAATATTCTATTGCCTCATCCAAAGAAATATTCTTTCCCCTAATTTCCATTAAAATCACCACCATAATTTTTAATTATTATAACATTAAAAAAATAAATTTTAAAAAAAGTATAAATATATTGAAAAAAAATCTTTTATATTGTATTATATTATTATAAAGTAAAGAAGAATAAAAAGAAGGTGGTATGTTGCAACAAACTCCAATAGTTAACAACATCAGTATTGATTTATTAATCCCCAACCCTTATCAACCAAGAAAAACCTTCAACGAAGAAACCATCAATGAATTAGCACTATCAATTAAAGAATACGGAGTTCTAAATCCAATCCTGGTAAGAAAAGTTAACGATAAATATGAAATAATTGCTGGTGAACGCCGTGTACGAGCTGCTAAAAAAATCGGTTTATCTCAAATTCCTGCAATTATAAAGAATTTGGATGATAAACAAGTTGCCTCAATAGCTCTTATTGAGAATCTTCAAAGAGAAAATCTAAACCCTATTGAAGAAGCAAAATCATATCAAGAAATTTTAGCCCTAACTAAAATGACTGAAAAAGAATTAGGTACAAAGTTAGGAAAGTCACAAGGAGCCATTGCCAATAAAATAAGACTTTTAACCCTACCAAATAATATTCAAGCAGCAGTTATTCAAAAAAAGATTAGTGAAAAACACGCTAGAAGTCTTATGAAAGTATCATCCCAAGAAAAACAGACGGAATACCTAAATGAAACAATAAATAATAAACTAACCGTCAAAGAATTAGATAATTTAATCAACCAAAAAGAAGTAACTGAAGCTGAAATTGAATCTGCTATAAAAGATATTATGAAAACTTTAAATATAGATGAATTTGAAACTTCAGAACCAAAAAAAGAAGAAAAGGAAAGTGATAATATGAATAATGGAAACTTTTTTCCAAACTTTAATAATCAAATGGATACTCCAACGCCAGTATCATTAAACTCAATGAATATGCAAAGTATGCAAGGAATGCCTAACTCTAGTGTGGCTCCAATGCCCGAAGCTAATGAAATGGTAATGCCATCTCCAAGCCCTATTATGCAAGAAAATCCTGTAAATATGAATTCTATGGTAAATCCTCAACCAGTTATAAACACTCAGCCATTACCAGGACAACCAAAGAATATAGATTCTAATGCTGTTCCTCAAGAACAACCAATATTTACTACACCAATAATGTCTGAGCTTCAACCAGAAATGCCTTTACCACCAATGCCAGAACAACCATCCATAGAATCAACTCCACAAATAAATCAAGAACCAGCCCCAATAATTTCAGAACCAACTCCAGTAATGCAAGATACCCCATTATTTACTCCAAGTTTTGAAAATCAAAATGTATCTTCAACCGATAATATAACCCCAAGTTTCACTCCTCCAGTATATAATACCAAAGATGACTCATCATACCAAGTACCAGTAAATTCTTCACCAGAACCAACCCCAGTAATTCCAGTCGAAGAAGATAAATTAACAACTTTAAAAACATTCCTAGATCAAAACAATATTTCATATAAAATGTATAGTAATGAAACAAATCATTGTATTATTATAGAAATATAAAAGACCAATAGTGAAGTAAACTATATAAGTCCACTTCACTTCGGTCTTTTTTTATCCATAATCATCTCTATTTTCATTATTTTCCCCACTATCTTCGGAACTTAAATTTTCCTCCTTTTCCTCTTTAAACACCGAATCCAAATCATATGAGTTTTCCGTATATGGTTCTGTTCCTTTAATAAAATAAAATATTTTCCCCTTTTTATCAGTATCCTTAATCAACTCTCCCGTAATAGGATTAACTAACACTCCAACAATATTATTTGGTGCAGTATACCAATTATTTTTTTTATCCTTTAAATAAGTCTCCATCGTCTCAATCCAAATGTCCTTATGAAAAGAAGTATCTTTAGAAGAAAAACTTCTATTATCATCATAACCTGTCCATATTCCTAAAACCGCCTCCTTATTATATCCAATAATCCACATATCAGTATTTGTTGTTCCTGATTTAATCGCATACTTTTTAGTCATCTTTGGTAACAAACTAATCATTGTCGGATAATTATAACTAATAAAATCCTTATCATAAGTATAGGTCAACATCTCATTAAGTATATATACCAAACTTTCATTTAAAATATTATTCTTCTCTTCCTTATATTCATATAAAACATTTCCATTATTATCTTCTATTCTTCTAATTAAATGCCCCTTAACTTTATATCCCATATTAGCAAAAGAAGAATATCCAGCTACCATATCCATTAAACTAATTTCCTCAGTTCCTAATGCCAACGAAGGTACCGCTTCCAAGTCATTTTTAATTCCTACTCTATTAGCAATAGATACTAACTTATCCTCTCCTAAAAACAAATGCGTTTTAACCGCAAATATATTATCTGAATAAGCTATCGCCGCCCCCATACAAAGTGGTCCATTTGCATACTTATCATTATAGTTCTTAGGTGTATAAGTCTTACTATTAGCAAAAGAAAAAGTTGTCTTCTCACTAATAAAAGAAGAAGCTGAAGTAAATCCATTTTCCAAAGCTGTATAATATAAAAATGGTTTCATCGTCGAACCTACTTGTCTTTTAGCAGATATAGCTCTATTAAATTGACTCTTATTATAATCAGTTCCTCCAATTAAAGCCAACACTTCCCCATTATCAGGATTCATTAATATCGAAGAAACTTGTAATTCCCCCATATTCTTACTATCAATAGAATTTTCTAATTCCATCTGAGCCTTACTATCCAAAGTTGTATATATTTTAATACCTCCAGTAGTAAGTAAAGAATCAGGAATACTAGGAATTTCTTTTAATTCATTAATAACTGCATCTTTAAAATATAATAATCCTGAAGTAATATCACTTCCCTTATTTCCCACATAATTTAATTTTTCCCCATATGCTTCATTCACTTCTTCATCAGAAATCTTTTTATTATTTTTCATCAAAGTCAATACTGTCTTTTGCCTTTTCTTAGCTAACTCCTCATTATATAAAGGAGAATAATTCGCCGGAGATTGAGGAATTCCAGCTAACATTGCTGCTTCCGCCAAAGTTAAATCCCTAGCTGATTTATCAAAATAATACTCTGAAGCATTCTCAATTCCAAATACTCCTCCATAATTAATCGTATTTAAATATCCTTCCAGAATTTCATCCTTCGAATAATGTGTCTCTAATTCAAAAGCCAATACCGCTTCATCAAACTTCCTTTTCCAAGTTTTCTCATAATTTAAATACAAATTTCTAGCATACTGTTGTGTAATAGTAGAAGCACCTTCTGATAAACTCTTAGACATAACATTACTAATAACCGCTTTTCCTATTCTTAAATAATCAAATCCAATATGAAAATAAAAATGTTTATCTTCTGTAGATAATGTCGCATCAATCAAATAAGGACTAATATCCTCTAAAGAAACCCAACTATAATTATTAAAAATTTGTTCATCTTTATTATCTAACAAATAATAAGATTGATTTCTTGATATTTGAATTTTTGGAGTAATTAGACAATAAACATACATTCCCATATTAAAAAGAACAAATAAAACACCAAAACCTACAAATAATTTTCCTATTTTTTTTATAAATTTCATTAGATCACCTGTTAATTACTTTATCTAACATTATTATTTAACAAAAAAGTAAAAATATGAGTTCTAATTTTATATAACTTATGATATAATGTCTAATGAATTCTTAATGGAGGTGTAATTTATTAAAATTAAAATCAAATCAACATTACAAAATATAACTGAAAATACCATTGATTTAATTGAAACAACAGCCATAAAAAATAAAAATAAAATAACATTCATTGATAATAATACTAGTTATAGATTACTCATTGATGATAATAAAGTTACAATCACTAGAGAAAGTAATGAATTTAATCACAATTTAACTTTTATTAATGGAACTAATACTATCTCCAATTATTTAATAAAAGAATATAATTCCACCATTCCTATTGAAGTAAAAACAACAAATCTATTTATCCAAGATAATATAATAGAAATTACCTATGAAGTAATAGATAATAAAAACAAGTATCTTTATAAAATAGAAATGAGTGACAAATAATGAGTATAAAAAAAGAATTACAACTAATAATAAAATCAGCTCTAGATAAATTAAATATTCCCATTTCTTTAAATAAAATAAACATAGTTAGTCCAAAAAAAGAAATAACTAGTCAGTATTCAACTAATATTGCCCTAACTTTAAATAAAACTAACCCAATGGAACTAGCTAACTTAATTAAAGAAAAAATAACTAGTCACATCATTGCTAATATTGAAGTACTTTCCCCTGGTTTTATTAATTTTTCTTTAACTCAAGAAAGATTACACGAAGAAATAAATAACATCATAACAGAATCAAAAAACTATGGAAAGAACAATTTAGGAAATAACCAAAAAATAAATATTGAATATGTCAGTATTAATCCCACCATTACTCTTGATATAAATTCTACTAAAGAAGCTATCTATGGTGACAATCTCTCACGAATAATGAATTTCTGTGGTTATGATGTTACAAGAGAATATTATCTAAACAGTCAAAATAAACAATCAATAAATTATGGTATTTCTCCCGACGAATACTATCAACAACCATTTCTAGATACATCACTAAAACAACTAAAACAAGAATTAGATACAATTAGAGTAAATTTTGATGTCTTTACTACTGAACAATCACTATACACCGATGGTCTTATAGAAAAAATACTAACAACCTATAAAAATAACAATAATTGTTATATAGACTCAGATTCCTTATGGTTAAAAGTATCCCCATCTAAAAACGTTCCAGATCATATTATCGTTAAAAATGATGGTGAATATACAGATATACTAATAAGTATTGCATATCATATCAACAAAATAGCCAGAAGCTATGATAAATTAATAGATATCTATAGAGTTTCCGATAAAATTAATTCTCTAAAATTATCATTGGATTTACTCGGATATAATAGTAAAATTCTAGATATCAAAACAGTTCAACCCATTTCCTTAATAAATGCTTCAGAAAAAATAATCCCTGCAATATCTTTAAAAGAAATGATTGAACAACTTGATATTAACACTATAAGATATCTCTTCGCCTCAAGAAAGATAAATACCCAAATGAAAATAGATTTATCTCCGACAACTAAAAACAATTTGACTAATCAAATATATTATATTGAATATGCTAATACTAGAATCTCTAAAATATTAAATACATATAAAAAAGAAATAAAACCCAAAGATAAATATAATACATTACAAACATCAAATACATATACTATTATGAATAAATTGATGAAGTTTCAAGACACTATTATTAATGCTGTAGAAAAACAACATCCTCATCTAATCTGTAACTATGTCTATGAATTAGCCACAATATTTCATTCTTATTACACCAAAGAAAAAATTCTTTCCAATAATGAAGAATATACCGCAGAGAGAATGAATTTATTAAAGGCTATTAAAATAGTAATAAATAATTCATTAAACTTAATTGGTATAATACCAAGAGAACAAATGTAGGAGGAGAAAAAAATGAAATTAAGTAAAATGACCAAAGACGAATTAGAATTATTACCATATACCAGTATTGCTAAATTATATTTAGAAGAAAATAAAACTACAATGACAACCGCTGATTTATTTAAAGAAGTATGTAAATTACTATCTCTACCTGAATCAGTTTATCAAGATAAAATAGCCGATTTCTTTCAATCACTAACTACTTCCAAAGAATTTATCTTATTAGCAGACGGTAAATGGGATTTAAAAACAAATCACAAAGTAAAGCTTGATATAGATGAACTATATGAAGATAAAGAAGATGACGAAGAAGAACCTGAATTAGAAGACGATGAAATGACCGAAGAAGATGAATTTAATACAATTGATGATGAAGATGAATATGCCGAAGACGATTTATCTGATTTAACAATATTAAATGAAGACGAATTAGAAGATAGTGAATAAATTAAAATGTACCCAATGTCAAGGACTAAATAAAAAAGAGAGAATTTAAAC
>URVV01000016.1 GCA_900551455.1 uncultured Mycoplasmatota bacterium
GAACATTGATAAGTTTATGAAAAAATAAACTTATCTTTTCTTCTAATTTAACTATACATTTTTACCTATTTAGTGTATAATCAACTAAGGAAGTGAAGTAGTATGAATTTACCAAATATGCAAAATGCCAAAGTAAGAGGAAAAAGTAAAGTAAATATATTATATGATGATTACAATGCTATAAATATTGGCTACCAAAAAAAATATTTAATCTTAACTTATGGTTGCCAAATGAATGTTCACGATAGTGAAAATATCTCTGGAATAATGGAAGATTTAGGATATACCAAAACTGAAGATATGAATGATGCCGATGTCATAATAGTTAACACTTGCGCTATCAGAGAAAATGCCCATAACAAAGCTGAAGGTATGTTAGGAAGAATCAAACACCTAAAAGAAACCAAAGAAAACATCATTGTTATTTTTTGTGGATGTATGGCTCAAGAAGAAAAACTTGTGAATAAAATAAAAGATTATAAATGGTTAGATATAATCTGTGGAACTCACAATTACCACAAAATTCCAGAATATTTAAACAAATACATTAAAGAAAATGAAAAGATTCGTGAAGTTTACAGTATCGAAGGTAACGTTATTGAAAACATTCCTGTAAAAAGAGATTCTAAATATACTGCTTGGGTAAATATCCAATACGGCTGTGATAAATTCTGTACCTATTGTATTGTTCCATACACCAGAGGAAAACAAAGAAGTCGTTTACCTAAGGATATTATCGAAGAAGTACAAGAACTATATAATAATGGTTACCAAGAAGTAACTCTTCTAGGACAGAATGTAAATGCCTATGGAAAAGATCTAAATCAAGATTATGACTTTGCTGATTTACTGGGGGAAGTTAGTCAAACCGGTATCCCTCGAATCCGCTTTGTAACAAGTCATCCTTGGGATTTTACTGATAAAATGATTGAGACTATAAGTAACTGTGAAAATATTATGCCATATATTCATCTACCTCTACAATCTGGATCAAACCGAATATTAAAACTAATGGGAAGAAAATATACCACTGAGGAATATTTAGAATTGGTAGCTAAAATCAGAAAGAACATTCCCAATGTAAGTATAACTACTGATATTATTGTTGGTTTTCCCGGAGAAACAGATGAAGATTTTAACCAAACACTAGAAATGGTAGAAAAAGTAAAATATGATTTAGCATATACTTTTATTTATTCTAAAAGAGAAGGGACACCAGCTGCTATTATGGATGATCCAATTACTATGGAAACAAAAAAACAACGACTTTCAAAACTAAATAGTTTAATAAATAAATACGCTAAAGAGAGTAATGAAAAAATGCTTAACACGGTAGCAGATGTATTAATTATTTCTCCATCAGAAAAAGCTAATAAATTTATGGGATATACGGATAATATGAAACTAGTTAACGTATCCTGCCCCGAAGAATACTTAGGAAAAATTATTAAAGTTAAAATAACTGGTGCTAAAACTTGGTCATTAGATGGTGAAATAGATGGAAAAAAATAGTTTAGAAGAATTATTCTCATCAATTGAAAATTCCAAACTATATAAAGAATATCAACAAATGGTAAATATATTAAATAAAGATAGTGAAATAAAAACTTTAATCGAAGAAATAAAAGCCCTAGAAAAAAAAGCTACTTATTTAGAAAACATCGGCGATGCCTCATATAAAGAAATAGACAATATAATTAAAGAAAAAGCCAATACCTTAAATAATAAACAAGTATATATTGAATATTTAAATAAAATGTCAGATTTTAATCAAGAATTATCCGTATCAAGTAAAATGATTTCTGATTATCTAAGTGAAAAAGTATAAAACCCTAATTAGGGTCTTATACTTTTTTAAATCTAAGTATATCCATTACTTAATAAAATGTTATAAAATATATTTTTTTGTAACGTTTCAATTTACAAACAAATATTTTTTTGTTATAATCTAATATGATAGGAGGTTCATATGAAGAAACTGTTTTTTATCGTATGTTGTCTTTTTGCATTAACCGGTTGTCAAAAAAATAAAAATGAAATAGTTATGGTAACAGAAGCTGGATTTGCTCCATACGAATACTACGAAAGTGGAAAGATTGTCGGAGTTGATATAGATATTGCCAATGAAATTGCCACTCATCTTGGTAAAAAGCTAGTTATTAAAGATATTGCTTTTGATTCAATTATAAATGAATTAAATAGTGGTAAAGCTGATTTTGCTGCTGCCGGTATGAGTATTACTGAAGAAAGATTAGAAGAAGTTGATTTTTCATTAGAATACGTCGTCTCAAATCAAATAGTTATGGCGAGAAAAGGTTCCAAGATAAATCTAAACAATTTAGATGGCTTAAAATTAGCAGTACAATTAGGATCTGTTGCTGACACCTATGCTACTAAAAACTATAAAAAATCAACCATCACCCAACAGAAAAAATACTTATCAATGGTCGAAGATCTAAAATCAGGTAAAGTAGATGCGATTATAATGGACAATCTACCAGCTAAAGAAATAATAAAAGCAAATGATAACTTACAAATTCTAGATGGCTATTTATTTAGTGACAGTTATGGTATCGCCGTTAAAAAAGGTAATACAGAACTACTAAATAGCATCAATCAAGTATTAGAAAAACTAATGAAGGAAAAAAAGATTGAACAATATGTTATCAATCACTCAAAATAACTATGATGGAACGTATTATTGAAGATTTTTACAAAAGCGTTATTTATGATAACCGCTATATGATAATTCTTAAAGGACTAAAAAACACTATTATAATAGCCATAGGCTCAGTAGTAATAGGTATTATTTTAGGATTACTAATAGCAGTCATCAAAGACAAATATGAAAAAACAAAAAGACTTCCTGTATTAGCCTTTATAAGTAAACTGTATGTCACAGTTATAAGGGGGACACCTGCCTTATTACAATTAATGATTATCTACTATGTGATCTTTAAAAGTATTAATATCAATCCCGTTTTAGTAGGCATTTTAGCATTTGGTATTAATTCTGGAGCCTATGTCTCAGAAATAATAAGAGCCGGTATCAATTCAGTAAATATAGGCCAAATGGAAGCCGCTAAAAGTTTAGGATTAAGTTATCATCAAAGTATGAGTTTTATAATCTTACCACAAGCCATAAAGAATGTCTTACCCGCCTTAGGAAACGAGTTTGTTACTCTAGTTAAAGAAACATCCGTTGCCGGATATATTGGAATCATTGAACTAACCAAGTCAGGTGATATCATTGCTTCTAACACATATAACTACTTTTTCCCATTAATCATAACTGCATTAATATATTTATTTCTAACTACCATATTATCTAAACTTTTAAATAACTTTGAAAGGAAGAATAATCATGCTTAAAATAAAAAATCTTAAAAAAAGTTTTAATGGCGTAAAAGTCCTAAAAAATATTAATTTAGAAGTAGAAAAAGGTGAAAGAATAGTCATTATTGGTCCATCTGGTAGTGGTAAATCAACCCTCTTAAGATGTATTAACCGTATGACCAATCCGACAAGCGGATTTATTTACTTTAATGATATATTACTAACTAATGAAAATATAACCGAATATCGTCAAAAAATAGGTATGGTCTTTCAAACATTTAATCTATTTAATAATTTAACCGTCCTAAATAATATAATTTTAGCTCCTGTTAAATTAGGATTAATGACTGAACAAGACGCCAAGAAAAAAGCTTGTGAATATTTAAAAAAGATAAATTTAATTGATAAAATAAATGTTTACCCCCAAAGTTTATCTGGAGGAGAACGACAAAGAGTAGCTATCATAAGAACCCTTATGACAAACCCAGAAATAATTCTTTTCGATGAGCCAACATCAGCACTAGACCCCGAAATGGTCAAAGAAGTACAAGAGTTAATGTTAAAATTAGCTGCTGATGGAATGACTATGATAATAGTCACTCACGAGGTCAGTTTTGTAAAGAAAGTAGCTACCAAAATTATATTCCTAGATGAAGGTAAAATAGTTTGCAGTGGAACATATCAAGATTTAATAAATTCTGATAACGAAACCGTTAAATTATTTTTATCAAATATAAAATAAAAGGGAGGAAAAAATGATAAATGTAAAAAGTGAAATTGCACCACTAAAAAAAGTATTACTACATAGACCAGGAAATGAATTGTTAAATTTAACCCCTGACTCATTAGGAAGATTATTATTTGATGATATTCCATACTTAAAAGTGGCCAGAGAGGAACACGATGAATTCGCAAGAATTCTAGCAGCCAATGGTGTTGAGGTCGTATATCTAGAAGATTTAATGGCTGAAACCCTAGATCAAAACCCATATTTAAAGGAAAAATTCATCAAACAATTTGTATTTGAAGCCGGAATAAAAACTCCGAAATACAAAAATGCCGTTACCGAATTTCTAATGGGCTTTAATGATAATAAAGAATTAGTATTAAAAACAATGGAAGGAATAAATGTTAACGAATTATCTGCAATGGAAAGAGATACAGAACATTCTCTAGTAGATCTAGTTACTGAAGAATCAAAGTTTTTAGCAGACCCAATGCCAAACCTTGTATTTACTCGTGATCCATTTGCTTCCGTAGGAAATGGAATAACCTTACACAAAATGTGCTTCCCAACTAGATGTCGTGAAACAATTTATGCTGAATATATCTTTAATTACCATAAAGATTATAAAGATACCGTTAAATACTATGATAGATATAATCCATACCATATCGAAGGAGGAGATATACTTGTATTAAATGACCATATATTAGCTATTGGAGTTAGTCAAAGAACTGAACCAGAAGCAATAGAACAATTAGCACTTAATTTATTTAAAGATGCTGAATGTCCATTTGATACAATTCTTGCTTTCAACATTCCATCATCTAGAGCATTTATGCACCTAGATACCGTATTTACTCAAATAGATTATGATAAATTTACCTACCATCCAGGAATTATGGATACTCTTCAAGTATTTGAAATAAAAGAAGATGTAATGGAGGGCATTAAAGTTAAAGAAATAAATGACTCACTAGAAAATATCTTAGAAAAATATCTAAAACGTGATATTACCCTAATTCCTTGTGGAGGAGGAGACAAAATAATCTCAGAACGTGAACAATGGAATGATGGTTCTAATACCTTATGCATTGCTCCAGGAGTAGTTATCGTCTACGATCGTAACAATATTACTAATGCCGTTTTAAGAAGATATGGCATCAAAGTATTAGAAATGCACGGATCAGAATTATCACGTGGACGTGGTGGTCCAAGGTGTATGAGTATGCCATTAATCAGAAAGGAAAGATAAAATGAATCTAATAGGAAGAGATTTCCTTAAATTACTAGATTATACAGAAGAGGAAATCCGCTATTTACTAGACCTAGCTAAATATTTTAAAGAATTAAAACATAAAGGAGTAATGCACAAATTCCTTGAAGGAAAAAACATTGCTATCTTATTTGAAAAAGACAGTACTAGAACAAGATGTTCCTTTGAAGTAGCAGGATATGATTTAGGAATGGGTGTAACCTACCTAGGACCAACTGGAAGTCAAATGGGTAAAAAAGAAAGTATTGCAGATACTGCAAGAGTATTATGCCGTATGTATGATGGTATAGAATACCGTGGCTTTGACCAAACAATAGTCGAAGATCTCGCTAAATATTCAACAGTTCCTGTATGGAATGGTTTAACTAATGAATACCATCCAACTCAAATGCTAGCAGATATTATGACTGCTGAAGAACACTTAGGAAATATGAAAGGAAAAACCCTATGTTTTTGCGGTGATGCCAGAAACAATGTTGCTAATTCCTTAATGGTAATCTGTTCTAAACTAGGAATAAACTTTACTTGTTGTGCTCCAAAAGAACTATTCCCTGAACAATCATTAGTAGAAACCTGTAAAGACATTGCTAAAAAAACTGGTTCAGTAATAACTCTAACTGAAGATATTATGAAAGGTACTAAAGGAGCCCACGTAATATATACAGATGTCTGGGTATCAATGGGCGAACCAATCGAAAAATGGCAGGAAAGAATTAACTTGCTCCACAAATATCAAGTAACTTCAGAAGTAATGAATAATGCTTCACCTGATGCTATCTTCCTACATTGCCTACCATCATTCCACGATACTAACACCACTATTGGAAAAGATATCTATGAAAAATATGGCCTAAAAGAAATGGAAGTAACAAACGAAGTATTTGAAAGTGAAAGATCAAAAGTATTTGATGAAGCAGAAAATCGTATGCATACCATAAAAGCTGTTATATATGCTACCCTAGGCGATGATAATAAATGAGGATTGTCATTGCCCTAGGTGGTAACGCCTTGGGGAATACCCCAGAAAAACAATTAAAACTAGTAAAAAAGACCGCAAAACAATTAGTAAAGATAATAAAATCTGGACATGAAGTAGTAGTAGTCCACGGAAACGGTCCCCAAGTAGGAATGATTAATCTAGCATTTGAAAGTGCCTATCAAAATGAAGCCGGGACCCCATTAATGCCTTTTGCCGAATGTGGAGCTATGAGTCAAGGATATATTGGATATCACTTACAACAAGCTATTAAAGAAGAACTACAAAAAAGTAATATTCAAAAAGAATGTGTGACAATCATTACTCAGGTTTTAGTAGATGTTAAAGATAAAGCCTTTAACAACCCTACAAAACCTGTAGGAATGTTTTATAATCAAGAAGATGCTAATAAAATAGCTTCTTCCAAAGGTTATATATTTGTCGAAGATGCTGGTCGTGGTTACAGGAGAGTTGTACCATCTCCAAAACCAGTAAGCATCATTGAACAACCGGTTATTGAAGACCTTGTTCAAAACGGAAATATTGTTATTACCTGTGGAGGTGGTGGCATACCTGTAGTAAAATCAAATAAAGGTTTAGTTGGAGTAGATGCCGTTATTGATAAAGATTTTGCTGCTTGTCGACTAGCCACAGCCATAAATGCGGATGTCTTACTCATTTTAACTGCCGTTCCTAAAGTATGTATAGGTTATAATACCGAACACGTCAAACAATTAGACAAAGTAACTGTAGATAAAATGAAAAAATATGCTGAAGCCGGAGAATTCGCTAAAGGAAGTATGCTTCCAAAAGTTGAATCATGTATTCAGTTTATCGAAGACAACCCTCAAGGAGTAGCAATCATTTCTGAACTCTGTGAAGGACTATCAGCCCTAAACGGAAAATCTGGTACAAGAATAATAAAATAGGGAGGAAAAATTAAAATGGCTAAAAAAACTAAGAAAAAGACAATGCTATCAGCATTCTCCATCATCCTTATTATGATATTTGGATTAGGAATTCTTTCTCATATTTTGCCACAAGCAGAATTTGTTGGTGAAGAACTCGTTAATGGCAGTGGTGTTGTAGGTGCAAAATTGTCTGATATTCTAATGAGCCCAATACTTGGTTTCCAAGATGCAATGGACGTATGTGTATTCATAATGATCCTTGGTGCCTTCTTAGCAGTAGTAACTAAAACAGGTGCCCTAGAAACTGGAATAAAAGTATTAATAAGAAAACTAAAAGGAAGGGAATTACTATTAATTCCAATACTAATGTTCATTTTTAGTATTGGTGGAACAACTTATGGTATGCTAGAAGAAACCGTTGGTTTCTATGCCTTACTATCTGCTACTATGGTAGCTGCTGGTATGGATACCATAGTTGCTTCAGCAACAATTCTATTAGGTGCTGGCGTTGGTGTATTAGGTTCTACCATCAATCCATTCGCCGTAGGAGCAGCAATAGATGCTCTACCAGAAGGAATTGCTGTAAACCAAGGAATCACTATCGCTATTGGTGTAGCCCTATGGTTAACATCATATATTATTGCTGTAATATTTGTTATGCGTTATGCTAAGAAAGTTAAAGCCGATAAAGGTTCAACATTCCTATCATTACAAGAACAAAAAGCAATGGATAAAAGATATGGTGATGAAGAAATCGAAGCTGATGCTAAACTTACTACAAAACAAAAAATTACTCTATGGATCTTTGGATTAACATTTGTTATAATGATTTGCGGATTCATTCCTTGGGAAGATCTAGGAGTAACATTCTTTACAGGCATTACTGGAAAATTAACTGGTTCTCCACTAGGAGCATGGTGGTTTAACGAAGGAGGATTATGGTTCTTAATAGTAACTATTCTTCTATGTATCATTAATGGCTTTAGTGAAAAAGAAACTGTTGATACATTCATCGATGGTGCCGATGATATGGTTGGTGTAATATTAATCATTGGTGTAGCTCGTGGAGCATCAGTTCTAATGACTACAACTCACTTAGATAATTATATTATCTTTAATGCAGCCAATTGGTTAAGAAGTATGCCAGCAATCTTATATGCTCCATGTAACTACTTATTACACATTGTTTTGTCAGTATTAGTTCCATCATCATCTGGTATATCTTCATTATCTACTCCAATTATGGGACCACTTACTCACGAACTTGGTTTCTCAGTAGAAACAAATATTATGATATTAGTAGCTGCTAACGGTTTAGTAAACCTAGTAACTCCAACATGTGGAGCAATTATGGGTGGACTAGCCCTAGCACGCGTTGAATACTCAACTTGGTTTAAATGGGTATGGCGTTTAATCCTATATCTAGCATTTGCCTCAATGATTATTCTAACATTAGCTATGATAATATTCTAAACATATATAAGACTATTAGTAATTATCCTAATAGTCTTTTTTATTCCCCTCTTAAAACCAATTTGACAATTCCCTCATTTTCTGCTATAATTTACTAGTCTTTATACTTTATTTAGAAAGGAGAAAAATGAGTAAAATAAATATTTTTAGTCTTGGTGGACTAAATGAAAACGGAAAAAATATGTACGTTATCGAGGTAGATAATGACATCTTTGTTTTTGAAGCGGGTTTGCAGTATGCTGATGAGCATACCTTAGGAATAGACTATATGATTCCTAATATTGAATATTTAAAAAACAATAAAGAAAGAATAAAAGGCTTGTTTTTAACTCACGGACACGATGAAAATGTCGGAGCAATAACTGATATTATTGATACATTAGATAACGTAAAAATATATGCCTCAAGATTTACTTATCATATCGTTAAAGAAGATCTTGAAACATATAAAAAGAATACCACTAATTTAGTTGAAATAAGAGAAAATAAACCCCTTGACTTTGGAGATGTAAAAATAGTTCCAATTAGTTTATCACATTCTATACCAGATAACTTTGGATATGCTGTATATACAAAAGACGGAGTAATTTTCTATGCCTCAGATTTTGTTTTTGATTCAACAATGCGTGGCCCCTTTAAAACAGAAATAGGACGTCTAGCATATATTGGTAGACAAAATGTTCTATGTCTAATGTCTGAATCATTATACGCTATGAAAAAAAGTCATACCTCACCAAATCATCGTATACAAGGGTTAATTAATGAAACACTAACAAAGCATAAAGGAAGAATAATTTTTAATGTTTTAAATTCCCATCTTTACAGAATACAAGAATTATTTAATGAAGTATCAAAGACTGAACGTAAAATTGTAGTTATGGGTAAAAGATTACAAAACATTATAAAATATTCTATCGAAAATAATTATCTTCATATAGACAATAAATTTATTGGTGATTTGTCAAATATAAATGATGACAATGTTGTAATACTAAATTCTAATGAAAGAGAAAAACCATATGTAAATATGATAAAAATTCTTGATGGGTATGATAAATTTATCAAAATTAATAAACACGACACCATTTTCTTAGCAACTCCAATATATGAAGGAAGAGAAAAAACCTTCTATAAAATGCTTGATCGTATTGCTATGACTGGTGCTACTGCTATTACCTTAAATCCTAAAAAAAATCTATCATATCACGCTTCAGCAGAAGATTTAATGTTAATGATCGATTTAATGAATCCTAGATACTATTTCCCAATAAAAGGAGAGTATTCAGAACAAGTAGCTAATGGTGAATTAGCATATAAATTAGGTATTCCTAAAGAGAATATTATCCTAAAAGAGAATGGTTATGTTGCTACTTTTTCTTCAGGTAATTTAATTGATACATATAACAAAATACCAACCGGAGTTATTTCTATTGATGGTGACTCATCTAACGACGTTGGAGAATTAGTTCTAAAAGATCGTGAAATGTTATCTAATAACGGTATTGTAATAATAAGTACCACCCTAGATAAAAAAACAAAACATATAATCTCTGGTCCAGAAATTTTAACAAGAGGATTTATCTATGTTAAAGACAGCCAAGAATTAATAACTGGCATTAAAGAATTGTGTCAAAACATTATCAAAGAAAATGTTCATAATAATTATTTAGATTACAGTAAAGTAAAGAATACTATTCGTGATAATCTATCTAAATATTTATATGTCCAAACCGGTAACAGGCCGATGATAATTACAGTAATTCAAGAAATATAAGTAAGTGAATCTTCACTTGCTTTTTTTCTTTAACAATTCAATTTAACTTGACATAATAACAAAAAAAGACTTTATTAATTATTATCTTTATAGTATAATTACATTAGGTGACAATATGAAAAAGGTATTATTATGTATTATGGATGGCGTAGGCATAAGAGAAGCCACTTTAGGTAATGCTTATAAAAACGCCAATACAAAAATATTAGACAAATTAATGAAAAATTATCCTCACACATATCTTGAAGCCTCTGGCGAATATGTTGGATTGCCAAAAGGTCAAATGGGTAATTCCGAAGTAGGGCATACCACTATTGGCTCTGGAAGAATAATCTACCAATCATTAGAAAAAATAAATCAAAGTATCAAAGATAAAACATTTTTTCATAATGAAGAATTTCTTAAAGTTATAAACCACGTTAAAAATAACCATTCAAAATTACATTTAATTGGTCTACTAAGTGATGGTGGAATTCATTCCCATATTAATCACTTATATAGTCTCCTAGAATTATGTCAAAAAGAAAAATTAACCAATGTCTATATTCATATAATAACTGATGGTAGAGATACAAGCCCAACAAGTGGAATCAATTATATTAAAGAATTAGAAAACAAAATTAAGAAACTAAAAGTAGGTAAAATAGCTACTATATGTGGACGCTATTATATGATGGATCGAGATAACAATTATGATCGAGTAAAACTAGCCTATGATATGCTCTTATTAAACAAAGGAAATCATTATCAAGATGCTATTAGTGCTTGGCGAGATAACCAAGATAAATCTATTACCGATGAATTTATTAAGCCATCAATAATTTGTGAAGCCGGATTAATATCTGATAATGATGGAATTATTACTTATAATTACCGTCCAGATAGATTAAGAGAATTATATACTGCTCTAACAAATAAAAACTATCCTTGCTTTGAAAGAATAGTCAGAAAAAATCTTAAATTAGTAACATTTATGCCTGTTGATAAAAACGTTATCTGTAGCAATGCTTTTAAATTAGAAAATTTATCAAATGTTTTAGGAGAAGTCATATCTAAGAATAACCTATCTCAACTAAGAATTGCTGAAACCGAAAAATATGCTCACGTTACTTATTTCTTCGATGGTGGAAAAGAATTAAACCTTAATAAATGTCAAAAAATCCTAATACCTAGTCCTAAAGTAGCTACATATGATTTAATGCCAGAAATGTCAGCTTACAAAATAACAGCCTCGTTAATTAACGAACTAAAACAAAAACCAGATTTAATAGTTTTAAATTTTGCTAACGGCGATATGGTTGGTCATACCGGAGTATATGAACAAGGTTTAGTAGCAGTTACCACCGTTGATACCTGTATTGGTAAGATTTTATCTAACATAAATTTAGATGAATATACTATCATAATCACTGCTGATCACGGAAATTGTGAACAAATGATAAACGATGACGGTACAATAAATACCGCTCATACAACTAACTTAGTTCCCTTTATTCTTATAGATAAAAAATATAAATTAAAGCCATCGATTGGCAAATTATCTGATATAGCCCCAACAATCTTAAAAATTATGGGAATTGACATTCCAAACGAAATGACTGGCAATATCTTAATAAAAGGAGAATAAAGATGTTAAAAGAATTAGATAATGATACCCTAAAAAAATTACAAGAAGTTGAATTAGAAATCCTCGAAGAATTTGATCGGATCTGTAAAAAACATAACCTTACATATTTTGCTGTCGGAGGAACCTTAATCGGAGTAATTAGACACGAAGGCTTTATTCCCTGGGATGATGATATCGATCTAGGTATGCCAAGAAAAGATTATGACAAATTCATAGAAATATGTGAAAATACCAAAGAATTAAACGACAATTTTTATATTCAGTCAGGCTATGATTCCGAGAATAACTGGACTTGCTTTACAAAAATAAGAAAGAAAAACACCCTAGCAGATGAAGCTCAAGTTCATCATATCAATAAACCCAAAGGTATTTTTATAGATATCTTTCCATATGATAAAATACCTACTAATAAAGGCTTATTATATAAAATAAGAAATAATATTGTAAAAGCAATAAACGAAACCATCTTCTATAAATGGAAAACTAAAAAACTAAGTGATTTAAGAATAAAACCATTATGTTTATTACTATCGATATTCAGTAACAAAACCCTAAAAAGATGGTTAAACAAAATTGCCACAAAATATAATAATAAAGATTGTGAATATGTTATTAGTTATCTTGGAGCATATAGCCTTACCAAAGAAACTTTCAAAAAAGAAACATTCACTAAAACAATTAATAAAAAGTTCGCAGGAAGAGATATTCCTGTTCCTAAAGACTATCATCTTTATTTAACTCAAATATATGGAGATTATTTAAAATTACCCCCAGAAGAAAAAAGAGTTAACCATTCGATGATGGAAATACGTTTTAAATAAAAAAAAGGAAAAAATATGAGAAAAGAAAGAAATAAAAAAGTAAAAAATAAAACTTTTCCACTAATGATTACACTTATTGCTTTAATAGTTATTGGCACCCTAGGATATTATATGTATACCCAAAATGAAATAAAAAAAGAGGAATTAAAAGAAAAAAAACATTATGAAGATATTCTCTCACATTACAATAAAACCGTTATTACTAATAAAGAAGTTAAACTATATCAAAAAAAAGATAATGAATATATTTCAGTAGGAACAGTTAAAAGTAATGAACTATTATCATTAGTAGAAAAAGAATTAACTTATCAAGATGATTATTTAGAGGTCTCTACATTTGATAACAATTATTATATTAATTATCAAGATGTTACTAAATTTTATGAAGATGAATCTCCAGTAAATGATCGCTATAAAAAATATCTTCCATTTAATAAAAACATTATTACCAAAGAGTTAACCAACTTTTATGATGAAGAAGGAACTCTAGTATATAAATTAAATAAATCATATAACTTACCAATAATTATCAAAGACAAAGACAAATACGGTGTTGAACTAAATAATAAATTATTATATGTAAAGCAAGAAGATGTTGCCGATTTAAAAGACAATAAAAACACCGGTAAAAGCAATACCCCTAGTATAGCTGTACTAAACTATCATTTCTTTTATGATGAAAAAGATTCCAAAGCCGTAAAAGAATGTAATCAGATAATTTGTCACTCTAAAAGTCTATTTAAGACACATCTTGAATTTATCAAAAATAACAATATTTTTACTCCAACTATGAAAGAATTTGAACAATACCTAAACGGTCAAATTCGATTACCAAAAAGTGTTTTAATAACTATTGATGACGGTTGGCGTATGCAAGACGGAATAGATTTACTAGAAGAATACAAAGTAAATGCCACAGTCTTTCTAATAACCAGCTGGTTTAAAAACGAAATAAAATTCCTTAATGATTACAAATATGTTGAATTTCACTCCCACGGCGATAATCTTCATACCCCTGGAGCTTGTCCAGGAGGGCAGGGGGGTCCAATAAAATGTTTAAATAAAACTAAACTTTTAGCAGATCTTGCACTAAGTAGAAAAAAATTAAATAATACAACATATTTTTGTTACCCATTTTATGAATACAACAATTACTCCATTGGAGTATTAAAGGAAGCCGGATTTACTCTTTCATTTGCTGGAGGTTTCCGCCGAGCAAAATCAACAGATAACAGATATGCTCTTCCAAGATATGTTATTTACAATAACACTACAGCAAATCAACTAAAAAACTATATTGGTTAGAAAAGGTGATTGTATATGCCAAAAACAAGAACACAAAATGTTATGCGAAATATGTGGGTTGGTACCCTGTTTCAAATCCTAAGCCTTATCTTAGGATTTGTAAACCGTACCATCTTTATTAAGATTCTAGGAGCTGAGTATTTAGGATTAAACAGCCTATTTACAAACATTTTAACTATTTTATCATTTGCTGAATTAGGAATTGGTAATGCCATTATTTTCAGTATGTATAAACCCCTTTCCACAGGTGATGAACAGAAATTAAAAAAACTTACCAATTTCTATAAACAAACATATCTAAAAATAGGTACTATTATGTTAGTAGTAGGCCTTTCTATTACTCCTTTTGTTCCCAGAATAATTGAAAGCGTTCCTAAAATAAGTGAAAGTATCTATCTAATATATATTTTATTCGTTGTAGATTCTGCCGTATCATATTTCTTTTCATATAGAACCTGCATAATAACTGCCGATCAAAAAAACTATATCATTATTACATACACCCATATCTTTAAAATAGCCCAAATGATTCTTCAATTAGTTATTCTATATTTTACCCACAATTATATGTTATATTTAATCCTTCAAATAACTAATACCATTATTACTCAAATATTTTTATCATATAAATCAAAAAAAATGTATCCATATCTAAAAGAAATTAACAATGAACATTTAGAAGATAAAGAGAAAAAGAGTATCCTAAATAATGTCAAAACACTATTCATATATAAATTTGGATCAGTTATTTTAAATGGAACCGACAGTATCATAATATCTAAAAAATTAGGCCTAACTATTCTTGGACTATACTCAAACTATTTATTAATAATAAATGCCTTAGCCCAAATAATTTCCCAAGTTCTAAATGCCTTTACTTCAAGTATTGGTAATCTAATAGCTCAAAAAGATGTCCAAAAAGATAAAAATGTTTTCTTTCAATTGTTTTACTTCACCATCTATATATATGCTATCTGCGG
This sequence comes from uncultured Mycoplasmatota bacterium, assembly GCA_900551455.1. GTDB lineage: Bacteria > Bacillota_I > Bacilli_A > RF39 > UBA660 > RUG705. The sequence goes on from URVV01000016.1 coordinate 15,204, forward strand.
CTGCTGTCTATATTTATTATTTAATGATTTTATTACCATCTGGTTAGGGTCATCATACATACTTTCCAACTTTGTCGTAGCAATGATTGTCCTTCACTTATGCGTAAACGGAATACAGTTTGCCGCCTTTACCTTTAGAAATGCCGCCGGAGAATTTAATCATTATAAATATTCACCAATATATTCCGCCGTTTTAAACATTGTTCTTTCCCTTTACTTTGCCAAAATAATGGGATTAGGAGGAATTTTCCTTGCCACAACTATTTCAAGACTTACTAGTGCCACTTGGATAGATCCAGTAATCATCTTCAAGAATACCTTCCATTCCCCAGTAAAAGAATACTTTATAAAATATATAAAATACTGGATTTTAATTATTCTTTGCTTTATTCCTTCATACTTATTAACTAAAAATATTAAAGTTACCAATATCTTCTTATTTGGTATCAAAGGAATTATTATCTTCCTTGTAACTACCACTACCTTCATTCTCTTAACAATGAAAACTGAAGAATTTAAAAATGTAAAAAGTGCCTTATTATTTCAAATAAAAAAGAAAGTAGGAAAAATTCAATGAAGAAAAAAATAATATTTTGTACAAAAAACTTAGACATCGGAGGTATTGAAAGAGCAGCTATAAATTATGTTAACCATCTTGATAAATCAAAATATGAAGTATATCTATATTTATCAAAAAAAGAAGGAATTTATCAAGATGCGATTAACAAAGACATAAAAATCCTAAACTTTAATATAGCTGAAGATAAAAATATTTTAATTCGCAAAATTAAAAATGCCTTTAAGTTATTATATTTTACTATCAAGTATTATCATAAATTTGATTTTGCTGCTGACTTCGCTACCCCCATAAAAAATTGTGGTATTCTTGCTAAAAGATTTTCTAAAAACAATGCTATCTGGTTTCACGGACCATACTGGACTAATCCCGAAGAAGCCAATAAATTCTTAAAATATGTAAATGCCGACAAATATCAAAAAGTAGTTTTTGTATCTCATTATTTAAAAAATCTATATCAAGAAGCAAGACCACATACCACACAAAAACTATATGTTATAAATAATCCCATAAACTACCAAGAAATGATCGAAAAAAGTAATGCAAAATTAGAAATCAAAAAAACAAAAACCACAATTTTAAATGTTGGAAGGCACGAAGAACAAAGTAAAAAGTTATCCCTTCTTTTATCTGTAACACAAAAACTACTAAAAGAAAAATATGACTTTGAGTTATGGTTAGTAGGAGATGGTGAGGATAACCAAATGTATAAAGATATGGTAAATAAATTAAAAATAAATAACAACGTTAAATTCTTTGGTAAACAAAGCAACGTTTTCCCATATTACAAACAATGTGATGCCATAATCCTAACATCTGCTTATGAGGGAAATCCGGTTGTTTATCTAGAAGGAAAAGTATTAAATAAACCAATAATTTCTACTGATATTTCAGATGCCAAAATAGAATTATCTGGCTATGGAATAGTAACTTCTCGTAGTGAAGAAGATATATATCGCGGATTAAAAGAATTTTTAGATAACGGTTATCAAATAAAAAAACCTTTTGATCCTGAAAAATATAATAAAGAAACTTTTGATAAACTAAAAAAAGTAATTGAAGAGTAGGTGAGATAATGCCCAAAATAAGTATCATAATACCCGTATATAATGTTGAAAAATATATTGAAAAATGCCTTAGCAGTATTTTAAATCAAACCTTCGAAGACTTCGAAATAATCCTAGTTAACGATGGTACCAAAGATAAATCAATAGATATTGTCAAAGAAAAATTTAAAGATCCCCGAATAAATATATATAATAAAACCAACGGTGGCTCAGCTAGCGCCAGAAACTATGGAATAAAAGTAGCCACTGGAGAATATTTAACATTTATTGATCCCGATGATTTCATAGATATCAATATGTTAAAAGATATGTATCAAACCATTATAAAAGATCAAGTTGAACTAGTTATATGTGATTACTACAAATACTATAATGACACCAACAAAGAATATATCCCCATTATCCCTCATTATGATAAACAAAACAAAAAATGCTCAGTTATTGGTATGCCCACCGCTAGCTGTAAACTATTTAAAAGAGAACACTTTATAAAACATAATTTACTATTTTTAGAAAATAAACTCTTCGAAGATAATGCTATCATTCCCTTTGCGTGTGCCTTAGCCAAGAATTTTTCCTACATAAAAAAACCATATTATTACTACTTACAACGAGAAGGATCCAATCTAAATAAATCTAAATATGATAAAAGATGGGAAGATATTTTTGACTCCCTAGAATATCTTTATCAAAAGTTTAAAGAAAATAATCTTTTAAAAGAATATTCTCAAGAACTAGAATATATTTATATTGAATATCTCCTACACGCAGCCAATCTAAAGTTTTTAAATTACAAACTAGGATGTCATAACATTCAAAGAGTTCATAATGTTATCCAATCTAAATTTCCTAAATGGTATAAAAACAAATACTTTAAAAAAGATTCTATTAAATACAAATTAATCTGCCATTTATTTTACCAAGAAAAAATAAATTTAATTCGTTTACTTATCAAAAATAAGGAGGTAATATATGACTAAAGTAAGTATAATTGTCCCCGTCTATAACGTTGAGCAATACCTGGAAAAATGTCTAAATTCATTAGTTAATCAAACCATAAAAGACTTTGAAATAATTATCGTTAATGATGGTACCAAAGATTCTTCCCAAAAAATAATTGATAAATACGCTAAAAATTATTCCTTTATAAAATCATATATTAAAGAAAATGGTGGTCTCTCATCTGCCAGAAACTATGGTATTAAAAAAGCTACTGGAGAATATCTTGCATTTGTTGATTCTGATGACTATGTAACTGAAGATATGTATGAAAAAATGTATCAAAAAGCTAAAGAAAAAGACTTTGATATGGTCGTATGTGATCTTAACTACATATATCCAGATAAAAAAATAAAAGCCACATCTAATATTAAAGAAGACACCACTAATATAAAAGAAACTATGTTAAATATCTATCCCGCTGCCTGGAACAAAATAATTAAAAGAAGCATTGTTAAAGACATCTTCTTTAAAGAAGGTATCTGGTTTGAAGATGTTGAATATATCTACCGAGTATTACCAAAAATAACCTCTATTGGAGTAGTTCAAGAACCATTTTATCAATATCTTCAACGAGAAGGATCTATTACTAAAAAAGTAGATAAAAGAATTTATAACTATATTGATAATTTAAATGGTCTTGTATCATACTATAAAGAGAATAAACTCTATGAAAAATATCACCAAGAATTAGAATATGTTTATGTAAGATATCTTTATGCAACCTTTATTAAACAAGCTACCTGCTTTGATAAAGAAGAATATAAACAAGCAGTCAACCAAGCTATCACTAACGTCAAAAAACATTTTCCTAATTACCGAAAAAACAAATACTTTTATCACAGTATAAAAGGCATATATCTCCTAACATTTAATAAAATATATGCCAAAATACTTTGGAAAAAAATACATAAATAACAAAAGGAGTCTATCATGAAAAAAAACATTTTATTTGTCGTCGATGAAAAAAAAGTTGGCGGAGTATCCGTCTTATTAGCAGACATTATTAATCTTTTAAATCAAGATAAATATAATATAGATATCTGTGTCCTTCACAATGCCGGAAATTATCTTGATGATCTTAATAATAAAGTAAATATAATATACGGAACAAAATTTTTTAATACCATCGATGAAAACTTAAAAGAACTAATTAAAAAGAAACAATTAAAAAAAATATTTTCCAAATTGAGACTTATTTTTTTAATGAAAACTGGCCTAATAAAAAAACGTATTATTAAAGAACGAAAAAAAATGTGTCTAAAACAATATGATGTAGAAATTGCTTTTAAAGATGGCTTTTGTGCCTTATTTACCATTTATGGTTCTAGTAAAAAGAAAATTCACTGGTTACATACAGATTACCAAATGTATGACTGTGTAGCTAACTATAAAAATCTATTTACTAAAGTATTTCATCAATTCAATAAAATAATTGCTATCTCTAACCCCGTAAAAGAAAGATTTCTTCAAAAATATCCCAATAACACCGTCGAAGTAATATACAATATTGTTAATCAAAATGAAGTAAAAAGAAAATCTACTTTAGAAGATATCTCTTATGATAATTCCAAACTAAATCTTATTTCCGTAGGAAGAATTCATTATATGAAAGGCTATGATAGACTAATTGATGTAATGCATAAACTAGATCAAGAAAACCTTTTAAAAGACGTCACTCTAAGAATAATTGGTACTGGTCCTGATGATGAACTTTTAAAAAGAAAAATAAAAGAATACAATTTAGCGGATAAAGTCTTTCTTTTAGGACTAAAAAGAAATCCCTATCCATATGTCTCACCATCATCCCTTTTCTTAATGTGTTCTAGATATGAACCATTTGGCTTAGTAGTTATTGAATCCCTTATTCTAGGAGTTCCAGTATTTTCCCTTGAAGAAGCAAGTATCAAAGAAATTCTAGATCCAAAATATGGATATATCGAAGAAAATTCTGAAGAAGGACTATATCAAGGCTTAAAAAAAGTAATTAATAACCCTAAAATTTTACAAGAATATCGAAAAAATCTTAAACACTATCATTACCAAACTGAAAAAATAATCTCAGAGATTGAAGGAATCCTCGATGAAAAATAACTGTAAAAAATTATTAATTATTTTTATGCTTCTTCAGCCAATATTTGATATTTATTATTTATATACTGATAATATCATTAGTATCTTTAAATTTTCTCCCTCTACCATTATTCGGATAATTATCTTTTTCGTATTATTTTTACTTACTGTCATCCCAAATAAAGATAAAATAAACAAAAAAAGAACTATTGCTTTCTTATCAATATATATTATATATACTATTTTTCACCAAATAAATGCTACTAATTTCAACGTCTTTTCAAGCATAAATAATAACTATAGTACCCTAAAAGAGTTATTCTATATTATCAGAATGTTAGTACCAATCTTTCTAATATATATAACATATAACAATGAAATAACCTTTAAAGACCTAAGAAAAATAGTTCTTATTGTTTTAAATACTTTTTGTGTTACCATAATATTAACTAATCTCTTAAAAGTATCCCTAACATCATATCACGAAGGAAGTGAAATAATTAAAGCCAATTTCCTAGAATGGTTTAATCATAGTACATATGAAAAATATGGTTATGAACTAATTGCCTCAAAAGGAATATTTCATATGGCAAATCAAATAAGTGGTACCATTATCATTCTCTATCCCATCTTATTGTATATCTACTTTCAAGAAAAAACTAAACCAATAAATATTTATACCGTCATAGTTACAAACTTAGCACTATTAATGCTAGGAACCAGAACTGCTGCCTATGGATGTATAATTATCAATATAATTATGTTATTGGGATATATTTTCTTTAATAAAATTATCAATAAAAAGAAAACTAATCTACAAAATCTCGCTTATTTTATTATAATCTTCATTTCTTTTCTAGCAGTATTACCATATGCCCCCGTAGAAAATAGGACATATGCTGAAGATGCCGCCAATACCATTATTGAAAACTTAAAAGATGAAGAATTACAAAAAGAATATTTACAAGTAGTTACCTCTAATGATATATCTAAGAAAAAAGAATTTATTATTAACAATTATCGCCTATATGGCCTTGATGAAAAATTTCTTATAAAAAACTATCCCTATCAAGAAGATTATGAATTTTGGTTAGAATTAATGAATGTTCCATACACCGAAAGAGCCAATCACCGTCAATTAGAAGCTCTAACCACAAAAAGAATAATCAAATTAAATAACAATAAATATGATTATTTATTAGGAATTGGTTTTTCAAGACTAAGAAACAGTAAAATTTATCTAGAAAAAGACATCTATGTACACTTATATTCTATTGGAGTAACAGGAATAATCCTTCTAATAATGCCATATGCCCTTATAGGTATCTACAGTTTTATAAAAATTATTAAAGAAAAGAAATTTAATTACTTAAACTGTACTCTATTGTTAAGTATCGGCCTAACATATTTTTGTGGAATATTTAGTGGAAATATCTTTGACGAATGGATCGTAACCTTATTTTTATCATTCATTTGTGGAAACCTACTAATAAATATTAATAACCCTAAGAAGTATAAGGAGTAATAATATGAAGAAGAAAAAAGTCCTATTTATCGCCTCAACAGGAGGCCATTTAAACGAACTAATGCAATTAAGTCCAATTTTTGATAAATACGATTACCAACTAATAACTGAAAAAACGAAATCTAATCTATCATTTAAAGATAAATATCCCGGTAGAGTAAACTACCTCGTATATGGAACTAAAGACAAAATTATCACTTATCCATTTAAATTACTATATAATTGCTTCAAGTCTTTATTCCTATATTTAAAAATTCATCCTAAATACATAGTTACTACCGGTACCCATACAGCTGTCCCTATGTGTTATATCGGGAAACTATTCGGATCAAAAATTATCTTTATAGAAACATTTGCCAATAGTGAAACAAAAACTCTCTCAGGAAAGCTCGTATATCCAATAGCTAATCTCTTTATAGTACAGTGGGAAAATATGCTAAAACTATATCCTAAAGCTATATATGGGGGGTGGATTTACTAATGATTTTAGTAACCCTAGGAACTCAAGATAAGAGTTTTTCAAGACTTCTAGATGCTGTACAAAAGCAAATAGATAAAGGCAATATCAAAGAAAAGGTCATTGTTCAAGCAGGATGTACAAAATATAACAGCAAAGATATGGAAATTTTAGACCTAATTCCTTATGATCAATTTGAAGAATATATAAAGGATTGCCGTATTCTTATTACTCACGGTGGGGTAGGTTCCATCATTACCGGATTAAAAAATAACAAAATAGTAATCGCTGCCGCTAGACTAAAAAAATATAAAGAACACACCAACGATCACCAACTACAAATAATAAAAAACTTTAGTAAAGCCGGCTATATCTTAGATTTAGAGGATTTTGATTCATTAGGAAACATTCTAAAACAATCAGAAAATTTTAAACCCAAAAAATATCTTAGCAATACTAAAAATATGATTAATCTAATAACAGATTATATTGATAAAAATTAATAGGCGAGTTACCATATGAATAAAATTGAAGAATTAAAAAAAATAATTAACGAATCAAATAACATTGTTTTCTTTGGCGGAGCCGGCGTATCAACCGAAAGTGGCATAAAAGATTTTCGTAGTGAAAAAGGACTATACCAGCAAAAATATCCCAAACAAACCGAATATTACTTAAGTAGTAAATGCTTTTATGAAGAACCAATTACTTTTTTCAAATTCTATAAAGAAAACTTTAATTGCTTAAACGCCAAACCAAATACCACTCATAAATATCTAACAAAACTAGAAACCGCTGGAAAATTAAAAGCCATCATTACTCAAAATATTGACGGCCTCCATCAAAAAGCCAATAGTCAAAACGTCTTGGAAATCCACGGCTCCATATATAGAAATCACTGCCTAAATTGTCATAAATCCTATCCCGCCTCATTTATCTTTAATTCAAAAGGTATCCCCCGCTGTTCTTGTGGTGGTATCATCAAACCAGATGTCGTTTTATATGGTGAATCCCTTCCCGAAGATTATATCACCGCCAGTTACTATATAAATAAAGCAGATACCCTAATCGTTGCAGGATCCTCATTAACCGTAGAACCTGCCAGTAGTTTAATAAAGATATTTACTGGAAAAAACTTAATAATAATTAATAGAGATAAAACTCCATACGATAACTATGCTACACTACTAATAAATGAAAATTTAAAAAACATTATAGAAAAATTGCTCAATTGTAAAGGTAAATTCCACTTTGAAAAGTTAAATTCCACCTTTGTGCAA
>URVV01000017.1 GCA_900551455.1 uncultured Mycoplasmatota bacterium
TCTTTAGTAAAATGATCCAGAAAGTAACTGCTCAAAACCTAGAAACAATAAGCGATCTAGTAAAATTAATTCCTAAAGAAGAAATATATAAATTCGGTAGAACATACCATTTTAACGCCATTGCCAAAAACAAACAAGGATTAAAAAATCTCTTTAAAATAATTTCTTTAGCTAACACTACTTATTTATATAAAACTCCACGTATCTTAAGAAGTAAATTACAAGAATTACGTGAAGGATTACTTATTGGTAGTGGTTGCTATGAATCAGAAGTTTTTCTTGAATCCCGTTCAAAAGAAGGCCAAGAATTAACCAATATTATTAACTTTTATGACTATGTCGAAGTCCAGCCACCAGAAGTCTACGACCATTTAATTCAAACCAGTGATTTTGGTAACGTTTCAGAATTAAAAAGTCATCTTCAAAAAATTATTAATGCCACGATTGAATCAGGTAAAATAATTGTTGCTACCGGAGATGTTCATCACTTTGAAAGAAATGATAAAATATATCGTGAAATAATTGTTAATCAAAAGGTTCCCGGAGGTGGACGTCATCCATTAGCTAAAAGTAATATTACCAGTATTCCATCCCAACATTTTAGAACAACCAAAGAAATGCTTGAAGATTTTAACTTTCTAGATGATGCTCTAGCAAGAAAAATAGTCATTGAAAATACAAATAAAATTCTAGATATGGTCGAAGAATTGGAAGTTATCATAGATACTGGTGGTATTCCATTTTCTCCAAGAGTAAAAAGTGATGATGGCCAATCATATCTTGACTGTCCTCGTGTAGTTACAGATCTTGTCTATGAAAAAGCCTTATCTTGGTATGGCAATCCTCTTCCTCATAATATTGAAGAAAGAATTGCCAAAGAATTATATGGAGATATAGTCTATAAATGTTATTTAGAAATAGCTAAAGAAAATCATCCTGATCTAGAAGAAAAAGAATTAGAAAATGAAATTTTTACTAATTTACATAAAACAGTTTTATCAGGTTTTGATGAAGTAAAAACACTTGTAGGTAACTACGTAAAAAAACACACTCCCCCTGAAGAGGGCGAATTAGATGAAAAAACATTAGCCAAAAAAATCAAGAAAGAACTAGGAGGAATTATTGGCGGTGGTTTTGATCCAATCTACCTAATCGCCCAAAGACTAGTAAAACACTCTAACGATGAAGGATATTTAGTAGGTTCACGTGGTTCCGTTGGTTCTAGCTTTGTTGCTACAATGATGGGAATAACCGAAGTAAATCCATTACCAGCTCACTACCGCTGCCTAAATTGCCAAACAAGTATTTTCAAAGATGAAGAGGGCAAAGATTTAGGAGCTACATACTCTAGTGGCTTTGATCTACCAGATAAACATTGTCCAAAATGCAATGAATTAATGCATAAAGACGGTCAAGATATGCCATTTGCTACCTTCTTAGGATTTAATGCTGATAAGGTACCAGATATTGACTTAAATTTCTCTGATTTAAATCAAGCATCCGCCCACGAATATACCAAAGTCTTATTCGGAGTTGATAACGTTTATCGTGCCGGAACAATCGGCACCGTTGCTGAAAAAACAGCCTTCGGTTTTGTAAAAGGCTATTTTGAGGATAAAGGTATAATGAATAAACGTACCTGTGAAGTTGAAAGACTTGCAATAGGATGTACTGGAGTAAAAAGAACTACCGGTCAACATCCTGGAGGTATAGTTGTTGTCCCTGACTATATGGATGTTTCCGATTTTACTCCATTTCAATTTCCTGCGGAAGATCCTACAAGCCCTTGGAGAACAACTCACTTCGATTACCACGCCATTGACCAAGACTTACTAAAACTAGATATTCTAGGACATTCAGATCCGACACAATTAAGATTAATTCAAGATTTAACAAAAACCGACATTTTAAAAGTTCCTCTAGATGATAAAGAGACAATGAGTATCTTTACTGGACCACAAGCCCTAGGAGTTACCGAAGAACAAATAATGTGTAAAACCGGAACCTTAGGAATTCCTGAATTTGGAACACCATTTACTATCAGTATGGTCGAAGATACTAAACCTAAAACCTTTGCCGAACTAATTAAAATATCTGGTCTATCACACGGAACCGACGTTTGGCTAGGTAATGCTAAAGACCTATGTACTCCCGACGAAAATGGGAACATAAAGGTTCCTTTTAAAGAAGTTATCGGATGTCGTGATGATATAATGGTATACTTAATGTATCACGGAGTAGAACCAATTAAAGCCTTTAAAATAATGGAATTCGTTAGAAAAGGAAAAGCCTCTAAAGATCCAGAAACTTGGGCTTCTCACGTTGAAACTATGAAAAAAGCTGGTATTGAAGAATGGTTTATTAATTCCTGTGCTAAAATTAAATATATGTTCCCCAAAGCCCATGCTGCTGCCTATGTAATTAGTGCCTTTCGTATTGCCTGGTACAAAGTACATATGCCCGCTTACTATTATGCTTCTTGGTTCTCTACAAAGGCTACTGACTTTAATATTGAAGCTATGATAAAAGGTTATGATGCTATAAAAAGTTCTTTAATTGAAATAGAAAACAAAGGTTATGATGCAACCAACAAAGAAAATGGTATTGCTGAAAGTCTAAAATTAGCTTTAGAAGCTACTGCCAGAGGTATTAAAATAGCCAATGTTGACCTATATAAAAGTAAAGCCTTAACATTTGCTGTAGAAGATGATAAAACAATTCTTCCATCATTTTCTTCAATTGATGGACTAGGGGATGTTGTTGCTAAAAATATTGAATTAGAAGCCCAAAAACATCCATTTATTTCCATCGAAGACTTTCAAGCAAGATGCAAAGTATCAACAACCTTAATAGAAAAAATGAAATCAATGGGAATATTTGCCAATATGCCAGAGACTAGCCAATTAACACTTTTCTAGTTAGAAATTTATAAAAAATTGTAAAAAACTATTGCATTTTATGCCTACTTTTGCTATCATTATTATAGTAAAGGAGGATATAAAAATGGAAAACAAAAGAGGAAGTGGAATTTTCTTAGGTGTTATCGGTGTTGCCACACTTATTGTTGCTATAATCGGAGCATCATTTGCGTATTTCTCTGCTCAAGTATCTAGTGGTGAAGGAGCAGTTAATGTAAGTGCATATGATACAGCAGGTTTAACGGTAACTAGTGTTGAACCAGTTGCACCATTAGATTCTGAAATGGCTGCATTAGTTGGTATCGTTCCATTAGCTGCTGAAAAGCGAAATACTGAAGGAAAAACAATGTTAGAGTATGCTATTAACAAAGCTACTGAAAAATGTATTGACAGCAAAGGTAAATTAGTATGTAGATTATATAAAGCTACTATTAATAATACAACTGCTAATCCAGTTACATTTAATATTGAAGTTGGAACAACTACTAACGAAGCAGGCACTGGTGAAGGTAAAGAAGCATTTAAAGACCTAAAATTCCAATCTTTAAGTGGAACTGAAGTAGCTTTAACTTTAGATGGAAGCCCAGCTATAATCGGAGCTGCTGGCACATCTGTTCTTGCTCAAAATGCTAAATTTACAGCAGCACCTAACGTCGAAAGTGTACATTACTTTGTAATTTATCTAGACGAAGCTTACACTGATGAGGAAGTACCTAAACCTAAAGATCAGTCTTCACAAATGGGTGCAAAATTCTCTGGAAAAGTAATTTATTCAACTGGTGATAATGGTACTAAATTAACTGGTACATTTGAAGGATTTGAATAACAAAAAAACAAAAGCGAGAAATCGCTTTTTTCCTTTCCTAAATACTTGCCAAATTAACTAATTTTTGATATCATTAAAGAAGAATAGAGATGGTATATATGAATGAAACAAAACAAAAAACCTTATTCTTCGGAATTCTAGCAGTAGCTGCTACAATTTTACTCTTTGTCGGAGCATCGTTTGCTTACTTTACAGCATCTATTAATTCTGAAGAAGGTGCTATTAATGTCGGAGCAGCCGAATTTGGTTTAGCTCTTGAAGAAGATACTTCTCTAATAAAAACTAAACTAATCCCATCAGCTGAAAAGTATATTGATCGTGCTACCAGTGGTGATCGTTTAGACGAGAATAAGAACTTTGTAAAACCTACTAAAGATTCTGAAGGTAATTTAATAACTAAAGGTACCACCTGTATAGATGATAATCTTCACGAAATTTGTAGTATCTATACCTTTACTGTAATAAATAAAGGTAATATTGATGCCCCATTATATATTACCATTAATCCTAGTTTAAACACCTTTGAAAATCTCCATTATAAAGTATTAGATGAAAATAAAAATGAAGTTGTTCCTGCAACTCATATATACGATGACCGTTATCAAGTCGATGAGTCTGGAAAATTTTTAAAAGACTCCGAAGGAAACTGGATTCCTAAAGATGATTTTGCTAATTTAAAAATATCCCCATCAGTCTTAAAAAACTTTAACCCGATATTACCAAAAGCCTCAGAAACTAACCCTGAAGGAAAAGCAACATATTCTATTGTCTTATGGATTATGGAAATTGATGCTCCTCAAAACAATGAAGACTCTGGAAAAGCCTTTGCTGCTAATATAACCGTAACTACCTCTGGAGTTGAAGGCAAGGGTATAACCGGAACATTCTCATCAACAGGTACTGAACCTGGAAATTAGTTATTGACAACCATCAAAATAATGCTATAATATATTTATGATTTCGGTTTATGAAGTGACAACATAAATATTAACGAAACAGACAATTAAATAATTAAAAGAGCGCACGAAAGTGAAATAAGGTGGCACCGCGAGTTTTCTCGTCCTTATACCATTCATTTTCGTGCGTTATTTTTATTTAGAAGGGAGAAAAAATGAAAGAAAATATATACCGTGATTTATACTGCGGAGAAGTAAATAAAACCCACATAGGAAAAAAATTAAAATTAGCCGGATGGGTTAACTCCATCAGAAATTTAGGAGGCCTTCTCTTTATTACTCTAAGAGATGAAACTGGTATCGTTCAATTAATTAGTGAAGAAGGTGACAAGTACAATAGTTTGACCAGAGAAAGCACCATTACTATAACTGGTACTGTTCATAGTAGAACCAAAGATATGATAAACCCAAATATGAAAACCGGAGAAATCGAGGTAGCAATCGAATCACTCGAAGTACTTGGAGAAAGTCTTAACGTTTTACCATTTGAAATTAACCACAGCAAAGATGCTTCTGAAGAAACAAGATTAAAATACCGTTATCTTGATTTAAGAAACGAACAAATTCATAATAATATTATTTTAAGAAGTAAAGTAATAGATTTCATTCGTACAACAATGAAAGATATGAACTTTACTGAAATTCAAACCCCAATTATCAGCACCAGTTCACCTGAAGGAGCAAGAGACTTCGTTATTCCATCTAGAAAATTCAAAGGAAAATTTTATGCCTTACCTCAAGCACCTCAAATATATAAACAACTATTAATGGTTAGTGGCTTTAATAAATATTTTCAAATAGCCCCTTGTTTTAGAGATGAAGACTGTAGAGCAGATAGAACCCTTGAATTTTATCAATTAGATTTTGAAATGAGTTTTGCTACTGAAGAAGATGTATATAAAACTGGTGAAAGAATCTTCTATGACATCTTTACTAATTTCTCAGATAAAGAAGTAAGTAAAACTCCATTTAAAAGAATTCCATATCGCGAAGCAATGTTAAAATATGGTAGTGACAAGCCAGATCTAAGAAATCCTCTAATAATTGAAGATCTTACAGATATCTTATCTCTTGCTGATTTTGCTCCATTTAAAGATACCACAATTAGAGCAATAAAAGTATCTAGTATTGATAAATCAAATTCTTGGTTTAAACAAATGGAAGAATATACCAAAACTCTAGGTGGAACTCTCGGATACATTAAAGTTAATGAAGATATGACATTCAAATCATCCCTAGACAAATTCCTTAACGATGATATCCGTAACAAACTAAAAGACAGATTATCACTAACTAGTGGCAACATTATCTTTATCGTCGCCAATCAAAATAAAGAAAAATGTGCTAAAATACTAGGACAATTAAGAATAAAACTAGGTAACGAACTAGATCTATTAAAGAAAAACTGCTATGAATTTTGTATTATTAATGATTTCCCAATGTATGAATATAATGAAGAAACTAATACCTGGGATTTCGGACATAATCCATTTTCAATGCCTAAAGGCGGAATGGAATCTTTAAAAAACAGCAATATTGAAGACATTCTTGCATATCAATATGACTTTGTATGTAATGGTTGTGAAATGTCTTCAGGAGCTGTTAGAAATCACAGTATTTCTATAATGAAAAAAGCTTTTGAATTAGCTGGCTATGATGAAGAAACCATCAAAAATAAATTCCGCAGTCTATATACTGCATTCCAATATGGAGCCCCACCACACGCTGGTATGGCCCCAGGCATAGATCGAATAATTATGCTTTTAACTGGTGAAGAAAACTTAAGAGAAGTTCAAGTCTTCCCACCAAACGTCAGTGGCCAAGATACTTTAATGGGTGGCCCTAACGAACTAACAGAACAGCAATTAAGAGAATTACATATAAAAATTAGAGATTAATCATTAAGGGAGGGTAAAAAATGGTTGAAGTAAAAGAATTAGCAATATTATTTAAACGTCGTGTGGATCAAGAAAGTGGTGATACAACCTTTATTCCATACCGTATTATCGAAGGATGTTATGATGAAGACAATGAAGTTTTTATAGATAAAGACGAAAATAGTTATCATCATATTGTCGACTTTGAATTATTCGCAGGAAATGCTTATGGTGGTCGAGTAGAAATATCAAAACTATTATCAGAAAATCCCAAGGCCACACTAAAAGAATTAAAAAAAGAATTATTTGAAGAGTCTCAAAAATATTATTATGCCAGAAAAGATGGTGAATATCTTATTTTCGTTATTCCTAAAACTACAATGGAAGCTGACATTTATGAAGACAAAGAAACTGCTGAATGGTATGAAAGATATGAACAAGCAATACCATATGAAGAAGTCTTCGAAGACCCCAAAGAACAACAAACAACAGAACAAACTTCCAAAGAAGTAGATTATCATCTAATGAATGAAACACCTATATCATATGTTAATAAAATAAAAGATACCATTAAAGGACAAGACAAAGCCATTGAAAAGATAATCACTGCTTTTTGGATGCATTACAATCTAAAAGGACTAACAAAAAAGAATCTTCTTGCTCTAGGACCAACTGGAGTAGGCAAGACTGAAACCTTTAGACAACTAGCCAAAGAATTAGGAATACCTATTACCATTTATTCAGTACCAGGAATAACCCAATCTGGTTATGTTGGCAAAAGTGTTGACAGTATTCTAGTAAAAGCCTATTACGAATGTGGTAAAGATCTTAACAAACTAGAACACAGTATTATAGTTTTAGATGAAATAGACAAATTAAGTGAAAAAGGAGATTCAAACGAAAGCGTAGCTACCAGCGGTGTTCAACAAGAATTACTAACTCTAATCGAAGGAGGAAAGAGAACCGTTGAAATGGATTCGCAAGGCCACAAAACCTTTAACGTAGATACTACAAATATTATCTTCGTAGGTACTGGTGCCTTCCAAGGTCTATTTGAAAAGCCAAAACCTCCTGTTGGATTTGAAAATATTCCTAAAAAACAAGAAGAAAATGATTTAAATAAAATTCTTTATAAATATGGAATGATGAAAGAACTATTAGGAAGAATGCCTATCATAATTCCTTTTGAAAGACTAACCAAAGAAGTTTTTAAAGATATTATTCTAAACTCTAAAAAAAGCGAAGTCAAAACAATTCTTGCTAATTTAGAAAATTTAGGTATTACCATCACTAACTTTGATGAAATCCTAGATTTAATTGTCGAAGACGCTCTATCTAGAGATACCGGAGCGAGAGGTATTATCACCACTACCACCAGTATCTTCTCAAAAGTTTTCTATGATATTGCTAATAACCCTGATACCTATAACACTTTAACCCTAGGAAAAAATATCCTAAAAAATAATCGAGATTACATTCTTGAAAAGAGAAATAATCTCTCTAAAATAAAAATAAAAGCAATTAGGAAATAAAGTATGAAAGAATTAAAAGAAATAGAAAAATCAATTCAAAAAAAATATCGTAAAGAAATATTTTCCAAATTTGTAAGAGCCGTTAAAGAATTTAATTTAATCGAAGAAAACGACCGAATTGCTATTTGCATTTCTGGTGGAAAAGATTCCTTTCTTTTAGCTAAATGTATGCAAGAACTCTTAAGACATAATAAATTTCACTTTGAATTAAGATTTATTGTTATGGATCCTGGATATACTGAAGAGAAGCTAAATCAAGTAAAAGAGAACGCCCGAATTTTAAATATTCCTATCGAAGTATTTGAAACTAACATCTTTGATGTTGTAAAAGATACTGATAGTCCTTGCTTTCTTTGCGCCCGTATGCGAAGAGGATGCCTATACTCCAAAGCCCAAGAACTAGGATGCAACAAGATAGCTTTAGGTCACCATTTTAACGATGTTATTGAAACACTTCTCCTTAATATGATCTATAACGGAAAATTTTCTGGAATGTTACCAATTTTAAATAGTGATCATTTTGAAAATATGAAACTAATAAGGCCGCTATATTACATCAAAGAAAAAGATATTCTTACGTGGGTAAAATATACTGAAATGAACTTCATTGACTGTGCCTGTAAAGTAACAAAGAAAAGTTTAGGAAAACGCCGTGAAATAAAAGAACTATCATATCATCTAGTAGATATGTATGAATATGCTGATATTAATATCTTAAATTCAATGTTTCACGTAAATCCTAATACCACATTTGTTGATAAAACAAAGTAATATTCATAAATAACTGAAAAAATTAAAAAGACTAAATAAAGTATCTTCAATGATAGATATTTCACATTTAGTCTTTTTTTAATTTCAAAAAACTCTCTTTACATAAAAAATGTTAAGTCTATCTATTTACGTAAACCCAAGGTTATAAAAGCCTCATTATATTTGACTACCACTATTTTCTATGATAAACTTAAGATGAAGGTGATTATAAATGAAATTGAAAATAGGAGTTATATTCGGAGGAAAAAGTCTAGAACACGAAATGTCAATTTTAACAGCTCTACAAGCGATGGATAATATAGATACAGATAAATATGAAGTCGTTCCAATCTATATTACCAAAGATCTAGTGTGGTATTCTTCCGGTTGCCTAAGATGTATAGATAGTTTTAATAACTATAACCTAATTGAAAGATATGCTACAAAAGTAAATCTAATTAACAAAGAAGGTCGTTTTATTCTTCAAACCTCAGGCCTTATTAAAAGAGAATTAGCTGAACTTCATTTAGTTATTCCAATGGTTCACGGTAACGGTATGGAAGATGGTACCATCCAAGGATATCTTAATTTAGTAGGAATTCCATATGTTTCAAATAATATCTATTCATCAGTTATCTGTCAAGATAAAGTCTTTACCAAACAACTATTAGAACAAAACAATCTTCCAACAGTTAAATATGTTTGGTTCTTTGATAACGAATATAATAAAAATAAAGAAGAACTATTTAAAAAAATAGATAAACTATCTTACCCACTAATAATTAAACCAGCTACCTTAGGATCTTCTATAGGTATTATCACCGTTAAAAGAAAAGAAGAATTAGATACTGCTATTAATGAAGTTTTAAAATACGACAGAAAAATAGTAATTGAAGAAAAAATAGAATCTTTAGTCGAATATAATATTTCAATTTTAAAAACAAATGACAAACTATACATCTCTGCTATCGAAGAAATAGAAACAAAATTAGAATACCGTGATTATATAGATAAATGTAACTTAGAAAACTACTTAAACGGAAATATTATCAGAAATGTTCCAGCTAAAATAACTGAAACAATGCAAGAAGAAATTATTGATTATGCCAAAAAAACTATTAATTTCTTAAATAATACGGGACTATCAAGAATAGATTTTCTATATGATAAAGAAAAGAAAAAACTATACATAGACGAAATCAACAGTATTCCTTCCGGATTATCTCATCATTTATGGGAAGAAGTAAATATTTCTTATAAAGAATTATTAAATATTATGATAAATGATACTATCAAGAATGTTAATAAAGACAGTGAAATGATAACTACAATGAATATGGATATTTTAAAGGGACTAACTAATAACGATATAAAGGAATTTAAATAAAATGTATGGTTATATAAAAGGTCTTATTAAAGAAGTAGAATGTAACTATATTATTATAGACAATCACGACATTGGTTATTTAATTTATGTCCCTAATCCATATTATTATAAATTAGAAGAAATATACACTATCTATACATATAATCAAGTAAGAGAAGATGAATTCTCACTATATGGCTTCAAAAACAAAGAAGAACTAGACTTATTTCTAAAATTAATATCCGTTAAAGGACTAGGACCCAAAATGGCTCTTCCAATGCTAGCCACCGGATCCATTACCGGTATTATTGATGCTATAGATAGAGAAAACATCCTATATTTAAAAAAATTCCCTAAAATAGGTGATAAAGTTGCAAGACAAATAATTCTAGATCTAAAAGGAAAACTAAATGGTAATCAATTAAGTCTTCTTACAAGCAAACAAAACGACGAACTAACAGATGCTCTTGTAGCTCTAGGATATAAACAAGCAGATATCAAAAAAGTCATTAAATCTATTAATGAAGAATTACCTATTGAAGAACAAATAAAAGAAGCTTTAAAACTATTATTAAGATAAGGAGTGATTTAATGAGAATCGGTATAGACATCGATGATACTATTACTAATACCTGGCAATATATGATTCCTACATACGAAAAAGTATTTCATATTGACAAAAAAATACTTTCTACATCTATTCCTTATTATGGAAGTATCAAAGATAAAGTAAACTTAACCATAGATAAATACCTTGACACAATGCGTAATTACTATGACACCTTAGCTCTAAATTTTCCTCTAAAAAAAGATATTAAAGAAGTAATTGATAACCTTCATAAATTAGGTCACACAATAATTTTTATTACTTCAAGAGGAAAGGCTTATACCGATCCGTTTGAGATAACTAAAAAATATCTAGATAATAACCAAATCTATTATGATAAACTCATAGTAAGAGCTCATTATAAAGACGAAGTATGTCTTAAAGAAAAAATAGATCTCTTTATTGACGACAGTATAAAACATTGTACCAAAGTTCAAGCATCCGGTATTGAAGTATTAATGGTTGATGCCCCATACAATCAAAAGTATAAAGAGTTCCATCACTTTAAAACGTGGAAAGAAATTGAAGAGTATATCAAAAAAAGGTGATAATATGACAGGAAATAGAGTATTAACTCAAGAATTATTAGAAGAAGATAGATATGATAATATAAGACCCCAAACTCTCGATGAATATATTGGTCAAAGTGAAGTAAAAGAAAATATTAAAATATTCATCAAATCAGCACTTATGCGTAAAGAAAGCCTTGATCACGTTCTTTTATATGGCCCACCTGGATTAGGAAAAACCACTTTAGCATACATTATTGCTAACGAACTAGGAAGTAATATAAAAACTGCCTCAGGCCCATCCATTGAAAAAAGTGGTGATCTAGCAGCTATCCTTTCAACACTAGAACCAAATGATGTTCTCTTTATTGATGAAATTCATCGTATCCCAAGATTTATCGAAGAAATTCTCTATCCAGCAATGGAAGACTATTACCTAGATATAGTCATTGGCAGTGAAGGAACTAGCCGTAATATAAAGATTGAATTACCACATTTTACCCTTATCGGAGCAACCACTAGAGCTGGAGACCTTTCTGCTCCTTTAAGAGATCGTTTCGGTATCATTTCTAAACTAAATTACTATACTGAAGAAGAACTTTTTCAAATAATAAAAAGAACCTCACGAGTCCTAAAAACAGAAATAACTGATGAAGCTGCCACCGAATTAGCCAAAAGGAGTAGGGGAACCCCCAGAATAGCCAATCGCCTTTTCAAGAGAGTTAGAGATTTTGCTCTTGTTCAAGGAGACGGTCTTATTACCAAACATATTCTTGAAGA
Source organism: uncultured Mycoplasmatota bacterium (assembly GCA_900551455.1). Lineage (GTDB taxonomy): Bacteria > Bacillota_I > Bacilli_A > RF39 > UBA660 > RUG705. Next base: position 12,122 of record URVV01000017.1, read on the forward strand.
TGCTCTAAAGAAACTAAAAGTAGATAAAATAGGACTAGATGAAACAGACTATAATTTATTATTATCAATTATCGAAAAATTTAATGGTGGCCCCGTAGGCATCGAAGCTATTGCCTCATCAATTGGCGAAGAAGTTACCACCATCGAAGATGTCTATGAACCATACCTTCTTCAAAATGGTTATCTAAAAAGAACCTCACGTGGTCGTATGGTAACAGATAAAGCCTATGAACATTTAGGCATCAAAAAAGAATTGTAAAAACTTATAAAAGATTAACTAAAAAAGATTTCGGTTATTTATTAACCGGAATCTTTTTAAAATTTTCTATATAATCCAATAGCCTTTCCTAAAATAGTAACATTATCTAAAATAATTGGTTGCATATAATCATTTTCTGGTTGTAATCTAAAATGACCCTTTTCCTTATAAAACGTTTTTAAAGTAACTTCATTATCATCGTTCATCGCCACTACCATATCCCCATTTTTCGCATCATTACATCTCTCAACAATAACTATATCATTTGATAGTATTCCCTTATTAATCATACTCTCTCCATCAACCTTTAAAGTAAATACTTCTTTTTTCTTAGGAATCAAATAAGCGGGTAGGGAGAAAAATTCATTAGGAACCTCAATAGCTTCTATTGGAGAACCAGCTGTAACTTTACCAAGTAAAGGCACATTAACTACATCTTCTCCATGAGATTCATACTCATTAGGAACTAATAACTCTAACGCCTTATTTCCTTCTTTACTTCTTTTTATGTAACCCTTATCAACCAAATGATTAATATGTACGTGCACTGTTGCTGGTGAAGATAAATTAATTGCATTACATATCTGTCTTATTGATGGGGGATATTTATTCTCTGCATGAAATTGTTTAATAAATTCTAAAACTTCTTTTTGCTTTTTAGTTAATCCATCAGTTTTTTGTCTCATATAAACTCTCCTCTCACTACCATAATAACATATTATTTCTGAAAAGTCAAACATTTGTTTATATACTTTTAAGAAAAAACGTCCATTTACAACTTTAATATACAGTTGACATCAAATTGTAAAATACAAACAAATGTTTAAAAAACATCTATTTCTTATTGACACAAACAATCGTATGTAATAAAATAGTATCAAGAAAGGGTGATAATATGAAATTTTTAAAAAATAACAAAGGAGTAATAATATTTTATACAATTCTATTAATTGCCTCACTTGTACTTATAACAGATGTTAAGAAAGATAATCTAAGAGAGGAAAATAAATACGTAATGACCAATTTATCCAAATAAAAATACATATTAAAGTTTTATTCCTTGATATGTATTTCTTTTTTTCATTTCCTTATCAATATCATTTAATAATTGACATTTCTTCGTTAACCAAATAGGTTCTACTAATAAATCCTTATCAGGATCAGAAGTAATTCTATTAATTACTATTTCTTCTCTTAATACTTCTAATTGCTTTATGACAATATCTATATATTCCTCTTTACTAAGAATATGGAAATTAGTCTTTTTATATAACTTATCCATTTCCGTATCTTTAATAATATGTAACATATGAATCTTTATTCCCTGAATATCTAACTTATTTAAATACTTTGCAGTTTCTATCATCTTATCTTCACTCTCATAAGGTAATCCATTAATAATATGTACAACTACATTAATTCCTCGTTCTCTTAACTTCTTAACCATCTCTTCAAACTGTTCTAAAGTATGACATCTATTAATTAATTTAGAAGTTTCCTTATGAATTGTTTGAAGTCCTAACTCAATAGTTAAAAACGTCTTTTTATTAAGACTACTCAAATAATCTAAACACTCATCACTAATTGCATCACATCTCGTCGCTATATTAAGTCCAATAACCGAATCTATCTTCAAAACTTCTTCATACCTTTTCTTAAGATTTTCCACCGTATCATAAGTATTAGTTCTTGCTTGAAAGTAGCCAATATATTTACAAGGAATATTCTTCTTATTAACAACCTTTTTCATCTCCATAAATTGTTCTGTCAAAGATTTGTTTTTATCTCCACCAAACTCTCCACTACCACTCTTTGAGCAATAAATACATCCTCCATATCCTACCTTACCATCTAAATTAGGGCAACTAAAACCTCCATTTAAACTGACCTTAAATACCTTGATTCCAAATTTCTTTTTATAAAAATAATTAAGCGTATGATATCTCTTATTATCCAAACTATACTTAAACATCATCCTCACCACAAACCTAATTCTATCATAAACCAACTAAAAAAACAAATATCTAAAAAAATTAAATTCTATTTACTAAAAAGTTATTTAAAGTAAAAAATCAATTATCAATTTACAATCTAAAACATAAATAGTATAATGAATTAAGATAAAATTAGATATTTTAAAGAAGGGAAGTATATATATGAAAATTTTTATCGGGTGTTCATCATCAAACAATATTCCAAGTAACTATCGACAAGATTGTCAAGAATTATTAAAAGAAATCTTTAAAAGAAATTATGATCTCGTATATGGCGCATATAATCAAGGACTTATGAATGACTCCTACGAAGAGGCCTTAAAAAATAATCATCAAGTTATAGGTATTACTCCTGAAATATTTAAAGAGGACCTAAAAAAAATTAAATGTACCAAAGAAATAATTACCGAAAATATTTGCCGTCGTACTGAAGAACTTATTAATGAAAGTGATCTTATCCTATTTCTTCCGGGTGGCATAGGGACAACCTATGAATTATTAAGTACCATTGAAAGTAAACGAAGCAATGAATTTAATAAACCAATTATAATCTATAACAGTAATCACTTCTTTGATGAATTATTATCTTTCTTTGAAAAACAATATGTAGAAAATTTTACTAAAAAAACTGTTAAAGAAACTTATCTTGTCTTTAATGATTGCCCCCCTCTTATTAAATATCTTGATAATATAAATAATTAACTTTTCTTTTATAATAACTTGTGTTAAAATATACAACAGATTGGAAGTGATCTTATGACTTTTGCTATTCATACTTTCGGATGTAAAGTAAATATTTATGAATCAGAATACGTTATTAACCTAATGCAAAAAGCTGGCTACAAAATGGTTAACTATGAAGATCCAGCTGATATATATATTATTAATACCTGTTCAGTAACTAATGAAGCCGACCGCAAAGATCGTAAATTAATTCATACAACCAGACAAAATCATCCCGATTCTATCCTTGTTGTTATGGGTTGCTATGCTCAGTTAAATCCTTCTGCAATTGATGCCGATATTATTATTGGAAATGTTCATAAATCAAATGTTGTAGAATTACTTAAAGAGTATCTAAACACTCATCAATATATTAATAAAGTTGCCGATTTAAAAAATCTTTCTTTTGAAAATATGTACATAGATAAATTTAACGTTCATACTAGAGGCTTTGTTAAAATTCAAGATGGCTGTAATGCTTTTTGCACTTACTGCACTATTCCTTATGCCAGAGGAAATTTAAGAAGTAAAGATTTTTACGAAGTCATTAAAGAAATTACTAATCTTGTAAATAATGGTTATCAAGAAATAGTTCTAACCGGTATTCATACTGGAAGATATGGTCTTGGTACCGAACATAACTTAGAGTCTCTCTTAAAAGAATTAGTAAAAATACCTAATCTCTTAAGAATTAGATTATCAAGTATTGAAATAAATGAAGTAACCGATGGAATTATTAACTTAATAAAAAATAATGATATTATGGCTAAGCATCTACATATTCCATTACAATCTGGAAGTAACACAATATTAAAAAAAATGAATCGCCATTATGATATAGAATATTTTATTAATACTATAAATAAAATTCGTACTCTTATTCCCGATATTTCCATAACTACAGATCTAATCATAGGTTTTCCTGGAGAAACTGAAGAACTATTCAAAGAAACCATTGATACTCTTAATCAAATCAAGTTTACTAAAATTCATACTTTCCCATACTCTAAAAGAGATGGTACAGTAGCTTCAACAATGCCAAATCAAATAGATGGTATCACAAAGAAATGTCGTGTCAAAGAAGTAATTGCTCTTTCAGATAAATATGAAAATTTATATTATCAAAGTAAAATAGGTAATGTTTATGATGGCATCGTTGAAACTAGAAAAGATTCCACTAAAATAGTTATAACTACTAATTATATCCCCGTAGAAATAAAAGAGAATCTTGAAAATAATACCCCAGTAAAAATAAAAATAACTGAAGTTAATGATTTAAATGTTAATGGTATTTTAATCCAAGAAAAATAGTAGTATTTTTTCTAAAACTGTGATATTATATTAACAAAGGAAAGGGAAATATATATGGATATAGAAACAATTTTATTTAATACTGAAGAAAAAATGGAAAGTACAATTAATAATTTAGTTAATAGATTTACTAATGTAAGAGCAGGTCGTGCTAATCCTGCAATGTTAGATGGTATCACTGTCGAATATTACGGAGCCCCAACTCCTTTAAAACAATTAGCTAATATCAGTATCCCTGAAGCTAGACAATTAATGATAAAACCATTTGATAAATCTGTCCTTGGTGGCATTGAAAAAGCTATCTTCGAAGCCAATCTAGGAGTAACGCCTAATAATAATGGAGAATGTGTTTTTCTAGTAATTCCTCCATTAACTGAAGATCGCCGTAAAGAATTAGTAAAACAAGTAAAATCACTTGCTGAAGAAGCTCGTATAGCTTTAAGAAACATTCGACAAGACTCAAATACTGAAGTCAAAAACTTAAAATTACCCGAAGATCTTGAAAAAAGAGGTAATGAAGAAGTACAAGAATTAATTAATAAATATAATAAAATAATTGATGAAAAATTAAAAGATAAAGAACAAGATTTAATGACTATTTAATAAAACTATGATAAGGAAGTAGTAGGTCTATAAATAATTATTTAAAGAGAGTTAGTGCTGGTGTAATACTAATAATAATTATTGACTGAATTCATCCTTGGAGTTTTATCGTTACCTACGTTATAGGTTTGAGAGTATAACTAAAGTTATAAACAAAGGTGGTACCGCGGGTCTTCCTCGTCCTTTGATTATAACTTTTTTATTTATTTAAAGAAAGGATTGATAATATGAATAAAGAAATAATTATAAAAATGAAAGAAGACATTGAAAAAATATTCGAAGACAATTTAGATCTTCAAAAATTAAATAACCTCAAAGTTGAATATCTTGGTAAATCAGGACGTATCACTGAATTATCTAAAATGATGAAAGATCTTCCTAATGAAGAAAAAAAAGATTTTGGGATGCTTCTAAATGAATTACGAACAAAATTCAATAACTTATATGAAGAATATAAAAATAACTTAGAAACAAAACTATTAAATGAAAAATTATCATCTGAAAAGATTGATGTAACCCTTCCCGGAACCAAGATAAACTTTGGTGCTCCAAACATCTTAGAGCACATTATCGAAGAAATTGAAGAATTATTTATATCTATGGGATACGATGTCGTAGATGGACCTGAAATCGAAGAAGATAAATTTAACTTTGAATTACTTAATATTCCTAAAGGACACCCTGCAAGAGATGCCCAAGACACTTTCTATATTGAAAGTGAGTCAATTCTTCTAAGAAGTCAAACATCTCCAGTACAAGTAAGAACAATGTTAAAAGGAGCCGGTAAAGTACCTATTCGTATGATCTGTCCTGGTAAAACATATCGTCGTGATGATGATGATGCAACACATTCTCATCAATTTATGCAAATTGAAGGACTTTTAATAGATAAAAATATTAGTCTTTGTGACTTAAAAGGAACATTTGATACTGTTGCTAAAAAACTCTTCGGAGAAGACTGTATAACCAGATTCCGCCCAAGTTACTATCAATTTACCGAACCATCCGTAGAAACAGATATCAGTTGCTTTAATTGTCACGGAAAAGGCTGTAACATCTGTAAAAATACTGGCTGGATTACCGTCTCTGGAGCTGGTATGGTTCATCCCAACGTTTTAAAAAACTGCGGTTATGATCCAAAAGAATGGACCGGCTTTGCCTTCGGTTTTGGAGCAGAAAGACTAGCAATGCTAAAATATGGCATCAATGATATAAGAACCTTCTATATGACTGATCTCCGTGAAGTAAGTACTTTTGACAGAAAGGAAAGTGAATAAAATGATAAGTTTAAATTGGATAAAAGATTATGTTGATATCTCTTCTGAAGATCCTAAAGAACTAGCTGTAAAAATTACTAAAGCCGGTGTTAACGTTGAAAAAGTAATAACCAATCATATTAATAATCTTGTAATCGGAGAAATCCTTGAAGTAAAAAAACATCCGGACTCTGATCATTTAAATATTTGCCTTGTAGATATTGGTAAAACTTCTACTCAAATAGTATGTGGTGCTGGAAACGTCAGAAAAAATTTAAAAGTAATAGTAGCCTTACCTGGAGCCATTCTTAAAGACAACTTTGAAATTAAACCATCTAAAATTAGAGGTGTTGAATCAAACGGAATGCTTTGCGCTCTATATGAATTAGGATTAGAAGAAAAGACTGAAGAAAGCTATAACAGAGGCATTACTGAATTACCAGAAAATGCCAAAGTAGGAGAGGATCCATTAACCTTTTTAGGATTAGATGATACTATATATGAATTAGATGTTCATAAACACCGTAATAATGATTGCTATTATCATATTGGTTTTGCTTATGAAATAGCTACCATTCTAAATAAAAAAGTAACGCTACCAAGTGATACTATAAATCCTATTAAAGATAATATCACATCACATTTTAACTTAACTGTTAATACTGATAAATGTCCATATTATTTAGCTAAAATGGTTACAGATATCCAAGTAAAAGAATCACCAGATTTTATTAAAAAAAGATTAATTTCTGCTGGTATGCGTCCTATTAACAATGTTGTTGATATTTCTAACTATGTAATGCTTGAATATGGTCAACCAATGCATTTCTTTGATGCCCAAAAACTAGGAGATAAAATTACTGTCCGTATGGCTGAAGATAAAGAAGAAATAACTACTCTAGATGGTAAAGAAAGAGTTTTAACTAAAGATGATATTGTTATTACTGATGGCTCAAAACCAGTATGTATAGCTGGTGTAATGGGGGGACTTAATACCGAAGTTGATCAAAATACCAAAACAATTCTAATCGAATCCGCAATATTTAACCCTATCAGTATTCGTGCAACTGCTAATAGATTAAACCTTCAAAGTGAAGCCTCAATTAGATATGGAAAAGGCCTAAATTATGAATATACTGAAAAATCTCTCCTAAGAGCTTGTCATCTCCTAGAAAAATATGCCAATGCCAAAGTCTTATCTGGTTTAATTTCTCACGATAAAATAGACAAAACTCCTAAAGTAGTAGAATTTACTGAAGAAGAAATTAACAAACTATTAGGTATAACCATTTCTAGAGAAGATATGCTAAAAGAGTTAGACCGCTTAGATTTCAAATATCAATTAAAAGGTCATAAGATCATCTGTACTATTCCTAATCGTCGACTAGACATAGATCCTTTCTATAATGATATAGCTGAAGAAATAGGTAGATTATATGGTTATCATAACCTCGTATCTACAATGCCAATCGTACCAATTAGAAAAGGTGAATATATTGGAGACGTAAAATATCGCAAAATAGTAACTAAAAGATTAAGAAATCTTGGCTTAAATGAAGTAAAAACATACACCCTCGTATCACCAGAAATGACTAAACTATTTAACTACGAAAACAAACAACAAATCATCCTACCAAATCCAATGAGTATAGATAAATCTACTATTAGAACTACTATCTTACCATCATTATTAAACGTCTATGACTATAATAAATCCAGAAAAGTAGAAAACATCTTAATCTATGAAATAGCTAAAACTTATGACATTTCCTACAAAGAAGACACTAAAATATCTATTCTTATGAAAGGAAATTATCAAGGATCAACTTGGCAAAATAATAAACTACCCGTAGATTTCTATATCTTAAAAGGCATTATAGAAAACCTTCTAGATTATATGGGACTAAAAAATAGATATACTTTTAAATCTTCTTCAATAAAAGATATGCATCCTGGTATGTCTGCTGAAATTCTTCTAGATCGTGAACCAATAGGTATTATCGGAAGAATTCACCCAAGTATTAAAAAAGAAGAAATATATCTTTCAGAAATATCTTTAAATAAACTAATAAAACCAATAAAGCCAATTAAATATAAACCCGCATCTATTTATCCAGAAATAGTTAAAGATATCTCCTTCATTGTAAATAAAGATATCTCGTGTGAAACTCTATCAGAACAAATAAAAAAATCTGCTGGTAGATTATTATCTAACATCCAAGTATTTGATGTATATACTGGACCTAATCTAAAAGAAAATGAAAAGTCTATTGCTTTTTCTCTAACGTTTACAGATCCTACAAAAACCCTAACAGATGAAGAAGTAATGACTATCTTTAACAAAATAATTAATGAAGTAACTAATAAATGTCAAGCAACATTAAGAGATAACTAATTATATATTGACAAACAAAATTAACTTTATTAAAATCTTATTAAGAGGTGAGTGATAATATGAAATATTGTCCATATTGTGGTAAAGAATTAAAAGAACAAGTAACTTTTTGCCCAGAATGTGGTTCTAATCTTGAAGAAAAAGAACCCAAAAGAAAAACTCCTATTCATCCAATTCTAGAAAAGAAAGATATTGCTATGCAAATAATTTTCTCTTTTATAACTTGTGGTATTTACGGATTAATATGGTTTGTTCAAATGACAGATGATACTAATACCTTATCTGACGATAATAATCCTACATCTGGAGGTTTGGCTCTACTATATACCATTTTAACTTGTGGTATATACTCCCTTTACTGGAATTACAAAATGGGCCAAAGACTATATCAAATTGGTAAAAAATATAATAAAGAAATAAACGACAACTCAGTTTTATATTTATTATTATCAATTTTTGGACTATCTATTGTAAGTGAATGCTTAATTCAATCGGATCTAAACAGATTTGCTGAATAGATTAAAAAAAATACTATTAAAAAATATTATCTTTATTAGTATTTTTTTAATATATTATTATTTAAATCACACCATAAACTTAAAAATAGTATGTCCATTCTATACCATCACCGGATTATTATGTCCCGGATGTGGCATCACCAGATGTTTATTTGCTATCATAAATGGTAACTTAAAACAAGCTATTCATTATAACCTATTAGTATCTATTCTTCTTCCACCGTTTATTATCTATTATATCTATCAAGAATATATCTATCTATTTAATAAACAAAATAAAATAAAAGAAAAAATTCCTCGATATACCACTACAATTATCTTAATAATAACTATTCTCTTTGGTATTATTAGAAATATTAAATAAAAAAGCGATCAGTTCTTAAAATGTACCCAATGTCAAGGACTAAATAAAAAAGAGAGAATTTAAACAATGG
>URVV01000018.1 GCA_900551455.1 uncultured Mycoplasmatota bacterium
AAAATTTGTAAACTTAAATTCCATTGTAGGGTGGAAGTTACTTTTACAAGTGAGGAAAGATAATTTTTTTTAAGATTTTTTTTGAAAAACTATTATTTTTTAATATTTTATGTTATAATTTTTATGGTAAATATAATAGAGGTGAATGGAATGGATAGTAGTAAGATAGTAGCTAGTAAGGATGAAAAATATAAAATATATCAATTTTTTAATAAGGAGAATATTGGTTACTATGCAGTAGTGCCTGATAGACAGATAGATAATTATAATATTTTTGTTGGATTTGATGGAAATTTAGAAGAAGTTAAATCTATTGGGGAAGAAATATTTAATGGTTATGATAAGGCAATTTATGTGGTACCTTTAATCAATATGGAAGAATTTAAAACTGCTTGTGTGAGTGACAATAGAGATTTATTTAAGAAAATTTTAAGAGAAATACAAGGTGTTACTTATGATGTTGCTAATAGAATTTTTGAGGCTAAACATCATATGGCTTCTTTTGATAAAGTAATTAACTTTGTTTTATTAAATGAGATGGATAAAAAGTTTTTTGCTTGGCTTAAGGCAACAATACCTAACTATGTTAATGGTGTTTGGATGATGATAAATAATTCTAAACAAAATTTCTTTGATTCGCTTCAGGAGATGTATGGTGATGGAAGTATTATTTTAAGTCAAGATATTGGGAGAAGAAATAATGATGATTTAATTTTTGTGAATGGGGATAAAAATTTGGTGGAAAGAATTAATAATCGTAATGAAAGTTTATTTGATAATGGAAACTCTAATAATGAAACAGAAGAAACATTAAAGGTTGAGGGAAAAATAAAGAAAACTGTTGATTCAGAAAAGAAAAGTATTCTTAAAGAGAGACATAGCAGCGGTTTTGGAAAGGTTCTTGGGCTTATTCTTACTTTGATTGTTTCTTTGTTTATTGGTCTTGGAATTGGTTATTTGATATTGAAATAGTTAAATAGATTATGTATTTTAAAAGATGTAGATTGTATTGGATCTACATCTTTTTGCTTGTTTTTTGGGGAAAATAAAAATAGATGGAAGTATATTAGGGGTAAAATGTTTAAGTATTATTTGTTTCTAAATACTTATCTAATTTGGTTAATAAGATATCTAGAAAGAGGTCTCCGGAATCAAAATTAAAGCCACCGTGCTCAAGTTGGTAATTAGAGGCATATAAGTTATAATTAGATATTAATACTCCTTTTGAAGTTAAACCAGTTGTACCGCCAGTTTGTTCTATTAAGGCTAAGTCTTCTCCTTTTCTTTTTATTGGAGGAGTATTTTGGTATTTTCCGTTTAATAAATAATTATCATAATTATCTTTATTAATTAAATAGAGCATTTTATATAGTCCTTTAGCACTTCTTAAGGGATTTATCTAAATTATATTATCTGGGGAAATGTGGCAACTTTGAAGGGCTTGTTGATAATTTTTTAATATTCCTTGCATCATAAAGATTTTTTTACAAGAAGTGTTTTTAATAATATTTTCAATATCTTCTTGTGAAATAGTTGGCATTATTGGATTAGGAATGGCTCCTATTTTACTGCAGGCATAAATTAAATAACGGGCTTCAGGAATGTTTGGTAGCATAATTACTACTTTTTCATTCTCTTTAACGCCGGTTTTCACCAAAGCAGAGGCTGTAATGTCAATGTTTGTAAGACGTGCTTGGTAAGTTATTTCATTTCCTAAATACGATAAAATTACAGTATCAAAATTTTTTCTTGCATAATCAAAGAGCATCTCATACTTACTGGTTTCTTTTTTTGAAATTCTAGTAAAGCAGTAAATGAAGTGTCGTTATAATACTTTAGCCAAGGTTTATCAATACTGGCGTATCCGGTAACTGGACCTAAAATTTTACCTAGAGATAAGTTTCTTAGATAAGTTGCTCGTATTTTCTTTTCTTTTTCTGTTAATAATGCTAATTTATTTTTATATTCTTTTAATAATATTTTATCCATAATATCCTCCATAAAACGTTGTATATTTTAATTTTAAAAAATCATAGTACCCTATTTTGAGATTTTTATGACTTATAAACTGATTTTTGATATTATTTATTTTAATATTATTAAAGTTATAGTTACTATTATACTTATAATAGTGGTTGCTCCAAAATATATTAGGGCAGATTTTCTTTTATATTTTAAATTGAGCATTATTTTTCTTACTATTGGAGTTAAGACTAAATGACCAAAAATAATAGATATGATAACAGATACTTCAGGGATGATGAAGCGGAGAATTACAGTTATAATTCCTAGAATAAATCCGTATAGAATTTGTCCTTCACTGGTTTCTGGAGTAATGGTATAGTCAGAGATGGTGTATGTTACTAGGTATAAGATATTACCTGTTACTAATTCAAATAAAACAAACCAGATACTCATATTGTTAAATATTCCTATTATAAGCATCATTATAGTAAAGGTAATGGTATATGAGAAGATGATGTTATATTTTGTTGTTTTTTTGATAAAGAGATAGATAAAGGCAAGAATGGAAATTAGAGGACTTAGGTAATTATAACCTAATATGTATGAAGAAATACTTCCATTACTGGCTACTAATTGGTTGTATGTACCAAAGTAGTTTAATGATTTTAGGTTTGTTAGAGGGGTTATTAAATTATTAGTAAAATAACGATATAAATATAGGAATAATATGCCATATAAGATACTACTTAGGTTTATTCCTTTTATAATTTTTTTAGATATTATAGTGATTATACAAGTAATTAATAGAATAATTGGTGAAGTATTTATAAGGAATGGGGACAGTAATAAGGAGATTGTTAAAATATTATCCTTGGTAAAAACTTTGATTATTTGTTTATTTTTTGTTAAGAGATTTATGATGTAATCTAGAATTATTAAGAAGGTAGTGGTAAGAATAATAGTTTTTAGGTAATTAGCAAGATATGAATATTCTTTTAAAATTAGGTGATAAAGAAAGATATAGGCTGTAAAGAATAAGGTGGAGATAAAATAAGCTAAATTTATTTTTTGAATACTGTTATTTGATTTTATAAAACATATAGATACTTGTTTAAAGTTTTTCATTTTGCTCCTCCTTTATCTTACAGATTTTATCACGTATTTCTATTTTTGATGGGCAAATATAAGAACATAATCCACATTCAATACATCTTTCTACTTTTAATTTTTTAGCATCTTGAGGGTTTTCTATAATCATTGAAGGTATTAATTTAGATGGACAAACCTCGGTACATTTGCCACATTTAATACAAGGATTTGATTTTACTTCGTTGTTTTCTATTATTAAGATACAAGATAAGTCTTTGGTAATTATTAATTCATCGTTAGGGATTGATTTTCCCATCATTAAACCACCAGCGATTAAAATAGGATCTTTTAGTTTGTTGTACTCTTCTGTTTTTAGAATTATTTCACTAAAGTTGGTGCCTATTTTTACTTTATAGTTTGCTGGTTTTTTTATGCCAGCTCCAGCAATGGTAACTATTCTATCAGATAATGGTTTATGATATTTTAAGGCTTCATAGATGGCATAAATTGTAGAGACATTTTCGGTAATTGTTTTAACTTCTTTTGGTGTTTTATGATACTCTAAAGAAAGTGTTTCTTTTACTAAGTAACGTTCATAACCGTTAGGATAAGCATCAATTAGGCTATATATTTTAATATTTGGGTAGGTGTTAATGTATCTTAATAGTTTGTTAATTACTAGGGTATTACTTTCATTAATGGCAATATAGGCTTTTGAAAGGTGCATAATTTCCATAATAGCATCAATACATTCAAGAATTTCTTCAGGGTTATTATACATAATAGCACTATCAGCACTGGTATATGCATCACATTCGGCACCATTTATAATTAGGTATTTTAATTCTTCGTTAGTATCATATTTTAAATATGTTGGAAAATCATTACCACTCATTCCGGTAATACCACATTTTTTTAGAAGATAGATAAATTCATCTTTGCTATATTTTGTAATATCTTTCTTCTTCCCTACTTTATCATTATATTTTTCTTTAAAGTCGTTTTCTATAACAATACAATTTACTAATTCACCATTTGAAATATATTTTTTGGTTAAACCAACAACGGTACCACTTACACTAGATGTTAAAAGTAGATCACAAACATCATTTTTACCTAGGGGGGTACCAATTGTAACGTAGGTGCCTACTTCTACTAGGGGATTAAAGGTATAACCTAGTTTACTTTTTAATGGAATATAGATTATTTGTATCTTAATATCATCAATGACTTTTTTATTGGGGTTAATTTTTAATTTATCAATTGTTACCATATACTTATTCTCCTTAACATAATTATACAATAAATTTAAATATTATTAAAGAAAAAATGAAGTTTTGGAGACTTCATTTATACTACTTTTGAATATATTCTATTTTTGTAACCTTTGATAAGGAACTATTAATGGTTAAGTCGATAGTTCTAGTTCCTGATGAAGGAATTTTAGCGTCTTTTAAGACAAGAATTTCTTTAGTGCTTTTTCCTTGATGGAAGATAATGTATAGATTGTTTATTTTATAGTCATTAGAGGTATTGTTTTTTATAACTGCTAAGTAATTTGAACTATTATTTTTGACAGTTATTGTCTGATTAGTAATATCTAGTTCTTCATATTTAGTATCTTTTAAAACATCGTGATTATCAATATTAATTATGTCATCTTCGTTGTTAGAATTGTTTGTTTTAGGATTAGCTAATAGATAGATAGATGTTACAATAGAAGCTAAAATTATGAGACTTAGACAAATTATTATTATTTTATTTTTATTCATAGATCCTCCTTCATTATTAATCGGCATAGTTATCAAAATATCCTTGAATGTAGACGACAGGGGTTCCTTTATCTCCAGAACCAGAGGTTAAGTCACATAGGGAACCTATTAAATCAGTTAATCTTCTAGGGGTTGTCCCTTGAGATAACATATTACCAGTTAAGTTTTGTTGTTTACTTTTAATTTCTTTACGAATTGCTTCGGCTAGTTCTTCACCTCTTAAGTCAGCATAGATGTTATCGGAAACATATTTTAATTTTATTTCATTGGGAGTGCCAATTAAGCCTTTGGTATATGCTGGTGAGACAACAGGATCTGCTAATTCCCAAATTCCACCAACAGGATCTTTAAAGGCACCATCACCATAAACCATTACCTCTATTTTTTTACCAGTTAATTCATACATTTTATTTTGAATTGTAGCTACTAAATGTTGCCCTGTTCGTGGGAAGAGTTTTAATCTTTCTTCAGTGGATTTATTTGATCCTAGTAATCCATAATGTTCATTGAAGCCAGAGTTATTAATAGGTTTATTCATTATTTCATATAGGCCATAAATATTAGCATTTTGATCTTTTAATAGTTTGTTGGTTTCATATCTTGAATGAATATCACAATTTATAATATTATTGGTGTATTTTAAGATATCTTTAGGATTATTGGAGAAAACAAATTCTACTTGGCAATTCTCACTTTCAATTAATTCTTTGTAAAAAGAAACCATATTAATTCCGGTAAAGGGATGAGTAAAGTTTTTAAAATATTTATTGTAGTCTTGTTCACTAATAATACTATTTAGATTAAATGGGCTGTTTATTAAGTCTTGTTCATTCATTATACCATTACCTACTTCATCTTTTGGAAATGATAAAAACATTGTTATTTTATTCATTCCTCTAGCAATTCCTTTTAAAATCATAGAAAAACGATTACGGCTTAGGATTGGATATACTAAACCCACTTCTTTTTCAGGAAATTTACTTGATACATCTTTAGCAATGTCATCAACAGTAACATAATTCCCCTCGGCAATACCAACGACAGCTTCAGTTATAGCTATAATATCACGATCTTGAAAAGTGAAGCCTTCACTCTTTTGGGCGTTCATTAGAGAATCAATAACGGTATCTGCTAAATTGGTGTCTTCTTTTATTATAGGGGTTCTTATTCCTCTTACGACTGTTCCTACATATCTCATATGTATACCTCCTTATTACTTTATATGAATATTTTAGCATATTTTAAAAAAATAGGCAATTATAAGTATCAAATATTTGTAAACTAGGTTGTAAAATATTTACTAACTGTTTATAATTTAAGTGTAGGAGGAATTTATTGTGTATAGTAAAGAGGTAGCGGAAAGGGTTATAAATTATATTAGTAATAGAGATCAAAAATGGGCTACTTATGAGAAAATCAATATGAATGTTGGTAATGAAAATCTTGGGGAGACATTAGCTAGAATGGTTAAGATAGGAGATTTAACTTTTTTTGGTAAGAAATACAGAGTAAGTAATAGTGAGATACGAGAAGGAGTTGTATCTGTTACTAAAAATGGAATTAAACAAATTAAAACTGATAATGGTAAGGCTATTCCTTTATCTGTTAATTCTTTTTATAATGTGCTTTCTGGAGATAAGGTTAAGTATAGAATTATTGATAAAGAAGCATATGTTAGAGAAATTGTTGATAGAAGATTTACAGAACAAGTATTTGAAGTAGTATTTGTTAATGGAAAAAAAGCTTTGGAGTATACTCAAGGTAATTATTCTTTAAAAGTTAATTCAGATTCTTTAAGGGATTATTCGATTGGAGAGTATGTACTTGTTAATGTTAGTAAACCGGGATATGAAAAAATTATTAAAAGAATTGGTAATACTAGTGATCCTAATAATAGAGATATTATATTAGCTTATAATCACGGATTTGATAATGAGTATGATGAGGATTATTTGAGGGAATTAGCTAATATTAAGACTGATATTAATGAGGAAATTTTGGCTAATAGAGAGGATTATCGTGGTGAGGAAGCAATTACTATTGATTGTTATAATACTAGAGATATGGATGATGCAGTTTGGGTAAAGAAACTGGAAAATGGTAATTGGTTATATCGTTGTCATATTGCTTCAATTTCTGAGTTTATTCCTTTTGGAGGAGCAATATTTAGAAAGGCTTTAAAAAGAGGTTATAGTGTTTATACTAGAAAGTCAGTCTTTCCCCTATTCCATTATGTTATTAGTAATGGGATATGTTCTCTTAATCCGGGAGAAGATAGACTTACTAAGACAATAACTTTAGAGATTGATAATAAAGGGAATGTTATTAATAAGAAACTTACATATGGGGTTATTAATTCAAGGAAGAAAATGTCTTATGCAGAATGTGATAAGGTTTATCTTGGAGATGAGACAGTTGACAAGAGTTATTTGCCTTATAGAGACTTATTGTTTCATTTAAAAGAATTAGCTGATATTTTGGGAGATAATTTAAAACGTCACGGGAAAATTGAGTTATATATTCCTGTTCCTAATATTAAGACTGATGATTTGGGACAGCCAATTAATGATGCGAAAATTGATGGACCGATATTTAGAAAAGTCATTGAGTATTTAATGATTTATGCGAATATGGCTTATACGGAAATATTGGATGAAGAAAAGTTGCCATTATGGTTTCGTAATCACGTTAGTTCTGATGAAAAGACCATTAGTTCTTGTATTGCAAAGATTAAAAATTATGGATATGATACTTCTATTTATGATAAAACAAAAAATTTACAGTTATTCTTAGCATCTTTTGTAAATAATCCAGCGGATTATCAAATTATTTCAGGAATTATTTTGAGTGGATTTCATATGGCTAATATTGGATATGTTAATCTTGGACATTTTGGATTAGGATTAGATAAGTATTGTCGTTATACTTCTGGTATAAGAAGAGGAGATGACTTTTTAAATCATTATTCAGCAGATGCATATATTACTGGAAATACTAATAATATAGATAAATTAAGGAATCTTCAAAAGGTATCTTGTGATTGGTTTAACCGAGCGGAAGTGGAATCTGAGGCGGTGGAAGCTGAGAGTTTGATTGAAGATATTTTAGATATTGCTGATAGAAATATGTATAATTGCATTGAGGGAATTGTTATAGAGCTTCATTATGATATGGCTTATGTTAAATTAATTAATGGTGTATATGGTATAGTTCGTAATAATGAGGTAAAACTTAGTGTTGGAGATAAAATTAATGCTAAAATTATTGAAGTTAATCATAATAGAAAAGAAGTTTATTTATCTTTCCTTAACTTTATTAAAAAAAGAGGTTCTGGTAAAAGAAGAGTTAGAACAAAATAAAAAGCAACATATAAGTTGCTTTTTTGTGTTATAAAACACATCTATATCAAACTATAATTCTTGGGTATTCAAATCTATTTCAGTAAGTGATTACTAGATTTAAAATTATAGTTGATACCAAATTAAAGATTTTGTAGTTTTTCTTTGATGATAGTTGAGACATTACTCATATCAGCTTTTCCTTTTAATTTTGGAGAAACTTCTTTCATTATTAGTCCCATATCTTTACTACTAGTAGGGTTTACTTTAGTAAAGGCCTCATCAATTATTTTATTTATTTCTTCGATGGAAAGTTGTTCTGGCATATAACCTTCTAGAAGAGTTATTTCTTTTTGATATTGCTCTACTAGATCTGTACGATTAGCTTTTGAAAATTCTGTAATAGAATCGTTACGCATCTTGATTTGTTTAGCAATAACTGCTACAACTTCCTCATCAGTTAAATCTCTTTTTTTATTTATTTTTTCTAGTTGGATGGCCCCTTTGACCATACGAACTACTCCTAGAGAAAAACTATCTTTATTCTTCATATAAGAAATCATATCATTATTAATTTGTTCTAATAATGTCATATTATCACTCCTAGTATTTATTTCTATTTTTGCTATTCTTTCTTGAGTTAATAGTATTGATTTTCTTTTCTTCTCTTCTTTTTTCTCCTGGCTTTTTGTAACCAAATTCTCTTTCTCTAGCTTTTGAAAGGATACCATCTTTGGCTGTTTCAGTTTTAAATCTTTTTAATCCGAATTCTAGATTATTATTTTTAATAACTATAGCTGGCATTTTATTTCCCTCCCTTCAATATGTCAATTAGATTATAACAAAAAAATTAGAGATATTCAATAGGAAAAACACTAAAATTCGACAAAATTAGCGAAATTTAGTGTTTTTGGCCATTTCTCTGGCTAAATCTTTTTCTTTTAAGACTTGTATTTTATTATAATTCTTTTTTCCACGACAGACTCCTAATAAGAGTTTGGCTTTACTTTTTTTAAAATATATTTTTAATGGTATTAAGGTATAACCTTCAATATTTACTTTATTGGATATCTTTAGGATTTCTTTTTTGTGGAGAAGTAATTTTCTGGTTCTTGTTTCTTCGTGATTAAAAATATTTCCTTGTTTATATGGGGAAATGTGAGTGTTTAGTAAATATATTTCTCCATTTTTAATTATGGCATAGCTATCTTTAAGGTTACAAGCTCCATTTCTTATTGATTTTATTTCTGTACCTGTTAAAACGATACCTGTTTCATAAGTTTCATCTATATAATAGTTATAACTAGCTTGTCTATTTATAATTTCCATAGTTAGCACCAACTTTCTTTGTTTAATATATATTAATTATTATTATTTGTCAAGATTTATGATACAAGTGGTACAGTGGTAATTCTTTCATCATCGGAATTAATTATTTTAGCATAGGTATTATAAACGTTTTGGTAATTTTTTAAGTGTGATTTTATTTCTTCACTTGAAAATGGTATTACTTCAAACCTACTCCAGTTGGTATAATATGTATAGATTAATTCGTTTTCAATATTATCTATTTTGATGGTGGTTTCTCCTTGGTAGACTGTTTTGGTGATTTCTAGTGAGGACATTAATCCTACCATACATTTATAATTGGTACAGGTACTTTGGTTTTGGTATTGAGCGGAAATGAAATTTCCTAGGGAGTAAAAGACAAGAGTATTATTTATCCATTTTACTGGTTGAATGACGTGAGGATGGGTACCTATAATTATGTCTACCCCATTATCTGATAGATACTTTGCCATATCTTCTTCATATTCAGTTGGAATATGGGTATATTCTACTCCCCAGTGCATAGCAACAATTAGGACATCAACTTTATCTCTAATATTTAAAATATCATTTTTTACTTTTTCTTTGTAAGATTCATATTTTGCTTTATTATTGGTTGGCCATACATTTACTAGATATTCATTTTCGACGGGCATACCATTAGTTCCATAAGTATAATTTAACATAGCATAAGTAATACCATTTTTTTCTAGAACTTTACTTTCGATTGCTTGTTTTTCTTCAGCTGAGGAGTAACTTCCTACTGCTTGGACATTTTCTTGTTTATTCCAATATTCACGGGATAATAGAATGCCCTTTTTTCCTCTATCGGCGGTATGATTGGTGGCTAGACTTACTAGATTGAAGCCCGCGTCAAGCATTGCATCACCAACTTCTTGAGGAGAATTAAAGGTTGGATAGTCTGATAGGCCAATAGATGTTCCTCCTAGAATGGTTTCTTGGTTATAGTAAGCAATATCATAACCAGTTACTTTTTCTTTTATTAGTTTTATTTGAGGTTTAAAATCATATCCTTTGTAATTAGCTAATCGATTGGCATCACGATAAACGCTACTATGGATTAGAGCATCCCCTACCATTATAAGATTGGCTTTATACTCTTTGGGTTTTTCTATTTCTACTGGAGGTTTTACTTGGTTGTTACTGATAGGATGATTATTTCTCAAAAGATAACTTGCTCCAAAAGTAAGAAGAGCTATTAGAGTAAGAATAATGGTAACTATTAAAATAATGTTTTTAGTTTTTAATTTTACTTTTCTTTTTCTTTTTGACATTTTTATACTCCTTTTTAATTTGTTAATGGTACTGTGGCGATGGTTTCATCATCAGTTTCAATTATTTTAGCATATTTTTTATAAATGGTTTGATAATCTTTTAAGTGTGATTTTATTTCTTCTCTTGAAAATGGTATTACGTAAAAGTCTTTATAATTGTGGTGATAGGTATAAATTAATTCATTTTTTATGTTGTCTATTTTAATGGTACTTTCTCCAAGATAAGTTGTTTTAGTGATATCTAATGAGGACATTAGGCCAATGTTGCATCGATAATCACTACAAATGGAGGATGTTTGTCCGGAGATAAAGTTTCCTAGGGAATAGAAGACAAGAGTGTTATTTACCCATTTTATTGGCTGAATGACGTGGGGATGGGTACCTATTATTATATCTACTCCTAAGGTACTTAAGTAATTAGCAATTTTTTCTTCGATGGCGGTGGGAGTATGAGTATATTCTCTACCCCAGTGCATAGCAACGATTAAGACATCGACTTTATCTCTTAAATTATTAATATCATTTTCAACAATTTTTTTATATGACTCATATGATTCGGTATCACTCCATAAGTTTATTAAATATGATTTTCCTTTTGGTACGGGAATACCATTAGTTCCGTAAGTATAATTTAACATAGCATAAGTAATGCCATTTTTTTCTAGGATTTTACTTTCAATTGTTTGTTTTTCTTCAGTTGAGGAGTAACTTCCTACTGCTTGAACATTTTTTTGCTTATTCCAATATTCACGAGATGATAAGACGCCCTTTTCACCAATATCTAAGGTATGGTTAGTGGCTAAACTTACAAGATTAAAGCCGGCATCAAGCATTGCGTCACCAACTTCTTGGGGAGAGTTAAAAGCAGGATAACTGGATAGTCCTAAAGTAGTTCCTCCTAGTATGGTTTCTTGGTTATAGTAAGCAATATCATATCCAGTTACTTTTTCTTTTATTAGTTTTATTTGAGGTTTAAAATCATATCCTTTGTAATTAGCTAATCGATTGGCATCTTGATAAACGCTATTATGAATTAGAGCATCTCCTACCATTATAAGACTTATTTTAGATATTTCTTCTTTAGGAGTGTTTATTGATTGATTAGGATTAGAATTGTTTGTTAATGAATTTGTTTTATGATATTTATTATATATTGAGTAACTGATAAGAGAGATTATTATAATAGAAATAATAATGAAGAAAATAAGAATTTTACTTTTTATGACTCTTTTTCTTTTGTTCCTTCTTGACATTATTTTTTTCTCCTTTGGGGATAGATTTTGAAATGGTAGTGTTTATTAATTCAAAATCAACTTGAGCAGTTTCTCTTGATGCTTTGATTACTTCGACATATACCCTATCGCCATACATATATCTTGTTTTAGTGTTTTTGCCAAAGATGGTATTTAATTCTTTGTTATAGATGTAATAGTCTCCTTTTAGAGAGTCTAGACGAATAAGGCCTTCGACGGTGTTTGGTAATTCAACAAAGATTCCAAATTCACACACTCCACTGACGTTACCATAGAAGCGTTCGCCAATATGATCTTCCATATATTCAGCTTTTTTCATTTTTTCAACATCTCTTTCACAATTTATAGCGTCTTGTTCTTTTTTGGATGTTTGAATGGAAATGTCAAATAATTTATTTTTCCAATAATTTATTGTTCGAGGTGTTAATGCTTCGCTATATTCTTTTACTAGTCTATGAAGGGTTAAGTCAGGGTATCTTCGGATTGGGGATGTAAAATGGGAATATCTTTTTGAGGCAATACCAAAATGGCCAATATTAATATCTGAATATTTAGCTTTAGCCATTGTTTGAATAGCTAAGGTATTTAAGATTACTTCATCATCTTTGCCTTTAAAGGTTTTTAAAAGATGCTGATAGTCAAAATTTCTAAATTTATTAATATCTGCTTTAATGTTGTAACCTTTGATATTTAAAAATTTAATAAACATTTGGAGTTTTTCTTTGTTTGGCTTGTCGTGAACGCGATATATTCCTGGTACACCCATATCTTCAATAAATCCAGCAACGGTTTCATTGGCGATTATCATAAAGTTTTCTATTAATTTTTCACCAGTTCTTTGACTTCTTAATTCAATTTTATATGGGTGGCATTTTTCATCAACCAGGATTTTTGGTTCTGGACGATTAAATTCAACATATCCGTGATTTATCATTTTTTTACGGATAATGTTAGATAATTCATTCATTAATTTTAAACTTTTGACATATGGTTCATAGCCTTTTGGAGTGGTGTTTTCTTCAAGAATTTGATTAACGCAATTATATGTCATTTGTTTACGACTTTTTATTACAGATGGCTTTATTTGATATTTTATTACATATCCTTTAGTATTTATTTGCATAATACACGATAAGGCTAGTCTATCAACGCCAGGGTTTAGGGAACAGATACCGTTAGATAATTTATGTGGCAACATTGGAATTACACGGTCTACTAAATATACACTAGTTCCTCTATTGTAGGCATCTTCATCAATGATACTTTCTTTTTTTACGTAGTGAGAGACATCGGCGATATGTACTCCTAATTCATAGACGTCATTAGATATTTTAGCAATACTGATAGCATCATCAATATCTTTGGTGTCATCACCATCTATTGTAAAAATTTCTTTGTCTCTTAAATCTAATCGTCCTTCATACTCTTCTTTTGCTACTTCAGTGGGAATTTTTTCAACGGCGTTTAAAACTTCTTCTGAATAGGTGGGATCAAAATCATATTGATATACATACGATAAGATGTCAACTCCAACATCGTTTTTATGGCCAATAATTTTTAAGATTTCTCCATAGTAACGGTTACCATCTTGAATGGGTCTAGTTAATACTTTGTGACCGGCAACGGCTCCTTTGGTTAAGTTACTAGGGATAAAAATATCAATGTATCCTGATTTATCTGGCTTAACATAACATTCGTTACTACTGGTATAGTATACTTCTCCGACTAAGTTCGTCTCATCGTGTTTTAAGATACGAACTATTTTTCCTTCTCTGGTAGATTTATTGATAATTTCGACAATTACTGTATCATTGTTACGGCCATCAGATAGATTGGCTCCATTTACATAAATATCATCCTCATTAAATTGGGGTTCTAGAACTACAAAGCCATATCCTTTAGGATTTACTAGTAGTTTTCCAGTTTTGAAATTAGTATTTTCTATTAAGGTATATCTTTTTTTCTTTTCACTATAATATAGTTTCCCCTCTTGACATAGTTTATTTAAAATGGTTTCTAGGCTAACATATTCTTCGATAGTTGTTAATCCTAAAAAATCATTTATTTCTATACTTGTAAGTGATGTATTTCTTTTTTCTTTTAATAATTTTAAAATTGTTTCTTCCATCCTTTTTTATCCTTTCATTCTAAAAGTATTATAACAAAACTAGAAATATAAGTAAAGAATTATGATTATAATTTGATTATTATGTCGTTTTTAACTTGTATATACTTGAATTATTTTTTTAATAATAAAATAGTAAGCAATAATAACTATGGCTTACTATTTTTGTCGTGGAATAAACTATACTGAATATTTTTATAGTTGTTAATTAAGTTTAGTTTACTACTATTGATATTTTCATAAGGTATTACTTTATTGTTTTCATAGATGCCTTGTCTTGTGAAGGCTGGAATATCTTCTCGAAGGGCATCTAAATATTTATAATAATTTGAAATATTTAGATCGAGTTTATTTAGAATGTATGCTCCTAAAAATGAGGCATTTAGATATTCAAGATCATCACAGTTTATATCATAATTAGCTAAAACTACGGCTTTAGTAGTATATTTTCTTAGGGTATTTAAATAGGCATCAGGGGTATTAAAATAACTACTGTTAATATAGGCATCGTACCCTTTACCGTCAACAGCATATGGAAGGTGATCACCAAAGAAGACAATAATTGTAGGGGTTGATAGATTTTGAATTTTTTGATAAAGATTATTTAATTCTTTGTCGGCATCATAGATTCCTTCAGCATAGTTTTTTAAAATAAGATTATCTTCTTTTTTTAAGCGACTATTAGTGATATCTATATCATAATTTGAATACTTTTTTCCGTTATATGGAAAATGATTTTGAGCAGTAGCAGTCATTATAAATTTATAGTTATTGGTGGAAGTTGTAGATAATTCATTATATATATCATTCATTAGTGATTCATCTGAGTAATAGTATCCTTTTTTATCTCCGGTTAATTTTGAACCATAAATTGTTTTTGTAACGTTAAAGTATTTGTTATAAACTTTGCTACTGTTATATGAATGTTCTTGCCAAGGAGTTAGATAGATAGTTTCATAACCGTTTTTATTAAATTCTTTTATTATATTAGGGGCTTCAGTCGATTTTGGGGTGTTATAATACTGGGTATATGGAATAATTCCTGGTGACCAAAAAGATAGTGAGGCTCCGGTTAGAATTTCAAATTCAGTATTTACAGAAGTTCCACCATATGAAGGGACAACTAAATTAGTTACCATTTTGTCTTTATCTTGACGGTAGGAGTTAATGTTGGGTGTTAATGGTTTATTAAAAGTTATTTCATCAATGTTTTCAATGTCAGAAAAAGACTCAGATAGAATAAAGACAACATTGGCTTTACCCCAAGTAGTAGTTGTTGTTTTCTTTGAATAATTGGATAAAATTTCATTAGTTAGTTTAAGACTATAGTTTTGTGGTTTAAAACTTTTTTTGTTGATATTACTTAGAATTATTCCTTGAATTAAACCGTATTCATTACTTATGTCAGTTACGGAATTAAACTTGTTAATATCTTCCTTGGATGTTTTATAGATATTTTTAGTAATTATACTGGAATTATTAGTAATTACATTAGATAAGATAATAAATAGAAGTATACTTACAACAAGATAAATAATTCTTTTTTTAATAGAATAATCTTCTAAAGGATTAATTTTGTTATATTTTAAGAATAGATAGCAAATTGTTAAAAAGATAATTGATTTAATAATAGTAGCAAATATCCAAGAACCAATGGTATTTGTAGCTGTTACCATCATATTTACGCCATCTGAATTTAAATAGTAAATATCACTTATTTCGATAGGAATACCCATTATATTAAATTTTATATCATTTATTATAAATAGAATTAAAGAAATAATTGTTAATATAATAATGGTTATTTTATTTTTTTTAGTTATACTTAAAATGATTTGATAGATAGATACGATGAAGAGATATAGAATTAAAAATGGTAAAAAATATTTGAAAATAAGTGTTATAGAGCTTCTTAGGGCATTAAAGATAGATAAAATATTAAGACGGTAAAATAAATCGGCACATAAGATTAGGGTCATAGGAAATAAGATATAGTTTACTGTATATTTGTTAAATATTTTTTTAGTTATTTTTACAACATCCGGTTTTTTTATTTCTATTTTGCTTATAAAAAGGAGGCCAGTGATTAATAGAATGTATGGCATTATTAATTTTAATAGAGAGAAGTTAATTGTTTTAAATATTATGTAACTTAGGGGATAAATTCCAGCAATTACAGTTATGGGAACGCCAATATATATTCCTTTTTTACCGGTATTTGTTGTATGCAACATATTAAAGTATGCTAATCTTATTACACCACACAGCATATAGATAATACAGATGATAATACTTATTGTGGAGTTATTTAAGGATACAGTTAAAACGGCTGGAAATATTCCAAAGCAAATGACGTCAGACAATGAATCTAATTGGACTCCATATTCTTTAGCCTCATTACTGTATTTATATTTTCTAGCAATGGTGCCATCAAAAGCATCACAAATTCCACATAGAATTAAGCAGATGATTGCTAAGGAATATTGACTTTTAAAACTAAAGGTAATTCCTAGGAAACCTAAAGATGTTCCTAACATTGTTATAAGATCGCATTTTCTAAAATAACCTATTATATACTTCATATTTAATACACATCCATTCACTTCTTAGAGAATTATTTCTCATATATAAATTATATAACTTTTTCTGATTTAGGACAAGAAAAAGTTATATTTATTGGGGTAAATTGCTTTTAGGGATTTGGATATGAGAGTATTTTTGTTTTGGGATATTAAAAAAGTCCTTGTTCAGGACTTATATTTTTCTGGTTGAAGTTTTTCCTTCTTTAAAACAGCAATCTGATTGACATTTAAAATCAGGAAAAGTACATCTGGCACCACGGGTATATTTTATGATATCTTTGGCTAAAGGATGAGAACTTTCTTCGAGAGCTTTTTTATATTCTAGAAGAGTTTTTCTAGTTTGTTGCATTATTTCTAATTGGGCACAAGTACATATTCTTTCTTTACACTTTAGAATAAAATCTTCATACTTCCCTACTTCATTTATTAATATTAATTCTCCTTGAGGAGTTATATCTTTAACAGTGTTAATATCTTCTAACCATTCTTTTACTAAATTTTTATCATCTTCAATAATTGGAGGTACAAAATATTCTTTTTGAGGTAATAATTCAATCTGATAATCTAAAGTTCTATGTCTTTGGGCTTGAGCAAGGAAAGCAAATGATCCTTTATAGGTTGTACAATATACGTCTCCGAAGTATTCTTTTTTAGATAGTAAATCTTTACCAAATAATGATAATTTGCGATTTTTATCGTTAGTCATTAAGCGTTTTTCAAGAACGTTTAATTTTTCTAGAGATGTTAGAAATTCTTGCATTGAATCAGATAATTTGTTTTCAAAAGGGATTTCTTTGTGATGGGTATTTATATACTGGTGCATCCAAGAGGCTAAGTAGTTTATTTGTCTTAAAGTTGTTGAATATATTAAATCAGTAGGCATAAAGACAGTTACTAAATAACGAGCATTTTCTTGAGCTAATTTTTGAATCTTTGAATTATTAAAAGTGTCTTGATATTTTTCTTTGATTTTATTTTTAAAGATATCTAACCATTTGTTGTATAATACTTCTTCTGTTTCAGTAATAATTGAATTTTCTTTTCTTGTAATGGGGGTATATCTTGCTGATTTTTCACTGGTTGTATACTGATGTTCATTATTTAGAACCATTGATAATATTTTAGGAATATTTTGAATATTAAAATTAATTGTAAGGTGGTCGTATACGCTATGATGGCCATTATCTAAGGTCATATTTACTCTTTTCATAGTTTTTTCTGGAGATTCTTTTTCAAGATGAGAAAATCCTTCTTTATCATAACATATTCCAGCTATTTTTCCCGATAGAAGAATGGCTTGTTCTTTGTTGAAGGTACCATCTTTATTTAAAAATTGATTGGGTAATATACTTACTTTTATCATTGTTTCACTTCCTACTTTCTATATAATAAATTATAGCAAATTAGCGATGATTAGTAAATTCATTTGTCACTTTTTTGTCATTTTTTTAATAATTGGATTTGTTTTAGGATAATGAATTTATTTTCTTTTAGTGGCAATATATTTTTTATATAAATTAGAGGGGGTTTGATAAAAAAACCAGTCTTTTTGACTGGGTGTATCTAAGGCTTTAAATAAAAATTGGTGCACGTGAAGGGACTTGAACCCCCACGAAGTTGCCTCCAGCAGATTTTGAGTCTGCCGCGTCTACCATTCCGCCACACGTGCATATACACATTATAGCATAATTTTCTTATTTTGTGACAAAAAAATTATGAAATTTATATTAATTTTTCTATAACCTCACTTGTAAAAGTAACTTCCACCCTACAATGGAATTTAAGTTTACAAAT
>URVV01000019.1 GCA_900551455.1 uncultured Mycoplasmatota bacterium
TTGATGGAACATATGTAAAAGATGGGAATGGGAAGATAATATATCAAAAGGGATGCAAGCCAGCCCAAGCAAATGGAACGACATATAGTTGCACCAGTAATACGTGGAGTTTAAATGATAAGGCATTAACGCAAATAGATAAAGTAACATATTATTTAGGAGGAACAAATAGTAATAGTCATAGTGGATCATCATATTATGCCCTTGAAAGGGGAACGACGGTTTATGGAACAAATCCGACAAATTGGAGTGGATATGTAGGACTGGCTTATCCATCGGATTATATTTATACATTTGCGAATGGGGTAGATGAGACGTGCTTTAATGATGGGTACAATTGCAATACATCAGATGGTGCAGTACCAACGTCATCGTGGATGAAGGTGATGTATGGATCATCAGATGCTCAATGGTTAATTTCCTCTAATTCTGGGTATGCTGATGGTGGTTTCGATGTGCGTAGTACAGGGAATGTCAACGGCAACAATTACGTCGGCGACTCGGATGGGGTTCGTCCAACGGTGTATCTTTCATCTGGAATCAAATTAGAGGGAGAGGGGACAAGTAGTAGTCCTTATCAGATACAGTAAAGGAACTCTAAAGAGTTCCTTTATAGTATTTTATCTATGATACCGTATTCTAGAGCTTCTTGGGCATTCATATAGTAGTCTCTGTCGGTATCTTTTTCTATTTGTTTAATTGTTTTTTTGGTATTTTTAGCAAGAATAGAATTTAATTTGGTACGTAGATTTAATATTCTTTTAGCAACAATATCTATTTCTGTTGCTTGTCCTTTTACTCCACCTAGAGGTTGATGAATCATAACTTCACTATTAGGTAGACAATATCTCTTACCTTTTTTTCCACAAGATAAAAGGAAAGCTGCCATTGAAGCACACATACCAACACAAGTTGTTGATACATCACTTTTAATAAAGTTCATTGTATCAAAGATAGCCATTCCTGAAGTTATAGAACCTCCGGGAGAATTAATATAGAGATAAATATCTCCTTCATCAATACTGTCAAGATATAGGAGTTCAGCAATAACAACATTGGCTAAGTCATCATCTATTTCTCCACTTAGTAGAATAATACGATTTTTTAAAAGACGAGAATATATGTCGTAAGCACGTTCTCCCATATTACTTTTTTCAATTACTGTTGGAATTAACATTTTATCACCTATATATATAATAATATAAAAGGGGATTATTTTGTTTAGGAAGAAGTCGACAAAAAAGTATATATTGTTATATAGATGAATGTATGTTATAATTTGGTTAGATATGATATAAAGTTGTCTTAAGACAGCTTTTTTTGGAAAGGTTTAGGTATGAAAATAGAGAGAGTTATAGTTGGAAGACTTTTATGTAATTGTTATTTGTTATCTTATGGAGAGAAGGTTTTAATTATTGATCCGGGAGATAACTATGAGATGATTGTTGAGAAGATTGGCAAGAGAGAAGTGGTAGGAGTTATTGTTACTCATAGACATTTTGATCATATTGGGGCTTTATCTATGATAGTAGATAAGTATAAGGTTAAGGTATATGATAGAAGTAATTTAGTTAATGGATGGAATGTTATTGATGTTTTTAAGTTTATAGTTATATATACTCCAGGACATAAGGAAGATGCAATAACTATTTATTTTAAGGATGATAAGGTAATGTTTTGTGGAGATTTTATTTTTAGGGATTCGATAGGTAGATGGGATCTTGAAGGAGGTAATATTCAAGAGATGTGTAGATCTATTTTAGAAATTAAGAAGTATGATAGGGATATTATAATATATCCGGGACACGGAGATAAGACTACATTAGGGTATGAAATGGATAATAATATTTATTTTAGGGATGATGTAAAATACTTTTGACAAAGTTATAAAGATAATTGCTTTTATGTTTTATTAATTATGGGTATAATGGTTATAGATAGGAGGAATTGTAATGAAAAAAATAGGAAAGATAACTATTTTATTTGTAATAGGAATAGTTATTTTGATAGGGGTAGATGGTTTTTCAGCAAAGTATTTAAAGACTAGACCGTTGATTGCTAAGAAAGAAGATGCTCGTTATGAAGATAAGAGTTATGATGGGAAAGAAAACTTATATAGTATAGATTTAGGAGTAGTATATAAATCATTGTTTGCTGATATATATTATTGTGATACGACAGTAGATACTTATAATGATGGACATATGGAAAGGGAACAGAAAATAATTAGATATTATCTTAAGAAGGGGGAAAAGTTTACTTGTAAGAGTTCAATTAGTTATTATCCAAATTCAGAGGAAATAAAAGATTATCTAAATAGTAGTAATCCGAGTGATCTAGAGTATATTAAGGCTGTAGCTAAGAGTTTATATAGGGAAAATTTAACGGGAATTTATGATATTAATAATAAGATGGGGGTAATGATATGTAATTTCTTGGGATATCCAATTGATAATGAATATAGAGATATTTATATGTTTAATATAAATGATTTTAGTAAGGATCCGGTTAAGTTAGTGATAGATGGATTTGATTTGACTTGGAGGAGTATGAATTATAAATCATCTCCGAGTGGAAATATTCTTAGTTTTTATTATGGATGTGGTTATAAGGATCAATGGGCAGGTAATAGAAAATATAGTATTGAAGACTGTAATAATAATAAAAAGACATCAGGAATATATGTTTTTAGAGTTAATGGAATAAATGATTATGAGAAGATTAATTTTTATAAGCAGGATAATAGTTATTTAAGGGAATATCCAGATAGTTATTTTCTTATTGATAAAGTTATTAATGATGAAGAGATGATTATTAAGTTTGTACTTACTAAAAATAAACAGGAAGAACCTGAGAAGATATTGAGGGTTAAATGGAATTTTATTAATGGAAAGAGTGAGGAGTATTCTGATGAGTAAGTTAGTAGGAGATAGAATATATTCACTTAGAAAGAAATTAGGATTGTCACAAGAAGAATTTGCTAATAGAATTGGTGTATCTAGACAGGTAGTTAGTAAGTGGGAGATGAATCAAGTAGTACCTCTTACTGATAAGTTAAAGAAAATTAGTGAAGAGTTTAATGTTAGTTATGAAGAGATATTTAATGATAAAATAGTTGTTAATAATAAAAGAAGAAAAGTATTTAAGTATGTAGTAATGTATTTGATATTGGTGGTTATTGAAATTGGGATAATATTTGTATATACATATATTCAAAATAATAAGGGAATGAAGTATAATTGTTTAGGTGTACAGAGTTATTATATAGATAAGATATATGATAGTGATGATATTAATTATAATTATGTTACTTTAAAGAATAGAGATAATAATATTAAGACTGTTAAAATATCTAAGTTAATAGCTACTTATTTAGATAGTGGTAAGAGTTATGAGTTTACTTTTAAAGGGGTAAATGATACATTAGATATGGATTATATATTTAATAATAATGAGATAATTAATATTAGATATATTGAGAATTATGTTAATAGTAATGATGGACTTAGTTGTAAAAAGAAGCGTTAGTTGACGCTTCTTTTTGATAGAAAATGTTGATAAAGAAATATTCGTATGGTATATTTATATTGTTAGAAGTTATTATATAGGTCTTAAAAATATGATAATAGGGTAAGTAAATATTTAATGTATAAATATAATTTAAAATAAATGTGCATTTAAGGGGGAGAGTATTATGGAGTTTTCTTGTAAGGAAGAGACGTTACCATCATTAGAAGAATTGTGGAAGAGATCTAGTATAAAAGCAAGGACTAATTTACCGGATTCAAATCAAAATGTATGTGATTATTTGTATCAGAGTTGTAAGAATAATTTATCGGATGTAGCTATTGAGTATGATCCAATATATGAAGTTGAGAGTACTAAGATTACTTATCGTAAACTTTTTCAAATGATTAGGGCTGCTGCTAGGGCATATAAACAAATTGGTGTTAAGAGGGGAGAAATTGTTACAGTTTGTCTTCCAAGTTTTGTTGAGAGTATTGTTTCTTTTTATGCTTTGAATTTAATTGGAGCAGTTCCAAGTTATATTCATCCATTAGCAAGTAGTGAGGAAATTAAATATTATTTGAAGGAAACAAAGTCTAACACTTTTATAAGCTATAGTGATAATTATAATAATTTTAAAGATGTTGTTCAGGAACTTGGTATTAAAAATGTAATTATAACTTCTCCGTTAGATGCACTTAGTTTAAAAGTAAAATTAAAGTTGTTGTTAAAGGGTTTTAAGAAGAATGTGGATAGTTATCCTGAAGGATATCTTAAATATCAAGATTTTATTAGGAATGGAAGAAAATATTTTGGGAAAGTTAGGGATGTATTACTTCCAACAGAGATGTGTACTATTACTCGTACTAGTGGAACTACTGGTAAATCTAAGGGAGTAATGACTTCGTCTTTTGCTTTTAATGAGATGACTAGACAGATTGCTGAGGAAACACCTAATTTATTTAGAGGCGATAAGGAATTATTAGTTTTACCACCATATCCAGTTTATGTGATATGTAATAATATACATATGTGTTTATCACGTGGTATTACAGTTATAGTATCTCCTAAAGTGGACTATAGTAATATTCATAAGTATTTTGTTAAATATGAAATTAATGCTATACAGGCGATTCCTAGTATTATAGATGCTATGGTAAATGATTTAGAATTTGATAAGAAAAATATAGATTTAGGTAGTTTAAAATTTATTGTTTCTGGTGGTGGTGAATTGACTACGAGAAGTAAGGAGGATGTTACTAATTTTTTGAGAAGACATCACTCAAATATAAATATTACTGTAGGTTATGGCCTTGCTGAAATTGGAAGTTGTGCTGTTTGTTTACTTTAGTAGGAAAAGAATTAAGACTATTGAGAATAAAATTTATTCATATTTAATAATTATGAATATAATGAAGAATATAAACAAGTTGGATTTACTGATGTTCTTATTAAACCATTAAAAAAAGATAATCTTCATTTGAAAATAGAAAAATATATTAAATAATAATCTAAGGCGTTGAATCAATTTAAAGTGCACAACTTCTGTGCACTTCTTTTTTAAAATACATATTATTTTTATTGAGATTAAGAAGAGTATTTTAATTGCTTTTCTTTTAAATATATTGTATAATTTAGTTAAGTTAGGAGTAGAATGGTAATGAATAAGAAAGTTAGATTTTTAATAGCAGGTATAATATTAATGACTATTACATTAATTGCTTATAAGATTAATGCTTCAGAGAAAATCAATGTGGTAGATTATACAAATAATGACTCATCATCGACAGTACTTTATGAAAATGGGGATTTATTTTTATGGAATGAAACTGATAGTTATAAACTAGAGAATGTGAAGGACTTAAAAAATTTCTTAAATAGAGGCGTGTTGGTTCATTATAATGATGGGAAGATAGAAATGTTTGAGATTTACCAAATTAGGAAATTATTATTTGAAAATGTAAAGAAGTTAGATAAATACTATTATGTAACCAATGATGATAGTTTATATGCTTATGCTGATTATTTTGAAGGACCTTCTTTTGTAGATGTCTCTATTTCTAATCAAATAAGTACTTTGAAAATATTTGATAATATCAAATCATATAAAAGTAGTAGAGATTATAATAGTGTTTTAATTCTTGATGAGAATAATTCTTTGTATATTTATGGAGAGAATATTTTTGGAATAAAAATTAATAATGGTGAGGCTATTTTAGATAGTCCAATAAAATTTGCTGATAATGTTAAAGAATACGGGAATAATTATTATATAAATATGAATAATGAATTATTTTTCTTTGATAAAGGGATATCTAATCCTGTAAAAGTAGCTGATAATATTAATAGGGTATATACTGGAAATGTTAGTTATAATACGAATGTTATGGTGATTTCTAATGATGAAGCAAGTTATCTCTTGATTCCAAAGATAGATTCAGACGCTGCTACAGTAAGTTTTAAAGAGAAATATATTACAAATAAGAAAATTAAAGATGTTATGATGGATGATTATTTTGTTCCTTCTGTTGAATTAGTTTATTTAACTGATGATAATGAAATATATAAAGTTGTTTATGAATCTTTTTATGGAAATGATGTTAATGAATTAAAGAACGTTTATGTAGATAATCATATAAAAGAAATGAAAAATGTTGATTTTAATGATAAAAAAAGGTTATATTATTTAAAAGATAATGGTGAAGTGTGGACACTTGATAGTGAGGATAGCTTACTTAAAGCAATACATTATGATATTTCTTCTTTAGAAGGTTTAGATAAATATAGGTTGTTTGGTGGAGTAAAAAAAATATTTAGTCAAGGTTTTTTAATGGATGATGAGACTATATGGAGTATACATAATAGTGGTAGATATGATTCTTTAAATTATGGGGGAAGTAAACCAAATACAACGATTAATGTTCCTTCGGTGGTAAAAGGAATTTATAATGTTCCGGAAGTTATTTCACCAAAAGAAGTAATATTATTTAACTCTTCAAAGTCTAAATTTACTATAGGTGATAAGTTTGATTATCATGCAATGATTTTACCTTATAATGCAGAAAATAAAGAGATAAAATGGAGTAGTAGTAATGAAAAGGTTGTAACTGTTAATGAGAAAGGATTAATAGAGGCTGTTGGTGTAGGAAAAGCTACTATAAAAGTTAGTGTTTTAGGGTATGATATTGAAGATTCAGTAGAAGTTATGGTTTATCCAAAACAAAATGGAATTGAAATTGAGGGAGATAAAAAAATTAATTTAGAAGTATATGAAAAAAGATTACTTAAGGCTAATGTACTTCCTGAAGATGCACTTGATAGAGAAGTTGAATGGTCAGTAATAGGGGATGATTCAAATGTTAGCTTTAATAATTATTGTTATGATTATGATATTTCTGAATGTAAAGAGAAATTTGGGGTAAATACACCTTTACCAAGTAATTATGTTATAGTTTCAGTAAGTGTTGGTGGTAATTATACAATTGTTGCTTCTACTAAAGATAAAAAATATAGTGCTAGTATTGATATAAATACTGTTGAGAAAGTTAATTATATAAATATAGATATTGATAGGAAAAATTATGATGGAACTTATAATGCATTTATATACTTAAATGAGGATAATACTTTAAAAGTAAATACGAAAATATATCCTGAGACAGCTACAGATAAAACACTTACTTGGAATAGTGCTGATCCTTCGATAGTATCTGTATCTAAAGATGGAATTTTAACAGGACATAAGAAAGGAAGAACGCAGATAACTATTAAATCAATAGATGGTAATGCTACGGAAATGTTTAATGTAATAGTATATGATGAGAATAAAGGCATTATTGGTGATGTTAATGGTGATGGAGAAGTTAATATATTGGATGTTATTAAACTTCGTAAATATTTAGCTGGATTGGAGGCATTAGAATGATTAAAAAGATTTTATTAGTATTTTTAAATTTTTTAATATTAATTCCTACGGTTAAAGCTGCTGATTTTACGACTAGTTTGGAGGGAACTTCTACAATAAATGCAGGTGATAGTTTTAATTTAACTTTAAAAGTTAGTGGGAATAATATTTGGGGAATAACAGCAGGACTTAGTTATGATAATAGTAAACTTACTTTAGAGAGTTATACTGCAGATAATGGCTTTACTGCTACTGTAGGTAGTAATATAGTTCTTGATTCTACTAGTGGACATAATGGCACATTTACGGTACTTAATTTAAAATTTAAGGCTTCTTCTTCTTTTGTGGCTGGACAAAGTACGGTGATTAATATTGTTAATCCTAGAGGTTCTACTGATAGTGTAATGCTAACAGGGGTTGAAACTGCAAAAAAAATTACAGTTAATATTCCTAAATCAAGTAATAATTATTTAAGTAATTTAACTGTAAATGGCACTGTTCTTAAAGGCTTTAATAAAGAAACTAAGACTTATTCTTTAGGAAATACTGATGATACCACAATTAATATTGGGGCTACTAAAGAAGATGAAAAGGCTACTGTTAGTGGAACTGGTAGTAAAACATTAAATTATGGTAGAAATGAATTTGAAGTGGTAGTAAGAGCAGAAAATGGTAATACTGCAGTATATAAAATTATAATAACTAGAAATGATAATCGTAGTAAGAATAATTATTTAAGTAGTTTAAGTGTATCTGCTGGTAATATTAATTTTAATAAGAATACAACAGTGTATTCACTAGTTGTTGATAATAATGTTTCTAAAATTAAATTCACTGGTAAAGCTGAAGATAGTAAATCAACAGTAAATGGACTAGGAGATAAGGATTTAACTGTTTATAGTAATACTTTTAGAATTGTAGTAGTAGCTGAAAATGGTAGTGAAAGAGTATATACGATTAATGTTATTAGAAAAGATGAAAATGGTAGATTAGGTAATATATCTTCAGATAGTTATTTAAAGAGTATTGAGATAGAAGATTATCAGATTGAATTTGATAAAGATAAATTTGATTATGCAATTACGGTAGAAAGTAATGTTACTAGTGTTTCTATAAAAGCTATGGCGTCTTCTGATAAGGCAACGGTACAAATTAATAATGTTTCATCATTAGAAATAGGCAATAATGTAGTTACAATTAAAGTTGTTGCAGAAGATGGTAGTAGTAAGGAATATAAGATAAATATATTTAGAAAAGAAGATATTTTATCAGTAGAGTTGGATTCCTTGTTAGAAATAATTGAAAGTAAAGATAATATTAATAAGATGGAAATTAAAGTATCTAACATACAAAGTGTTATTACTGAGGATATTATTTCAGAAATTGGTAATAAAAATATTGAGTTAATTGTAAATAATTATCAAGAAGAACGATTATTATATGCGTGGTATTTTAATAGTAAGGAATTAAAAAGTATTGAAAAGTTTGATACTTTAGTTAAATTAGATGCTTTAAATAAAGAAAAAATTGCTAAAATAACTAATTATAGTGAAGCAATATATTTAAATTTTTCTCATTCAGGAAAATTACCTAGTAATACTTTGTTTAAAGTATATGTAGGTGATAAATATAATGATGGTGATAAATTAAATTTATATTTTTATGATGATAATTTAAATAAACTTGATTTAAAAAAAGAGAATATAATTGTTCAGGATGGCTATGTTTCTTTTGAAATGGATCATTGTTCAGAGTATATTTTAACGAGAGCTAGTTATAATAATAGTAGTAGAGTAAACATTTTAGCTATTATTGAAGGAATAATTATATTGGCTATGATAGGATACTATTTAACTATTGAGAAAAAAATATTTATAAAAAAATAGTTAAATATAATGCTTATATGATTAAGTAAGATGTAATATAAAATATAGGGTATATATGAAGTAATTTAATATATAATTATATATTAACAACTCATTATATAAACTATATTTTTAAATTTTTAAATATACGTTGAATCAATTTAAAGTGCACAAATAAGTGCAATTAAGTAATAAAAGCGTGTTTTCAAAAGAAAATGCACTTTTTTAGTCGTTTTAGTAAGAAAAAATTTATAATTTGTGATATATTATATATCGACAAAGGAACTTTGTTCCACGTCAAAAAGTGTAGGATTTGTTCATTTTTTAAAACTAAGTGCACAATTGTCTACATTGACAAATAAATTGCTTGGAAGGTATTATATCAGTTATAAATCTTAGTGCACAACTTCTGTGCACTTCTTTTTTTAAAATACATAATAATCTAAGGCCATATTTTGATGGTTTTTTCTTTACTAAATTCATATCTTTTGATATAATTAATCTAGGTGGTACCATGAATTACAATATAAAAATAAATGAGTTTGAAGGACCCCTTGACCTATTACTCCATTTAATTAAACAATCAAATATAAATATTCAAGACATAGATATTTCAGAAATAACTGAACAATATCTAAATTATCTAAATAGTATGAAAGAATTAAATATAAATATTGCCTCATCATATATTGTTATGGCCGCCGAACTAATGGAAATAAAATCAAAATCTTTATTACCTAAAACTGAAGAAACTGTAGATGAACAAGAAGAAGAAAATATTTCCAAAGAAAATCTAATTAATAAATTAATTGAATATCAAAAATATAAAGATATGACAAGTGTATTTAAAGATATGGAATTATCTCGTCAAGAAATCTATATAAAATCACCAGAAAAAACCTCAAACTATCTAGATGAACAAATAAAAAACAACGGTGATACGACAGTTGACGATTTAGTTAAAGCCTTTATGAATTTTCTAGACAGAAAAGATAAAGAAAAACCATTAGAAACTAAAATAACTACTAAAGAATACAGTATAAAAAAAAGGAAACAGCATATAAAAGAATTACTAAAAGACAAGAAAAAAGTTCTCTTTACAGAACTTTTTGAAGAAAAAAACATTCCCTTTATTGTTGTAACCTTCTTATCAATTTTAGAAATGACTAAAGAACACGACGTAATAATAAGACAAGACGCCAATTTTAAAGATATAATCATTGAACTGAAGGTGACACAATGAAAGGAATTATCGAAGGACTATTATACGTTCAAGGAGATTTAGGATTAACTATTGAACAAGTTTCCGAAGTATTAGAAATAACCGAAGAAGAAGCAAAACAACTAATTCTTTCACTAAAACAAGACTATATCAACGAAGATCGAGGATTAAGAATTAATTACCTTGGTAATTGTTTTAAATTAACAACTAAAGTAGAACACAAAGAGTACTATCAAAAATTATTAGATAATCCTAAAAATAATACCCTTTCTAATCAAGCATTAGAAACCCTAGCAATTATTGCTTATAATGAACCAATTACTCGTATAGAAATAGATGAAATGCGTGGAGTTGATTCCGTTTATGTAATAAGACGCCTACTAGCTAAAGGCTTAATAAAAGAATCTGGACGATCTGAAAAACCTGGCCATCCAATTCTATACAAAACAACTGATGAATTTCTAGATTATTTTGGATTATCTAGTAAAGAAGAATTACCAAAAATAGATTTAAATAATGAAACTAATAATCAAGATAAAGACTTATTTACTTCAACATATAAAGATTATAATAACTAATATTAAAGAATAAAAAGGGAGCATTTATTATGAATATTATTGATATTATAAACAAAAAAAGATTAAAAGAAGAATTAACTGACGAAGAAATAAAATATATAATAGACAAATATCTAGATGATACTATTAAAGATTACCAAATGTCATCACTCTTAATGGCAATTTTACTAAATGGAATGACTGATGAAGAAATATATTCCCTAACCAAATATATGGCTTCATCTGGAGATAAATTAGATTTAACCATCCTAGGAGATAATGTTGTAGATAAACATTCCACAGGTGGTATTGGAGATAAAACAACTCTAATAATCTCTCCATTAGTAGCCTCTTGCCAAGTTAAAGTAGCTAAAATGAGTGGTCGCGGTTTAGGATATACTGGAGGAACTATTGATAAACTAGAATCTATTCCTGGATTTAACGTAAACCTTACAGAAAAAGAATTTATTGCTGAAATAAACAAAATATTTGTTGCTATTACCAGTCAAACAGAAAATATAGCCATTGCCGATAAAAAAATATATGCCTTAAGAGATGTAACTGGCACCGTTGAATCAATTCCCTTAATAGCTTCCTCAATAATGAGTAAAAAAATTGCTCTAGGAGCTAAAAAACTAGTCTTAGACGTAAAAGTAGGTAAAGGAGCTCTAATAAAAAACAAACAAGATGCTATAAAACTAGCTAAATTAATGATCTCCATTGGAAAAAAGAACAATATTCAAGTTATATGTCTTTTAACTAATATGGATATTCCTCTAGGAACAAACATTGGTAACTCATTAGAAATAGAAGAAGCTATCGATGTTTTAAAAAATAAAAAATCCGGTCATCTAAAAGATCTCTGTATCGAATTAGCTACCCAAATGGTATCACTCGGACTAAATATTTCCTATGAAGAAGCCCGTAAAAAAGTCATAACTAATCTAAATAACGGTTCCGCTTATAAAAAGTTTGAAGAATTAATTCAAAATCAACACGGTTCCCTTTCACAATTACCAAAAGCTAAAAGAAAATACGAAATAAAATCTATGTCCGAAGGTTATCTAACAGATATTGATGCATACAAACTAGGAGTTTTATCAACCATATGTGGTTCTGGAAGAATAACCAAAGAAGACAAAATAGATTATACTGCCGGTATAATTGTTAATAAAAACATCAATGATTACATCAAAGAAGGCGATACCATTATGACTATTTATACAAATAAACAAATAACTAAAGTAGATAATACAATCTTTAAAATATCCAAAAACAAAATAAAAGATATCAAGTTAATTCTTGATATTATAAAATAGAAAGAGGTATAACTATGAACGAAATAAATATAAAAAAAATAGCAGTCATCGCCCTTATCTTTTTAGGAAGTTACCTTTTATATCACATCATATTTAGAAACACCTTCAGTATTAATGAAGATACTTTTCCATCTACCTACATCATAGCCAACGTACCAGAAAATAGAACACAAAGCACTAATACCGGATTATGCTGGGCTTTTGAAGCTATGAATGCCTTAGAGGCTACCGTACTAAACAAATATCAAGAAGAATTACAACCAATAGCTAATAACATAAAAAGTGGCTATCGCTTTAGTCCCACCCATCTAGCATATGCAACATATCGAAGATTTAAAGAACAAGCTAATATCCATGGATATAATACTCACAAACTAAATGAAGGATGTTATGGAGAAAAGTTTGAATTATCATATTTAACCGGAGACATCGGACCAGCCCAAATATCTACAAGTAATAGTTTATATACAATTGAATCATATAAAAATAATGTTGAAAGTAATAATGAATTACCATCTTTAACAAAAGAAGAAGTAACGGGAGAGCACATTCTAAATACAATAAAAATAAGAACTACTGAATTAATATATTTTGATCCAGATAAAGATTTATTATCTATAGAAACAACCAGAAATAAAATAAAAAGTTATTTAAAACAAGGATATGCCGTAGCTCTAATGTCCCATTCCTTCAAAGATATATGTGGATATAATAGTACAGAAAAATCTCTTTATTACACTGATGATCTTACTACTTGTGAAACAGCCCACGGAACAATTATTGTTGGTTGGGATGATACCTATAGTAAAAATAAATTTGCTAATACTCCCGAAGATGATGGTGCTTTTATAATTAGAAACTCCCTAAATGATAATTCATACTATTACATTTCATATTATGATAATTTTGCTTACCCTGAATATGTAATAACCGGTTTAGAAAATAAAACCTATGATAATAAATATAGTTATGGAATAATTAACCCTGAAGAATATTTAGACGAGTCAATCATTGGTAACGATGAGAATAAAACAAAGCAAGTAACTCTATTTAATAAAATAAATAATCAAAATGAACTCCTAGAAGAAGTTTCATTCTATGTTAAATCAACAGATACTATCTCTGTATACTTTTTAAATAATACCACTGATAACTTAGATAATATCTTTACAGAAACCAATAAAATAGGAGAAATCACTCCCAAAGAAACTACTGGGTACTTTACCTTAAAATTAACTAACCCAATAAACATAACCGGTAATAGCTTCTACATAGGTTTGTCATCAAACAAAAACATTATTACCCTTACACACAACACCAATCCATTAATTGCCAATTCCGATTTAGGATACAAAGAAAATACTAACTATATTTACACCTCAAATGACAATCAATGGCACGATACATATACCGGAGTTTGTCACGATGATGATGGCAACGATATAGTATGTGTTAACAACATTCAAGTATTTACAACTAATACAAGTGAAGAAGAACCAACCATAGAAATTACCGATAAAAATATAATCTTAGATGAAGAGAATAAAATAATAAAAAACATCAAAATAAACACACCCGTTGAATCATTCCAAGAAATAATAACTACCACCTCATCATATACTATTTATGATAAAGATAATATTGAAAAAAATTCTCAAGAGATATTAAAATCAGGAGATTATTTATTAATAGGAAATAATAAATATATTATCTATGTCCTTGGAGACATACGTGGTGTAGGTACCTATAATAAAGATGATCTAAAAGAAATGGCCAAACACATTATAGATAAAAACATCTTAACAATCAATCAAATATATTCAGCAGACTATAATAATGATGGTCTATTAAAAATGGATGATGTCCTAAATCTTTTAAAAGAATTAAACAGTCAAAATAATTAAAACGTATTTTTCCTTAAACATTAAATATCAAAAAATAGGTAAAAACCTATTTTTTTAATATTCTATTAAAAAAATTCCAAAATTTGCCATTTTTCTTACAAATGTACTTGACAATCATACAAAAATATAGTAAATTAATAGAAATTATTCAAAAAAGAAGGTATGTCGCATGAAAAAAATATTTCAATCAACATCTAAACTAAAATGCTGCTTCAAAAATATTTGCACTAGCAAATATGTATTTTGCTCATGCAATATTATTGCCACTAAAACTTGTCAACAAAGCGTCTGTCAATAGAACGATAATCGTCCTTACTGACAGCGTTTTTTTAATACATAGGAGGTAATATATGAATGAATTAAACATTCAAATTCTTCTTGAACTAGTCCAAAAATATGACAAAGAAGAATTAAAAATAATCAAAAAAGCCTATAACTATGCCACCTATTTACATAAAGAACAATATAGGCAAAGTGGAGAACCCTACATAATACATCCATTAAATGTAGCTTACATCTTAGCAGAAATGCATGCAGATAAAGATACCATATGTGCCGGATTACTTCATGATACACTAGAAGACACAAACATAACTAAAGAAGATATTGCTCATGAGTTTAATCAAAATGTTGCAAATCTGGTTGATGGAGTAACAAAGCTATCCAAAATGAACTTTTCATCCAAACAAGATCAAAACTATGCCAATACCAGAAAAATAATAACTGGGATAACTGAAGATGTGAGAATTATCATTATAAAATTAGCAGATAGACTACATAATATGAGAACATTAGGTTTTAAGTCAGAATTTAAACAGAAGGAAAATGCTCTTGAAACAATGGAAATATTTGTACCACTTGCTTATTATATTGGAGCATATCGA
Organism: uncultured Mycoplasmatota bacterium; assembly: GCA_900551455.1. Classification (GTDB taxonomy): domain Bacteria; phylum Bacillota_I; class Bacilli_A; order RF39; family UBA660; genus RUG705. The sequence goes on from URVV01000019.1 coordinate 15,163, forward strand.
ATAAAGTCAGAATTGGAAGATTTATCTTTACAATATTTGAAACCAGAAATGTATAAGAGCATCCAAGAAAGAAAACTAAAACTAGAAGAATTAAGCAAACCATGTTTAGAAGAAATGCTTTATAAAATACAAAAACTATTAAATGATAAAAATATTCCTAATGAAATAAAAGTAAGAACAAAAAATATTTATGGTATATATAAAAGATTAGAAGAAGGATATAAATTGTCAGACATTCATGATTTATTAGCCCTAAAGATAATGGTAGATGAAGTAGACAATTGTTATAAAGCACTAGGAATAATTCATCAAGAATATAGACCAATTAATAATAAGTTTAAAGATTATATCTGTAATTCTAAAACAAATATGTACAGAAGCTTACATACAACAGTGTTTGGTCCAGATGATAGACTAGTTCAAACACAAATAAGGACATTTGATATGGATAAAATTGCCTCATTTGGGTTAACTACATATTGGGATATAGAAAAAGGAAAAGCAAGAGATATTATGCAAAATGATTTAAAACAAAAATTTCAATTTTTTAAATCATTAACCGAAATTAATTCTATGTTTGGTGATAATCAACAATTTGTAAATCAAGTTAAAAATGAATTGTTTTCAGATAAAGTATATGTATACACAACTAAAGGCGAAATAATAGAATTACCAAAAGGATCAACACCAATAGATTTTGCATATAAAATACATACTGATATTGGAAATACAATGGTTGCTGCAATAGTTAATGATGAATATGTTCCTGTAGACTTTTGTTTAACAAATAAAGATAGGGTAAAAATTATAACTGATAATTTATCATTTGGGCCAAGAGAAGATTGGATTGAAAAGGCGCAAACAAGTCATGCAAAAAGAAAAATAAAAGAATTTATAAAATAGTCATTATAGAAAAGGGTGATAAAAAATGGAAAATCAAAATGAAAGAAAAAAAATATTATTAACAGGAGATAGACCAACGGGTAAATTGCATTTAGGACATTACGTTGGATCGTTAAGAAACAGAGTAGCAATGCAAAATTCTGGTAAATATATACCATATATATTTATATCTGATTTGCAAGCGTTAACAGATAATGCAAGAGACCCAGAAAAAATAAGAAGAAATTTAATAGAGGTAGCTCTTGATTACTTAGCGGTAGGAATAGATCCAAATAAGAGTGTAATCTTTGTACAATCACAAATACCAGAGTTATCAGAACTTACAATGTATTATATGAATCTGGTAACGTTGTCAAGATTACAAAGAAATCCGACTATAAAAACAGAAATAAAAGAAAGAGGATTTGAACAAAGTGTACCAGTAGGATTTTTATCATATCCGATAAGTCAAGCGGCAGATATAACAGCATTTGATGCAGAACTAGTTCCGGGTGGAGAAGATCAAGAACCAATTCTTGAACAAGATAGAGAAATTGTAAGATCATTTAATGCAATATATGGAGAAACATTGGTAGAACCATATTTAATAACACCAGATAAAGATATATGTAAAAGACTTCCTGGAACAGATGGAAAAAATAAGATGAGTAAATCTTTAGAAAATTGTATATATCTATCAGATGAACCAGAGGTAATTCAAAAGAAAGTAATGGGGATGTTTACAGATCCAAACCATTTAAGAATTGAAGATCCAGGAAATGTAGAAGATAATGCAGTATTTAAGTATTTAGATGCATTTTGTACAGATGAACATTTTCAAAAATATTTACCTGAATATAAAAATTTAGATGAATTAAAAGCGCATTATAGAAGAGGTGGATTAGGAGACGTAAAAATAAAAAGATTTTTAAATAATATATTACAAGAAACTTTAGCTCCAATAAGAGAAAGAAGACATTATTATGAACAACATATAGATTACGTATACGATATGTTAGAAGAAGGAAGTAAAGTAGCAAGACAAAAAGCTGCAGAAGTATTAAAAAGAGTACGAAGAGCAATCGGAGTTGAATATTTTGAAGATATGGAATTAAGACATAGTGTTTATACTAATGTTGATGATGGTGGTGAAAATAATAATGAACTATAATACTATTCACCAAGTGGATGCAACTTCTTCATTTTACTTTGATTCCAAGTGAATTCTGTTCCATTATCTGTTTGAATT
>URVV01000020.1 GCA_900551455.1 uncultured Mycoplasmatota bacterium
TTGCACAAAGGTGGAATTTAACTTTTCAAAGTGGAATTTACCTTTACAATTGAGCGAATGTAAAAAAGAAAAGTTTTTGACACCTTTCTTTTAAGTTAATTTTATTTTGTAAATAGTCCAAAAAATTCTTTGGGGAAGAAAACACAAGCAATAATTAGAGTCAAAGCTAATAATCCACATACTATTAAAGCTATCAGACCTTTTTTACTCTCTTTCTTTTCGTTCATAATTCACCTCTTTCATTCTTTTTCTTCTAATTCGATTTTTACATAAGCTTTTGTAAGACTTTGATTAAATTTTTTCATTAATGGAGTATAATCAATGTTAATTCGATTATCTTTTATAGTAACTACAAAGTAATCATTACTAGTATCTCCTAAAATGATATCTTTTAGATAGACAAGATATTGGTTGTCTTTTTTAGTAGAATTATTTAGATATATATTAATATTATCTAGATTTAAATAAGTATAATCAATTTTATCATATATTTTTTCTTTAGAAGTTAAGATATAGGTTCCTGAATTATCTTGATAATATTTATTATCTTCATAAAGGTAATTTTCTTCAAGATCATTACTCTTTTTATTAATTGTAATTTTGTTATACTCTTTTTCTCCAGTATAAATTATCTCTTCATCATCTACGGTAACAGTTATTTGATAGGTATAACTATTTGGTATTTTAATTATTTGTTCTTGATTTGTTTGATTATTTTCTTCATCAGGGTTATTATTTATGATATTTTCAGGGGAAGTGTTGGAAGAATTCATATTAATTATAAGGGCATAAATTGAAACTAAAATTATAAATGATATATATATGATTAATTTTATTTTATTACGATAATGTTGATCTTTTTGATATTTTTCTAGAAATTTATTCATTATTTTAATACCTTTCTAAGATAGTTTTCTTTTTTTATACCATTAAGGTATTCTTTAACAAGGCATCTTTTTTTGCCTTCTGGTTTGATGTCAGTCAAAATGATATCAAAGTCTTTGGTACTTACATAGATTCCTTCTTTGGTTATATTTAAGATTGTACCTGGGGGATTAGAACTTTTGGTATTAGTAATAATACTTTGATAGATTTTTAGTCTTTTATCATCTAAGAGGCAATAGGCTCCTGGAATACTACTTAATCCTCTTATCTTGTTATGAATTTGTAGACATTCTTGATTAAAATCAATCTTTTCTTCTTCTTTGGTTATGTTGTATCCAAAGGTTACTTGGGATTCATCTTGTTTTATTCTTTTATTGGTACCATTTAGGATACTGGGAAGAGTTTTTATAAGAAGATTAGCTCCTAGTAAAGACATTTTCTCATAAATATAGTCAAGAGTGTCATCTGAGCCTATTGGAAGGGTTTCTTGACTAATAATGTCTCCTGAATCCATAGATTTGTCCATATACATTATAGTTATACCGGTATATTTATCACCATTTATTATGGCGTGATGAATCGGGGCACCGCCTCTTAATTTAGGTAAGAGAGAGCCGTGAACGTTAATACAGCCATATTGAGGATAGTTTAAAATTTCTTCGGGAATTATCTGTCCATAAGCACAGGTAACTATAATGTCTGGTTGTTTATCTAATATTGGTTGATATTCTTTTCTTATTTTTACTGGTTGATAGACCTCAATATTATTTTCTAATGCTAGTTTTTTTATTGGTGTATGTATGAGATTACCTTTACGATCTTTTTCTTTATCTGGTTGACTTACTACTAAAACTACATCATAATTTTCAATTAGGGATTTAAGAACCGGTATAGCAAAGGAAGGAGTTCCCATAAATACTATTTTTGTTTTTTGTGTATTCATTATCTCACCTACTTATTTATTTATAGTGGGTTTTATTACTTCTTTTCCGCCCATATATGGTCTTAATGGGATAGGTACAATTACACTACCATCTTCTTGATAGTTGTTTTCTAATAATGCTATTAACATTCTTGGAGGGGCTATTACGGTATTGTTTAAGGTATGAACATACTCTTTTTCACCATTTTCTTTTTTATAACGAATAGCTAGTCTTCTTGCTTGGGCATCTGTTAAGTTTGAGCAAGAGCAAACTTCAAAATATTTATCTTGTCTTGGAGAATATGCTTCAATATCACAAGAGCGATACTTTAGATCTGCTAGATCTCCAGAACAGCATACTAGTTTACGTACGGGAATATCTAGACTTCTAAATAATTCAACAGAGTATTTCCACATTTTATCATACCAAGCTTCACTATCTTCTTTTTTACATAAGACAATCATTTCTTGCTTTTCAAATTGATGGATACGATAAATTCCTCTTTCTTCAATGCCGTGAGCTCCAACTTCTTTTCTAAAGCAAGGAGAGTATGATGTCATAGTTATTGGAAGTTCACTTTCTTTTAGAATTTGATCTTTGTATTTAGCTATCATTGAATGTTCTGAGGTACCTATTAGGTATAAATCTTCGCCTTCTATTTTATACATCATATTTTCTTTTTCTTGAAATGACATAACTCCATCAACTGCGTCACTGTGTATCATATATGGAGGAATGCAATAGGTAAAACCTTTGTCTATCATAAAATCTCTAGCATATGATAGGACTGCTGAATGAAGTCTTGCAATGTCTCCCATTAAGTAGTAGAAACCATTACCACTTACTCTTCCCGCTGATTCTTTATCTAGGCCGTTAAAACTAGCCATTATTTCTGAATGATATGGAATGTTGTAGGCTCTTTTTTTAGCTTCGCCAAATCTTTGTTCCTCGATGTTAGCAGTATCATCTTTACCAATAGGGACATCATCAGCAATAATGTTAGGAATTTTCATCATTAATTCTTTTAATTTAATTGAAAGTTCATTTTCTTCTTGTTCAATATTTAATAAGTTATCATTAATTTTTTTTACTTTTTCCTTTAATTCATTAGCGGCAGAGATATTTTTTTCTTTAAAGAAAAAACCTATTTGTTCTGATGATTTATTTCTTTCTTGACGAAGATTATCTCCTTCGACTTTTAAGTTACGAACTTGTTTATCTAAATCAATAATTTTATCTAGTAGAGGAATTTTTTCTTCTTGAAATTTCTTTTTAAGGTTTTCTTCAACTAGATTACGGTTCGTTCTAATTAAATTTATATCTATCATATTTACACCTCTATAGAAATTATACACTAATAAGTGGGAAAATGCAAATAATTAGAATTAAATCAATGGGAAAGATTCTTTTATTTTATAAGGGATAAGAAAAGAAATGATTATTATAAATCACTTCTAAAATGTTTTAATTCATTAATAAAGGTGTCGTTACCTTCATCTTCAGTAAGATGATATAATTTTTCTTCTTGTTTTTTTCTGGCTATTAATTCTTCAATACTTATTACGGCATCTTCTTCGTCAACTATTTGAATAGTATCTTTTTTTTGCATCAATTCTTCATAACTAATAATAGCATTTTCTTCTTGTTGTAATTCATATGATGTTCTATCTATACCGTCATCTTCTTTAACGTTTTCAGCCATTTTTTGCGATAGATGTTTAAAGTATTCTTCGCGATTTTCTTTTTCTTTAGAAATACTTTTTTCTAAACTTGGTTCTTTGTTTATTAAATTGTTGTTATTTAATTTTGGGGGTTCTTCTATTTTGAAAGAAGTTTTATTATTTTTTGGGGTTTCTTCTTGAGATATTTTTTCTTTTTGAGAAATATCTCTATGAGGTAGAATTTCTTTGCTTTGAAAATTATTATTTTGTACTGGGGTGTGATTAGTTGAGGAGAAAATTGAAGGATTGTTTACTGGTAAATCAGGTGTTTTATCATTTATGGTTGACTCTTCTTCTTTAAGTGAGGAAGCTAACTCATTGGCTTTATTTTCTTCGATAATTTCTTTTTTCTTAGGTTTTACAATTCCTATTGGAGATGTTTGCCCAAGGGACATTTCTCTTAAAACATTTTTCTGATACGGAGCATTAGGAAGATTATTTTCTACTTTATAGGAATTATTTTCACTAAGAGATTTCTTTAATGATTCACTATATAATGCTGGCTCTGGTTCTTTTTCGTTGGCTTTTTTTATGTTTGATAGTGAAAATAATTCTTTGTTATATTCCATTACGTGTTCTTCAGCAATAAAGTTTTCTTCTTCTTTAATTACTTGAGGAGATTCTTGGGGGGTGAAAAAATTTTGTTCGGTAGGTAATTTTGATGTAGGATTGGTGATTGAACTTTCAGAAATTTGTTCTGGCATTTTTTCTTCTTTGATTATAGGGATAGACTCTTCTTGAGGCTTTTCTTGCTCCTCTTTCATAATTATCATTTTTAATTTTTTGTTTTTGTTAATAAGAAGGATAGAAAAAATTAATAGTAAGATAATAACAATAATTACTCCCCAAAAGATTATCATATTTAGGGTATCTAGTTCTTTGTAAAAATCAATAATAAAATTCATAATATCATCCTTTATATATATAATTAATTATACTGGCAACATAAAATGTAGCAGTTTCTACGCGTAGTACTCTTTTTCCTAAAGTTACTGGTTTGAAGTTATTATTTAAGAGATATTCTTCTTCTTTGGGAGTAAATCCACCTTCTGGTCCAACAAAGAAAAGAATGTCGTTTAGTTTGTTTGTTAAATAAGTGGCAAGTGGTTTGGTATTGTTATTTAATGAGCAAAGAATTTTTAATTGATTATCCTGTTGACACAACTCTTTAATTGTTAATATTTCTTGAACTTTGGGAATGGTTAAACGATGGGATTGTTCACTTGCTTCTTTGCAGATTGTTTGCCATCGTAGATATTTTTTATCTATTTTTTTATCATCTATTTTAACAATACTTCTTTCAGTTTTTACGGGAATTATTTGATTTACTCCTAACTCGGTTAACTTTTGTAAAATTAAATCAAATTTTTGTTCTGAAACTAAGGAAACGGCAATAGTTAGGTTAATGTTGGATTCTCGATCTTCAGAGTAAGTATTTAAGATGGTTAATTTCAATGGGGTTAATTGAGTTATTTTACATAGATATACTTTATTTTCATAAACTACTTCAAGGTTATCATTTATTTTTCCACGCATAACATTTTTTATGTGATGAAGGTCTTTTTCTGATAGGATAAATTCATCAGTTATTTTTTCTTTGGCAAAATATCTTTGCATTATATCACCTACTACTTGTCTTTAGTTAATTATATCAAATTTTTAAGGGTTTTGCATTATTTTAGAGTGTTTTATGGGAAAATACTTAACTATTTTTATTATTAATGAAAGTTTTGGTTATAGTTATTATATATTTTTATTAATAAGTGAAGTTTTTAATAATAATAAAAATTGCATCTATTTGATGCAATTTTTGTAAGTTTTAAAATATTTACTATTATCAAGACCAGTATAGTCTAGTTCTTCGAATAATTTTTTTTGTTCTTTGGTTATTTTTTCAGGAATGATTATTTTTGTTATAACATACATATCGCCTTTTCTCTTGGTGTTAACATTTTCAATTCCTTTACCACGTAGGCGCATCTTTTCGCCATTTTGGGTTCCACTTGGGATTGTTAGTTCTACTTTTCCATAAATTGTAGGAACGTCTTTTTTGGTACCAAGAACGGCTTCAGTAATGGTTAATGGTAATTCAATATAGATATCATCATCTACTCTTTGATAGTATTCATGATCTCTTACAGTAAATTCAATGTATAAATCTCCATTAGGGCCACCGTTTGATCCAGCACCACCTTTACCAGCAAGACGTAGTCTATTTTCAGAATCTATCCCTGCGGGAATTGTAATAGTAATGGTTTTACGATTAGTTACTTTACCCCTGCCGTGACATTCGGAGCAGGTTTTTTCATATACTGTGCCTGTTCCTTGACAATATGGACACGTTGTTTTTGATAAGAAACTTCCTAACATCGTTCTTTGTTCTTTGGTTATGGTACCGCTACCGTGACATTCGGAGCATGTTTTGGAATTAAAGCCACCTTTACCATCGCATTCACTGCAGTTTTCTTCAACATCTATTTTTATATCTTTTTTGGTACCATATACGGCTTCATCAAAATCAATTGTCATATGGTATAAGACATCGTTTCCTTTAGTTGGTCTATTTGTATCTCTTTGTGTTCTTCTGCCGGTAGAGAATCCCATTCCGCCAAATAAATCTTCAAAAATATCGGATACATTACCAAAGTCAAAACCTTCGAATCCAGAGAATCCACTTCCATTATTGTTAAATGCATTATGGCCGAATTGATCGTATTGTTTTCTTTTTTCTGGGTCTGACAATACAGCATAAGCTTCTTGAGCTTCTTTAAATTTTTCAGCAGCATTTTCTTCTTTTGAAACGTCGGGATGGTATTTCTTGGCTAGTTTTCTAAAGGCACTTTTTATTTCATCAGCGGAAGCATTCTTATCAACGCCAAGAACTTCATAATAATCTCTTTTATTCATTTTACCTCCTTGTATAAGTAATAAGTTCTAGTGTTCACTAGAACTTATATACCTATATTTTTCTTGATTACTTTTCTGTGTATTCAGCGTCTACGACGTCATCTTTGTTTTTAGTTTCTTGTGAATCTTCTGATTTTGCTTCTTGCGTTTGACCTTGATTTTGTTTTGCAGCCTCTTCGTAAACTTTAGTGGCTAATTCGTTAGCTTTCTTTAATAATTCTTCTTTAGCATTCTTAATTGCTTCAAGATCTTCTCCTTCAAGAGCCTTCTTTGTTTTTTCAATTAACTTTTCGGCTTCTTCTTTATCTTTATCAGTTACTTTTTCACCAAGATCTTTGATAGCTTTTTCAGTCATAAAGATTACTTGTTCAGCTTCATTCTTAGTATCAGCAACTTCTTTTCTCTTGTTGTCTTCTTCTTTGTGAGCCTCAGCTTCTTTCATCATTTTATCTATTTCTTCATCTGATAGTGTATTTGATGCTGTGATAGTAATTGATTGTTCTTTTTGAGTTCCTAAATCTTTAGCTTTAACATTAACTATTCCGTTAGCATCAATGTCGAATGTAACTTCGATTTGTGGTACTCCACGTGGTGCTGGAGGAATGTTTGTTAATTGGAAGTTGCCTAATGTTTTATTGTCATTAGCCATACTTCTTTCACCTTGTAGAACATGAATATCTACGGCTGGTTGGTTATCGGCAGCAGTTGAAAATACTTGACTTTTACTTGTTGGAATAGTAGTATTTCTTGGAATTAAGACAGTCATAACTCCACCTAGAGTTTCAATACCTAGTGATAATGGAGTTACATCTAGTAAAACGATATCATTAACATCACCAGTTAAGACACCGCCTTGAATAGCAGCACCCATTGCAACAACTTCATCTGGGTTAACTTCTTTTGAAGGTTCTTTTCCTAATTCTTTTTTAACTAGTTCTTGAACACAAGGAATTCTTGTTGAACCTCCTACTAGTAAGACTTTATCTATATCATTTTTAGTTAATTTAGCATCTTTCATAGCTTTTCTTACTGGTTCTAGAGTTGACTCAACTAAGTCACTAATTAGGTCTTCAAATTTTGCTTTAGTCAAACTCATATTTAAATGAATTGGGCCGTCTTCTCCTTGAGATATGAATGGTAAGGAAATCTCTGTAGATGTCATACCACTTAAATCTTTTTTAGCTTTTTCAGCAGCATCTTTTACTCTTTGCATAGCCATTTTATCTGATGATAAGTCTATTCCTGATTCTTTCTTAAATTCTTTTACCATCCAGTCCATTATTCTTTCATCAAAGTCATCTCCACCAAGTTTGTTATTGCCACTTGTTGCTTTTACTTCAAAAACGCCATCTCCTAGTTCTAGTATTGATACATCGAATGTTCCTCCACCTAGGTCATATACTAAAATTGTTTGAGTTTTATCTTGTTTATCCAAGCCATAAGCTAAAGCGGCAGCGGTTGGTTCGTTGATAATTCTTTCTACTTCCAAGCCAGCAATCTTACCAGCATTTTTAGTTGCTTGACGTTGAGCATCGTTAAAGTATGCTGGAACAGTTATAACTGCTTTAGTTACTTTTTCACCAAGGTATGCTTCAGCGGTTTTCTTTAAATCACCAAGTATCATTGCTGATATTTCTTCGGGAGTATAATCTTTGTCATTAGCGTGAACTTTATCACTTGTTCCCATTTTTCTTTTTATAGAAGAAATTGTATCTTTATTAGTTATCATTTGGTTTTTAGCCTTTTGTCCGACAATTATTTCTCCTTTTTTAAAAGCTACAACAGATGGTGTTGTACGCATTCCTTCAGGGTTAGTAATTACTTTTGCTTCCCCTCCTTCGTAAACGGCAACACAACTATTTGTTGTACCTAAGTCAATTCCTATTATTTTACTCATATTTATCCTCTCCTTTATATTATTCATTAACTATTACCATTGCTGTACGTAGCACTTTATCTTTATACATATATCCTTTTTGATATACTTTTAAGACAATGCCTGATTCTTTGCTTTCATCTTTTTCAGTAGCAATGGCCTGGGCACTTGCTGGATCAAATTCTTTGTTTAAGGAATCAATTTCCTTAACTCCAAATTTTTCTAGCAATGTTTTTGTTTGGTTATATACCATACGGAAACCTTCAAGAAACTTTGACGTTTCGTCACCGAAATTGTTATCATCCATTGTAATAGCACGTTCAAAGTTATCTAGTATTGGTAAGAATCCTTTTAAAATATCTTCTTCTGCATATTTTAAGATTCTAGCTGTTTCTTCATCTTTTCTTTTACGATAATTTAATAACTCTGCTTGGCTTCTTAATAAGGCATCTTCTAAATTTTTAATGCGGTTTAATAGAAGCTCGCTTGTTTCTTTATCGTGTTCTTGACATTCGCATGATTCTTTTTGGCATTCACAAGAAGTTTCTTTTTTATTATCTTCCTCTTTAGAATGATGTTCTTGACAATTACATTTATGAATGTTTTGTTCATTATTTTTCTTACTCATTGTTACCTCTTTTCTAATCATTAGTTTTTTCTTCAATATTTTCTTTAATATAATTTAGAAGATTAACTACTCTTTCATATTCCATTCTTTTAGGTCCAATGATTGCAATAGTTCCTTCTTCACCATCATAATTATATTTTGTTTTTATTACTGAAACGTCATCGGATAATTCAGATTCTTTTCCAATATATATATTGATACCATTTTTTTGTTCTTCCATTTCACTAATAGTTTCGACATCATCAAATTTATTTAATAATTCTTTTACTTTTTCAATATTGTTAAATTCTGGTTGTTTAAGGAAATTGTTTTTTCCAGTAAAATGGATATCACTTGCTTTGTTAGTAAAGCTAGCAAAGGCATCGTAAAAGGCATTATATAAAACTTCATGTTGTTTTACATATTGACCAATGATTGGCTTAACATCATACTCCAATTTTTCATTAATTTCATTGATTGGAGTACCAGCAATCATTTTATTAATTAGGTTAACTGTTTTTATTACTTCTTCAATATCAGTGTTTGGAAGGTATAAGTTTTTGTATTCAACATAGCCTTTATCAGTAATTAACATAGTTAATACTTTATATTCTTCAAGGGAAATAACTTCAACTTTTTTTAATCTGTTTTCACTTGAAGTTTTTCCTAATACAACTGATGTATAATTAGTTAACTCTGTAATTAATTGCAAACTTTTTTCAATAGCATCACTTAATACTAATGTTTGATTATGAAATATTGTTTGAAGTTTTAACATATCTTCACCGGTTAAATCTTTGGGAGTCATTAAATTTTCTACATAATATTTGTATCCAGCTTCACTTGGCTGCCGTCCTGAAGCATAATGATTTTTTTCCAAAAATCCTAATTCTTCCAAAATAACCATTTCGTTTCTTATAGTAGCACTGGAGCAATTCAAGTGTTCACAAATAACATTTGAACTTACAGGCTTTACTGTTTTGACATATTCTTCAACAATAAATTTCAGGATGTCTTTTTGCCTATTTGTTATCAATATATCACTTCCCTAGCAATACTATCTTTCAATTGCTAAATTAATTATATTACCATTTGTTAGCAATGTCAATAGTTAAATGCTAATTTCTTAAAAAATTTATGCTTTTATTTGTAATTTATGTCTATTTTTTTATTTATCTTTATAGATTTTTTGAGGGCATCAAAAAAAGGCTTTATACAGCCTTGGCATTATTCTCCGATCAACTTGTTTTCATCGCCTTTGCAGTAAGCTTCTCCTATCTTATCTGCTTCAACGTATTCTTTTCCCATCATTTCGCATCCCATTTTGGTTACAGCATCTTTTAAATAGCCACCAAATATCTTTACAACCGCGATGGCAACAACGGTTATTAAGGAAATAATCAAAACATACTCTACTAAGGTTTGTCCTTTATTATTTAATTTAAATCTCATAAGCCACCTACCTATTTATTACAATTTAATTATATAATAAGTGTTTAGGAATGTCAACCTTTAATTTCAACGTAATCCCCAGAATCTAAATAGATAATTCCTTTTTTACCTTCTAATTCTTGAATAATGGAATTGTATTTGTTTATTTTCTCAATTTTATCAAGAGTAATATAGACATAATTTTTGTCTACCATATAAAGAAGAAAACGTTCTTTATCCACTTCATTTGGTACATATTCAAAATGGGATATTTTTACTAAGGTGTCTTTGTTTATTTTAGAAAAATTTTCAATAAATTTGTTATATATATCACTTGGATTATTGATTAAATAGGGAACATAGTCTATTTTGTATGTATTTGGCACTTGTTTTGAAGACGATAAAATAAGTTTATCTTGATAAATACACAAAGGGTTGTATTCTTCTATTTCAAGGTATATTTTACCAAAAAATTTTCTTTTTATTTTAACTTCTTTTATATATTCATTTTGTTTTATTTCTTTTTTAAAATTTCTAAAGTATGTTTTTATAAATGGTGGATAGTTGTCTAGATGGGCCAAACTAATTATTTCTTTATCACTTACTATATTGTTACCAGTGATATAGATGTTTGTAATAGGTAATTTTATTAGATAAGTAGTGGCAAAATACAACATAATTGTAATTACTAAGAATATTATTATATTTTTAGTATTAATTTTTTTCTTTGTTATTTTTACCTTAACTTTCTGCTTTGGCATAAAATCACCCTATTCAACTATAATTTGTTCTAATTTTAGATCTACATTATATTTTTCTTTTATTTCTTTTTGTACTTTTTTTATTAATTCTATGATATCTTTACCAGTTGCTCCTCCTTTGTTAACGATGAAGTTGGCATGTTTCGTAGAAATTTCGGCGCCATTTATATTATATCCTTTTAGATTACTTTTTTCTATTAATTCACCAGCATACATATTATCCGGATTTCTAAAAACGCTTCCAGCGTTTGGCTCATTCAAAGGCTGGGTAGCAATTCTTTTTTGGCATCTTTCTTCAATTTGTTTTTTCATATCTTCAATATTTTCATCTTTAGTAAGTTTAAAGGTTGTGGATAATACTATTAAATTTTTATGAGATTTTAGATATGAATCACGGTATGTATACATAAGATCTTTGTTATTTAGAGTAATTATTTCGTTATTTTCATTTAATACTTTGACACTTTTTACGACGTTTGACATATCACTGTTATATGCGCCGGCATTCATAGCTGTAGAAGCTCCGACAGTACCAGGTATTCCAGTGGCAAATATTAGTCCAGAATAACCTTTTTTTACTGTTTCTAGAGCTATTTTGCTTAATAGACAACCTGCACCAACAGTTACAGTGTCATCGTAATATTCAACATGATTTAAATTATCTAATTTGATAATTACACCATCATAATAGTCCATAGAAAATATTATGTTTGAACCATTTCCTAAAATGAAATATTTTATTTTGTCTTCTTTTAGTTTTTTTAGAATTAATATTAGTTCTTTTTCATTACTTGGATATACTAAAAATTTGGCATTAGTATTTATTTTATATGTATTGTAGTTTTTTAATGATATTTCTTCTTTATAATTAATATTGTGTTCATCAAAAAAATTTTTTATCATCTAAGATCATCCCTTTTAGTATCTCATATATTCTTTCACCGCTGTCTTTTATTCCCATGTTTTTTAAGTTATTTTTTATTTCTTGGTATTTTTCTTTGTCAGATAATGTTGAATCAATTAAATTAATTAAATTATCTTTTGTTAAATCTTTTTCTTCGAGTATTAGTCCGGCATTTTTTCGAACGAGATCCATAGCGTTTTTGTATTGATGGTTGTTGGTTACATATGGACTTGGGATAAATATTGATGGAACTCCGAGAACTAAAATTTCACTCATTGTAGAGGCTCCGGCTCTTGTTACCATTAAGTCTGTGACTTTCATTAAAGATGGCATTTCATATATGAATGGAGCGATCTTTACGTTATCAGGAAGTTTTAGTTTTTTTACTTTTTCATAGTAAGAGTTTCCAGTTACAAACATTACTTCATAGTCTTTATTTTTAAAGTCATTTAAGAATGATACGATTTTTTCATTAACACTATTGCTTCCTAAACTTCCCATTACTATTAAGACTAGTTTTTTGTCTTTAGATAAACCATAATCTGCTTTATTGGCTTTTTTCATCGATAAAGCTTTTTCACTGCACGGATTACCGGTTAGAACTACTTTATCGCTAGGAAATTTATTAAGGGTTGATTCAAACGAAACACCAATTTTATCGGCATACCTAGTTAAATATTTATTTGATAAACCAATAACTGAATTTTGTTCGTGAATAAAGGTCTTTTTACCTAGTTTCTTTGCCGCCCAAATTACTGGTCCTGTTACGTAACCACCGGCACCAATAACGACATCCGGATCAAACTCTTTTATTATTTTTTTACATTTATTTCTGGCTTTTAGAAATTTAAATAAGACTTTTATATTATCAAGGGTTATTTTTCTTTTTAGACCGCTTATAGAAATTTCTTCGTATTTAATTCCTAATTCAGGGATTAAATCTTTTTCCATACGATCTGAGGTACCTATATATAAAAAGCTACTGTTAGGTTCTTCTTCTTTGATTTTATTAATAATGGCTATTGCTGGATATATGTGTCCTCCAGTGCCACCAGCACTTATTACAACTCTCATAATTCACCTCTTTTAAATTATATCATATTAATTGTAAATTGTAATTATATATACTTAATTATACATTAATAATTTGTTAAATATGTAAAAAAATAGTATAAATTTATTGGGAAAATTATTTGTTCTTTTAAAAAGCCCAATCCTTTTGTTTAAAGTTTTTGGGCATAAAAAAATATTGGCAACGACCTATTTTAGCTATTCACTATCGTCGGCGTTTAGGT
>URVV01000021.1 GCA_900551455.1 uncultured Mycoplasmatota bacterium
TAATTATCCATTACATAAATATTAATATTAACATTCTTATTCGTATAATCTTCATTATTCAAAGTTAAACTAATATTACTATCCATAACAACAATTACTCTTTGTTTTGAGGTAGTTACTCCACTATTATTAGTAACGGAATATATTAATTTATAAGTTCCCACTTTTGAAGTGTCAACTCTACCTGTTACAGTTACTTTATCTCCTAGATTCCCATCTACACTATCAATTACTTTATAACCAGGTTCTTTATAAGTATCTCCTACTTTCAAATAGATAGTAGTGCTTCCTTTTAAATACATAATCGTAGCTCCGGTAGGTTTTTCAAGGACATTAATGATTCTTTTTACTTCGGTATTGTTTAGAGTATAGATTATTTCATATGTTCCGATAGTAGATATGTCTATCATATTATTAACTACGACTTTATCTGTTAAATCATTTCCCTTACTATCACGAGCCGTATAACCAGGTTCAATATAAGCATCTCCCTCGTAAATAGTTATTTCTCTATTACCAGATAAATCTATATAATAACTTATCTTCTTTCTTCCTATAAGTATAAAGATAAGTCCTAATATTAAAATACATCCTAATCCAATAAAGATATATTTCTTATACTTATCAAAATTAAACTTTTCTTCCTTATTAAATTCCTTATCAATATTAGTACCATTAACATTAGTATTAAAATACATAATACCACTTCCATATCTTATTATGATTATATCATAAGATAATTTTTTTTACAAGAAATGCCTCCCAGAAAACAGAATAAAATCACAAATTAACAAATACGAAAATGGTATGGAAATTTTACCATCTTTTTGATATTATATAATTGATGATTATAATGGCAAAAGTATCAAAAATATCAAAAGAATTAATTGAATTTAAAAAGTATTAGAGGAAAACAAGTTTGAAACATATGGTGACTAAGCAATTGAAGAATTAAATTTAGCCTTTCTTATAGATTATATATATGATAAAGAGTTTTTTCTTGATGACTCAAGACATCAAGGATATGCATTGCATTCTCTAGAAGAAATCTTACTTATAGTTATATTTGAACTGTTATCTAATTATAATACTTATAAAGAATTAAAGACGAATATAAGCTTAGTACAAATAGTATAATACAAATTTTGAGTATGAATTTCGAAAATGAAATAGAGAAAATTTTTCGTTTTCTCCATTAAAATTTATGATTTTATACTACCCAGAAAAAATCAAAAGTAATTGTCACACTACTTTGCATTCGTTCAGTTAAAATAAACAATTATTCCTCTTACTAAAATAAATATAATTATTAAAATTAATAATATTGTTATTGTCTTTCTATACTTCATCGGTTTATTCTTCAAAAATGTACCTTCATACATATAAAATATAGATTTATACCAATATTTATTTTATAAAATCTAGATTTTTATTTGAATTTCCGTTTTGATATAGAAAACTTAAATAAATCTGATTATATTTTTTCACGTTTTTTTTGCGATTTGAAGAAAAAATTAAAAATAAATAAACGATTATGTAACCTTAACTACTCTTAACTAAATTTCCTCTTTCACATCTATTACCCCAATGATCAATTAATACATCATTTTTATATATTGTTACTATTTCACAATTATTTGAACATCTACCACAAGTCTTAATTTTTGTTTCTAACTTTTCATTATCAATATCAAAATTAAAAACATTCTCTTTTTTACTTTCTCGAGCCATAATAGCTATTCCAAAAGCTCCCATTAAATGAGAATTTTTATTAACAATTATTTTCTCCCCCGTTATTTCTTCAAAAGCCTTAACAACTGCCATATTCTTACTAACACCACCATTAAAAATAATTGGTTTAATTATTTTTTTCCCTTTAGCCACATTATTTATATAATTAACAGCAATTGCTCTACATACTCCAGCAATAATATCTTCCTTTTTATATCCCGCTTGTATCTTATGAATTAAATCTGATTCTGCAAAAACTGTACACCTTGCAGCAATATTTACTCTATTTGTACTACTAAAAGCAACACTACCAACATCCTCTATTCTTAAATTAAGTCTTTTTACTAAAGATGAAATAAAAGCCCCAGTTCCTGCTGCACATAAAGTATTCATTGCATAATCACTAACTATCCCATTATTAACCAAAATAATTTTGGAATCCTGTCCTCCAATTTCAAAAATTGTTCTCACTTCTGGATATAATCTAATAGTACCTATTGCATGTGCCGTAATTTCATTTTTAATAGTATTAGCTCCAAGAAGCATTCCAATTAGTTTTCTAGCAGATCCCGTTGTTCCAACAGATACCACCTGATATTTATTTAAATCTATCTCCTCACGCATATTTTTAACAACATTTTTAACTGCCTTAATTGGATTACCTTCCGTATATAAATAACTACTAGCAATAATATTATCATATTCATCAATTATTACTCCCTTTGTAGATATAGATCCAATATCAATCCCCATATATAATTTATTCATTTCTATCACCTATTAAAATTATATGTTTAATAAGATAAAAAATATGTCGAATAAAGATCACTTATGTAGGTTATTTATCTACATATTTTTGTTTTCATTTATGAGAAAATATAAGCAAGAGGTGTACTTATGGAAACAATTAATAATAAAAATATTTATGATACCGTAAGAATTAATATTAAAAAATACCGCAAACTTAAAGAAATGACTCAACAAGAATTAGCAGACGCTGCTTACTTAAGCCACGGATACATTAGAGAAATTGAATCTTTAAAAATGGGAACATCTTTCTCTCTAGATGCCGTTGAAAAAATTGCCAATGGTTTAGGTATCGAAGTAAAATTACTTTTTGAAGAAGAAAAATAAGATCATTCAAGATAGCAAGTACTATCTTTTCTTGTTATTACTTATTTTACACTTGTAAGATAATTGTCAATTTAATTACCAAAGATTTCTATTATAATATACTTGAGGTGTTAAAATGAAAAAGAAAATAACCAAGTATACTAAATATAAAAAATATATTACCTACTGGTTAGATAAAAAAATCATTATATTAAAGAATCTAGTTATGTCAATTACATAAGCATTATCAATAATCAAATATTACCAGAAATTGGCGAAAAAAGATTATTATTTATTAATAATCAAACTATTCAAAATTTAATTCTTAAAAAATATTATCAAAATCTTTCAGATAAAACTATTAAAGGTATTACTTCCATCATCAAAATATCTTTAAAAGATGCAATGAAAAACAGAATAATAAAATATGTAAATTTAGATTTTTCATATCCAGATAATGATTTAGACAAAAAGATTTATACTTTTAATCTTCAAGAACAAAAAAGAATAATTTTCTATTGTTTAAAAAAACCTACAAATAAAAATATTGGTATTTTATTAACTCTCTATACTGGTTTAAGAATTGGTGAAATATGTGCTTTAAAATGGAAAGATGTAGATTTTAGAAAAAATACTATTACTGTTAATAAAACAATTCAAAGGATAAATTATAAAGAAAATATCTTTGGTCATTCCAAAATTGTTATTACTACCCCTAAAACTAGAAATTCTAATCGTATAATCCCTATTAATAATGAATTTGCTAAAATCTTAAAAGTCCATAAAACTAATGATGAATCATACATTTTAACTGGTGGAAAAAATTATTTAGAACCAAGAGGTTTAAGAAATTATTTTTCAAGATTCACTAATAAACTTCGTCTTAGCAAATTAAATTTTCACTCTCTAAGGCATACTTTTGCTACTAACTGCATTGCTTTTGGAGCCGATTATAAAACAGTAAGTGAATTATTAGGACACGCTAACGTTAATATTACCCTAAACTATTATGTTCACCCAGGTATTTTTCAAAAAAAGAAATGTATTAATTCACTATATAAAAATTTAAATTCTGATTCTGAAACAAAAGACTCCTAGTATTCACTAAGAATCTTTTATTATATTCTCCAATAAGGAGCATCACAATCACAAACATCTAAAGATGAATATTTGTTTATTGGACTAATAACTGAAACTACATTACTCTTTATCATTAGTCCTTCCCCGTAATATAACACTGCCATATTTTCTAAATAGAAAAACCTGTTATATTTTTTTTTTGACACGAAACGTTACTTTTGTAGTAGACGCTTTCGCTACAACGCTTAAATTAATCGTTAATGTATGACTACCTTCATCATAATTATATTCATTTTCTAATGCCGTAACATCATTAATATTAACACTTCCTGAAACGAATTCCACTTTCGTATCATCAATAACATCTTTAATTACTGGACTAACATAATCTGTATCCGTCTTATTTTCCAAAGTAATCGTATAAGTAAGAAATCCACTTCCCCAATTTTTTTGATCCGCATCTTTAGTTAATACTAAACCATCTATTATATTAACTACTGAGACATTAGAGGTAAGTTCTGTTGGTACATTATTATAAGTACCATTAGAGGTTACTGTATTAGTTAATTCGTTCATTGGCACCTCCTAAATAAATGTATGAATAATATTCTATTTTATTCATCTATTACTTCAACTTTCCTTAACCAATTCTTTCCATCAACAATCCTGTTAATAAGCATCGCCGAAGCACTATCACCAACAACATTTAAAACCGTTGCTGGAGGATCTATAATTGTTGCTATCATTGTCAAAATAGGTAACGCTGCCACCGGATATCCTAACATTGTAATAATTAACATTTCTGATATTGTTCCCCCACCTATAGGCACTGCTGTTACCAATAAAGTTGCTACTAAAGATATCCACATCACTCTAAATACTGATATATCTTCTATTCCATTAAATAAATATACTAAAAACATAATCTTAAATACACTACCAATTACTGATCCGTCCTTATGAAAACTAGCTCCCAAAGAAACCGTTGTCTCTGCTATATCCGAAGACACTCCAATATCTTTTGTACAAGAAATATTTACTGGAATACTTGCTGCCGAAGAACAAGTAGCCAAAGAAGTTATCGTCGAAGGAATTATACTCTTCCAAAACCTCTTAACCCCTAACATTCCTCCACTAATATAAGCATATATCGTATACACAATAAAATAATAAAGAACCGCTACCACTAAATAAATTATAAAAGTTTTAAAATAACCAAAAGCTATCTCTCCCCCAAAAGTTCCAACCAATGAAGCAAAATAACAGCCAAGACCAATTGGGGCATAATACATAATTATCTTAATAAAATCAACCAGTACAAAGAGTAAAGAATCAATAACATTAGCTATTGCCAAAGCCTTCGTACCACTCATATTCATAGCCAATCCCATAAGTATTGAGATAACTATTAATGCTATCATATTATCTCTTGTAAATAAATCACTAAAATCATCTACCGTTAAAGCCTCTACCGTTCTCTCTAAAAAATTAACCTCATCATCCGTATCCAAAATTAAATCATCTGACAACTCATCCTTAATTAAATCTCCATCTCTAGAATTAACTAATTTAAAAGAATACGTACTAACTATTCCTATTAATACTGCTACAACCGAAGTAACTAAAAACATTAAAAAAGTAGTAACCAATATTTTTCCTATTCTTCCAGGATGTTTCATTTTATATATAGATGAAACTATTGTTAAAAATATTAATGGCACTACTACTACTAACAGCATATTTAAAAATATTTCTCCCAAAGGATTAAGTACTTGCGCACCCTCTCCCCATATTAATCCAACTAACCCTCCAACAATTATTGATCCCAGTAAAATTAACATTGACTTATAATTATTAATAACCTTTTTCATTACACTCCTTCCATTATAAGTATATTATTCTACATTAATTTATTACCTATTTATTACAATCCGTTCCACTATAAACATATTCATAATCACTAACTGTAATCATATCCGTATCTTTAATCTTTTTAATTTTCTCTTCACTCAAATAATTATTATCTCTTAATTCCTTAACAGTTACTCTATCTCTTCCAGATCCATCCAAAGAAAAATACATTTTCGCAGCATTCTTAACAAGCTCTATTTCTTCTTCACACTCTTTTATATCTCTTCTCTCTAATGAAGCACTAATTCCAGAAACGGTAACCAAAGACAATACCGATAAAATAACTAACACTGCCAAAAGCTCCACTAAAGTAAAACCTTTCCTATTCATTTGCATCCCTCGATCCTTATATCATATTTATTTAATCTTAACATATTTAAGTGTATAAGTAAATAAATATCTCATATAATTTATCAAGGAGGCTCCTATGAAAATCTTAAAAATAATCGGCTTATTTTGTCTCTTTTGCTTTACCTTTATGTATACCGACAAAATAATTGATGTCACTATGGAACAAGATAAAATAATGTTAGATATCAAAGAATATGAAAACAAATACAACAAAAACCCCATTAACGCTACTATTATTAACGATACAATAATTCCCGGTACTGTAGGTAAATATATTGATAAAGAAAATAGTTACAAAGCAATGAAAAAAATTGGTACCTTTACCGAATCACTCTTAATTTATAAACCAATATACCCAGAAATATCTATTTATAACAACTATAACAAATATATTATAAAAGGTAATCCCCAAAATAATTCCGTATCCTTAATATACATTCTAAATAATGATAAAACCATTGACAGTATCTTAAATACACTAAAATTCCATAATACCCCTATAAATTTCTTTATTGACAGCTCATTTCTTTCAAATAACATCCACATAATAGATAAAATAAAAGATTATGAAATATATAATTATGGTAATAACGGTAAATATACCAAAGATAATTTAATTATCTCTAATAATATCATAAATAATAAATCAAACAACAAATCAACCTATTGCCTATTCATAGAAAAAAATGAATCTTCCTTAAATTATTGTACAAATAATAAAATGTTATCCATCATTCCAAATATAAAAGGATACCTTAATATTAGTAATAATCTCTCCAAAGGAAGTATTATTCTAATCAACAATACCAAAGAATTAAACAACATCATTGATTACATCACTAGTAAAGGATATAAAATAGTTCCATTATCTAATTTAATCACTGAATAACCTTAAAAGAAGAAAGTTAGCCTTGATTTATACTTTCTTCTTTTGTTATAATAACTATTGAAAGTTGTAGTGATTATATGAAATTATGTGAAGTAGACAAAACAAAATTAGCTCCAATGATGGCCCATTATGTTGAACTAAAAGAAAAAAACTTAGACACCATCATTCTCTATCGTCTTGGAGATTTTTATGAAATGTTTTTTGAAGACGCTGAATTAGTAAGCCACGAATTAGAATTAACTCTTACCGGTAGAAATGCCGGATTAGAAGAAAGAGTTCCAATGTGTGGGGTCCCATATCACGCCGTTGACATCTATATTGATAAATTAATAAAAAAAGGTTATAAAGTTGCTATTTGTGAACAATTAGAAGATCCCAAAAGCACCAAAGGAATGGTAAAAAGAGACATCACCGAAGTAATCTCATCAGGTACCGTCATCACCCAAAATTCCCTAAACGAAAAAGAAAACAATTACATTGCCAGTATCTATTTTCTAGAATACTGCTACATCCTAACATATGTCGACATAACTACTGGTCAAATATATGGAGAAATAATCGAACCAACCAACGAATCCATCATAAACAAAATAATCTATTTAGGAATTAAAGAAGTATTAGCTAACAGTAGTGTCAATCTAGAAATAATCTCATCCCTAAAAAATGTCTATAAACTACCAGTAACCATTATTGACGACTTATACAAAAATGAAGATTATCAATATATTTATGAATCCATTAAAGACATACGATACATTACCGGCATCAAACACCTTATTAACTACCTAATCTTTACTCTAAAAAGAAACATTTCCCATTTTCAACATATTATTATTAAAAAAAATAATGAATACCTAAAGATGGATATCCATACCAAAAGAAACCTTGAACTAACCGAAAGTATTCGTAATAAAGAAAGACAATACTCACTATTATGGCTCTTAGATGAAACCAAAACAGCAATGGGATCAAGACTATTAAAGTCTTGGATCGAATCCCCTTTACTAGATCCTAATGAAATAAACAAAAGATATGATACAGTTGCTATCCTTCTTGAAGAATTTATTCTAAACGAAGATCTTCGTAAATACCTATATGAAATATATGACTTAGAAAGATTATGTGGAAGAATTGCACTCGGATCAGCCAACGCCAAAGATCTTATTCAATTAAAAGAATCCCTAAAAGTATTACCAGAATTAAATACTATTCTAGAAAAAATAAACTTTGAAAATCTTCCAGATCTCTCACCTCTATATAACCTCCTAGAGTCATCCCTATACGAAACTCCTCCAAGTACTCTAAAAGAAGGTTATCTAATTAAAAAAGGTTTCAACAAAGAATTAGATGAATTAAAAGACTTACGCAGTGGCGGAAAAGACTTCATTAGTAAATACGAACAAGAAGAACGTGAAAAAACCGGAATAAAAAATTTAAAAGTAGGTTTCAACAAAGTATTCGGATATTACATTGAAATATCCAAAGGAAATCTATCAATGGTAAAAGACGAATATGGCTATATAAGAAAACAAACTCTAACCAACTGTGAAAGATTCATTAACCCCATATTAAAAGAAAAAGAAGATCTTGTTCTATCCGCTGAAGAAAAAATAATTAATCTTGAATATGAATTATTCATTGATATTAGACAAAAATGTTATGAATACATTCACCAACTACAAAGTATTTCTAAAACAGTAAGTACCATCGACGTACTATCATCATTTGCTATAATCAGCGAAAAATATAACTATGTAAAACCAATTATAACCAAAGATCACAACCTAGAAATTATTGAAGGACGTCACCCAGTCGTAGAAAAAGTTATCAAAGAACAATATATCCCTAATGATATAATTATGGATAACAACACCTCAATTCTATTAATTACTGGTCCAAATATGGCCGGTAAAAGTACATATATGCGTCAATTAGGAATAATTGTTATTATGGCACAAATAGGTTGTTATGTCCCCGCTAAAAAAGCCATCATCCCTATTTTTGATAAAATCTTCACCCGTATCGGAGCCAGTGATGACTTAGTAAGTGGTGAATCAACCTTTATGGTAGAAATGACCGAAGCCGCTAATGCTATTAAAAATGCCACCAAAGACAGTCTTATCCTCTTTGATGAATTAGGTCGTGGAACCGCCACCTTCGATGGAATGAGTTTAGCCCAAGCCATCCTTGAATACATAAACAATAAAATTGGTTGTAAAACCCTTTTCTCCACACACTACCACGAACTAACCGATCTTGAAACGACTCTTGACAAATTACAAAATAAACACGTCAGCGCCGAAGAAAAAGATGGAAAAATAACTTTTTTACACAAAGTAAAAAATGGTTCTATTGATAAAAGTTATGGTATTAACGTTGCAAAACTAGCTAACCTTCCTGAAGAAATAACCAAAAGAGCTGCCGAAATTTTAAAAGTCTATGAAACGAAAGAACAAAAAAGAGATTTAAAAATTCAAACCTCACTTCCCCTAGACTTTACCGAAAAAGAAAATGCCATCGAAAAAGAAATAAAAGAATTAAACGTTCTTGAACTTACTCCAATCGATGCCATAAACTTTCTATACAATCTAAAAAATAAAATAAAGTAAAATCTCGTACTAAAAAACGAGATTTTACTTTACATATTAACCTGTAAAATTTATCTTTTTACAAGGTTTACTGTTAAGTTAACTTATTAACTTATAATTTAAAAAAATCTAATTTCTGTCA
>URVV01000022.1 GCA_900551455.1 uncultured Mycoplasmatota bacterium
ACAAAGGTGGAATTTAACTTTTCAAAGTGGAATTTACCTTTACAATTGAGCCTTCTTTAATCTAAATTATCTTTCTTCTTTTTTATAATTTTATTAATAATTTTTTCTGGAATAATATCCTTGATATTTTTATAGTTTATTATTAAATAAACAATTGCACAGGTAATTCCAGAAATTGCAAGATTAAATAATTGAATAATTCTATTAGTACTAGTAACAGGAAGAATTAAGTTAAATACCTTTAACATAATTACCAAGATAACTGCTGATATAGCAAACCTAGGAATAGTTTTAATTGTTTCCCGATATGAAAAATGCATTTCTCTATTTAGTGATATAATACTCATTCCATTTGATATTAATAATCCTATTAAAGTAGCAGTAATAGCTCCATAAAAGGCCGGTAAATTTAACTTATTAAATAAATACATTAAAGGAATATCTAATATTAAATTTATACTAACTCCTAAAATAACATTAGTATAAATTAGTTTTCTTTTATCTAATGATTGTAATAAAGAATTTACAATAGCATATAGACAATCTAAAATAGTAATTAAAATAGTATACTTTATTACAAGTGGCCCCAATCTATTATACCCATAGAATATATTCCACATACTATTAGCCATTCCACTCATAAATATCGCTAACGGAGCAATAATCAAAAGAATTATTTTTAAACACTTATTAAAATTAGCATTTACAGATTGCATATTTTTTTCAGTATAATCTTTTACAATATTTGGTATTAAACTTATAACTAAACCAGTAGAAACAGATAACAAAATGGTATTAAATTTAATTCCCCAAGTCGTAAAAACACTACTTATAAATTCCGTATCCACTACAGAATATCCCAATTTAGGAAGTGTTCTAATAATCAGAATCATATCTGTAGTATTATACATTGTATTTGCCAAATTAATAATAATAAATGGAATCGAATAAGTAATTATTTTTTCAATTATTTCCCGATCAGCATTTTTATTTCTCTCTGGAGTAAGATCTAAACCAATTTGATGTTTATTTTTCTTTACTACAAAATGCAAATAAGCATAGGTTATAATTCCACCAATACATGCCGCAAATACTGATATACCTACAGCATATTTTATTGGTAATTTAAAAATATAGACACAAAGAGAACTGCCTATCAAAATAATTAAAATTCTAGCAAATTGTTCTATTACCTGACTTATTGACGGCTCTTTTATATATCTATGTCCCTGTAAGTATCCTCTTTCAATACTCAACATAGGAATTACTAGTAGAGCAAAAGAAATCAATCTTATAACAAATGAGACATCTTTTAGAGAATTTCCCCCTTGTAAATCGCCAAGTATCATTTTAGCAAGTTGAGGCGCAAAAATAAAACAAATCAAAAAGGAAACAACTGAAAAAACAAGAATTATTTTAGTAGCCAAGTGATACATTCGTACCTTCTTATCATTTTCTTTAAGGGTATTATATTCACTTGTTAGTTTACTTATTGCAAGAGGTATTCCCGCTGAGGAAATCGTTAGAAAAATATTATATATATTATATGCATACCCATATAACGTTCCCCCCTGTTCACCAATTATTTTAAAAAACGGAATAACATACAAAATACCCAATATCTTAGATATTATAATACATAGTGTTGCAATAAATGCTCCTTCTAAAAAGGAATTTTTTTTTAGTTTACCCATAAGTCATCTTCTTTCTTTAGTTTTCATATTTATTATAACAAATGATATAATAAATGTAAATTATAAGTATCTTTTTTTATTTCAAACATATAGTTTAATGTATAAGAAAGAGAGGAAAAAATATTATGGAAACACTTAAAGTAGGAACTAAATCTAATCCTAATTCAGTAGCAGGAGCATTAGCTAATGTTTTTAGGGAGAAAGATACTGTGGAAATTCAAGCCATTGGAGCCGGAGCTTTGAATCAAGCAATTAAGGCAATAGCAATAGCAAGAGGGTTTGTGGCTCCATCTGGTAAAAATTTAGTTTGTGTTCCAGCTTTTACAGATATTGTAATTGATGGGGATGAACGTACGGCAATTAAGTTAATTGTAGAAGCTAAATAGCTTCTTTTATTTTTTTTGTTACTTTTGGTATAGTTGGACTACCTCTTTTTGTTCAATTATATTATAAATAATTTTTTTATTCAATCATTTAATGTTCTAGTGATTAATAGTCTTATATCCAATGATATTAGTTAGAAAATAAATTAAAAAGTTAGAAGCTAATAGTTATATAGTAGATTTTGATAGTTCTAATAATATATATAATATTCCTAATGAATTAATGTAAACTTATGATAAGTAGTGATTTTTATTCACCAACACTATTTACAATACAAGCTAAAAAACGAGTAAACTAGCTTTTTTTGTAGTGTACATTTAAAAAAATTATAAATATATTTGGATTTTTATAATTATTGTAGTATAATACACTAAAGGAGGAATAATATATGTCTAAAATAGACAAAAATAAGAAAAAAATTATTGCTATTATATCTGGTATTATATTAATTGCTATAATTGTTTTCTTACTATGGTTTTTCAATCGAAAGTTTGATGTCACTTTTGATTTGAATAATGGTACCAAAGAAGAAGTCATTAAAGTCAAATACAAAAAAACCATTAATGAAAAAGATATCAAAGATGAAAAAGATCTAGGAGAATCATTTATTGCATGGTATGAAGTGGTTGGTGTTAAAGAAAAAGAAGAAGTCTTAGCAGATAAACCATTTGACTTTAATACTAAAATCAATAAGCCTATCAAACTAAAAGCTATTTATGAAGGAAAAGTTGAAACAATTACGATTACTTTTAATTCTAAAGGGGGTAGTATTGTCGACCCTATTACTATTAATAAAGGTACTGAACTTATCCTTCCAAAAGATCCTACATACGCTGGTTATACTTTTAAAGGATGGTATGATATAAATGAAACACCAATACATAATAATGCTCTTCTAGAAGAAGATACTACTTTATATGCTAAGTGGGAAAAGATACCTGAGCCTAAACCAGAACCTAAGAAAGAAGAAAAAATATCTTTATCCTTAAGTAGGGATACTCTTCATGTTAAGGGTATTAAAACAGCTACTGCTACCGCTACAGTCGAAAATTCTAGTGGAAAGGTTACTTACTCATTAAGTGATACGAACTGTATGACTATTGATGAAAATACTGGCGCTATTAATGTTGCTTCTAACCCTAAAAATTGTTCTAATGGTGCTACTATTACGGTAACTGCCAAAACACCTAGTGGAAAAAGTGCTACCGCTACTATTTATTATGAAAAAGATCTAGCATTAACTCACGACGGCAAAACTTATACTCAAAACGATACAGCAAGTGGTAAATATTCAACCTTCACTGTTAATGCTAATCAAAATGTTAACTGGAATATTGACGCTGCTGTAAAGCCATCATATAATTACACTTATAACGATTACAAAAATAAAACAACTACATCCGTAACTGGTGGATATAACATTGACAGCATCGTAGAATCTACTGGTGCTATTAACAAAATATCTACTGATGTCAAAGTAACTGCTACGACTAAAGCCGAACAAAAAATATCTTTAATAATAATAAATTATGCAGCATAAAAATTAAAGGATGATACATATGAAGAAAAAATTATCTATAATATTAGTACTTATCTGGATGATTATAATTTTTATTATGTCATCCTTTAATGCTACAGATTCAGCTAATCAATCTAATTTTATAGTTAATATAATAGTTAGTGTCTTAATATAAATAATATAAGTTTAATTAGAAAACTAGCCACTTTACTGTGTTTCTAATCTTATGAAAATTGAGGAAGACAAAAGGTATTATTTATCTTTGAAAGAGTTATCTCTTCTTTTTAAGAATAACGAGAGGATTTGTTGCCCCTAGTGGAAAAAATTTGGTATGTATTCCAGCATTTACTGATATCGTTATTGACGACGATGAAAGAACAGCCATTAAGTTAATCGTAGAAGCTAAATAAGCTTCTTTTTATATACCCATAAAAATTTCCCGAAAGATCTAGTAAAGAACTTACTAATGATATACAAACCAAAATCTATTTAAGAAGTTATGTTGACTACTTATAAAAACAAATATCTCCAAACCTCTTCCTTTTCTTTTCCCATAAAACTCTTGACTTTCCTTTAAAAGAACTATACAATAATAATGTATAGTTTAAATTTAAATAATAATTTTTTCTATAAATAAATAAAGAATGGAGGTGTTCACATGAATGAAACAACTTTCTCCATTTTACTATTTATTCTTGGCCTAATAATTGGCGTAATTTTGCTATTAATCATAAATTATGTAAAAAATAAGCAAAAAGAGAAAAAAGCTGATTCAATAATTGATCATGCAAAAAAAGAAGCCGATAAAATCAAAAGAGAATCTCTATTTGAAACAAAAGAAGAAATTAATAAATTAAAAATTGAAGTCGATAAAGAAATAAAAGAGAAGAAAAATGAAACTAAAGAAGCCGAAGAACGTGTATTTCAACGTGAAAAAAATCTTGATAAACGTGATGAGATTATGCAAAATAGAGAAAAAAATCTTGAAGATCGAGAAAAAAATTTATTAAAAAGACAAGATGAAATCCAAGAAATAAAAGAAAAAATGGAAGAAATCAAACGTGAACAATTAGAAAAGTTAGAACAAATAAGTGGTTTTACCAAAGAACAAGCTAAAGAATTAGTTATGAAAATTGTCGAAGAGAAAATGAGTAAGGAAATAGCCGCATACATTAAAGAAAGAGAAACTGAGGCCAAACTAGATGTTGACACCAAAGCCAAAGAAATGCTAATAAGCTGTATGCAAAAATATGCCGCTGATGTTACCAATGAACAAACAATTTCCGTAATTTCCTTACCAAATGATGAAATGAAAGGCCGTATAATCGGTAGAGAAGGAAGAAATGTCAGAACTATCGAATCAGTTACCGGAGTAGACTTAATCATCGATGATACTCCTGAAGCTATTGTCATTTCAAGCTTTGACCCATTAAGAAGAGAGATAGCCAGATTAACTCTAGAAACCTTAATAAAAGATGGACGAATTCATCCAGCTAGAATCGAAGAAGTTTATGATAAAATGTGTAATGAAGTTAACCAAAAAATTAAAGAATACGGAAAGAATGCTATTTATGAATTAGGATTATCCAAAATTGATCCTGAATTAATAAATATTATAGGTAAATTACATTTTAGGACAAGTTATGGCCAAAATGCCTTAAAACACTCTAAAGAAGTCGCCTACATTTCAGGATTATTAGCTGCAGAGTTCGGAGAAAATATTAACCTAGCTAAAAGAGCGGGCTTACTTCACGATATTGGAAAAGCCATCGATTTTGAAATGGAAGGAAGCCACGTTCAAATAGGTATGGACATTGCTAAAAAGTATAATGAAAACAAAATAGTTATTAATGCCATAGGATCACACCACGGAGATATACCAGCAACTAGCGTAATCGCCTCAATTGTTAATATAGCTGATACCATTTCAGCATCTAGACCTGGAGCAAGAAATGATTCATCAGAAAATTATTTCCAAAGACTAGAAAAAATTGAACAAATAGGTAATGAAGTAAAAGGCGTAGATAAAGCCTATGCCATCCAAGCCGGAAGAGAACTACGTGTAATAGTTAAGCCAGAAGAAATAGATGACCTAATGTCTTACCAAGTAGCTAGAGCTATTAAAGAAAAAATTGAAGCTGAAGTTCAATACCCTGGAACTATTAAAGTAACAGTAATAAGAGAAACAAGAGCAACCGAAGAAGCAAAATAATGCTTCTTTTTTCTTAAAGAATATTCAACTAAATAACTAGCAGTGTAAATAAAAAATAGATAAGAAAAATATTTTGATTAAACTTATCTATTTTTATATTTCCCCAAACAGTATAAAATCAAGCAAATATCTCAAATCAAATATCACCTTAAAAAAAGTAACACGAAAATTATATCATTTTTTTGACTAATATGATATAATAAAAAATGAATATTAAAGGATGGTGCAAAAAATGACATTAAACAGTTTATTAACTACTTTTCAAAAGTTAATAGATGTATCTATCGTTTGGATACTTGTTTACGCAATATTAAAAAACTTAAAAAACAATATAAAAATGGTAATGCTCTTAAAAGGAACATTAATAATTCTAATAATTAAACTTCTAAGTGATTATTTCAATTTAAATACTACTGGTTCCATATTGGAATACATCTTTACTTGGTGGCCAATAGCCCTAATTATTATTTTCCAACCAGAAATAAGAAATGCCCTAGAACAATTAGGAAAAAAACAAATTTTAACTAAACACCGCTCATTAACAATGGATGAAAGAGAAAAAGTTGTCTATGAGATAATGAATGCGATTGATTATATGCGTAAAGCTAAAATAGGAGGATTAATAGCCATTGAAAGAGAAATTAGTTTAAATGACTATGTAGCTAAGAGCAAAACTCTATATGCCGACATCTCATCAGAACTATTAATATCTATTTTCTTTCCAAGAAATCCCCTTCACGATGGAGGAGTCATAATTCAAGGAAATCGTATTACCAGTGCTGGAGCAGTATTCCCAATAAGCCTAAACAGTAAAATCAACAAAAAATTAGGAACAAGGCACCGTGCTGCCCTAGGAATAAGTGAAGAATCAGACTGTATTGCCATTGTTATTTCAGAAGAAACAGGAAAAATATCAATTGCTATAAACGGAATTCTAAATTACAACTTATCATTAGATGATGCCCGTATGATTTTAATTGAAGAATTAAAACCACGTAAAGAATTATTACTAGATGATACATTTGAAGAAGAAGGTGAATCTGATAATGAAGAAAAATAAAAAGAGAACTCGCAAAGCCTTTCTATTTATAAAGGCCTTTATAAGATTAATCGATAAAAAAATAATAACCCCAATAACAAAATTTATATTATTAATAAGTGAGAAATTAGGAAAAAGAACCGACCGTTTTGAAAGATGGCTAGTCAAAAAAAATACTCTTTTATTCATTTCTCTAGTTTTAGCCATCGCTTTATTCATTATGATTGATAATAAATCAATAACCCTAGTAGACTCATACGCTGAAGTTCTGCATAATCAAAAAGTAGAAGCAATTTATAACACGGAAACCTATGTTGTAGAAGGACTGCCAGAAACAGTAGACGTAACCTTAATAGGAAGAAAAAATGATATGTACTTAGCTAAACAATCATCTAAAGGTACAGTTACAGTAGATATATCAAATTTAAAAGAAGGAACTCACAAAGTAA
Organism: uncultured Mycoplasmatota bacterium; assembly: GCA_900551455.1. GTDB lineage: Bacteria > Bacillota_I > Bacilli_A > RF39 > UBA660 > RUG705. Next base: position 7,298 of record URVV01000022.1, read on the forward strand.
CCTTAAGCTATGAAAGTAACGTTAATACCATTAATTACAAATTAGACCCATCAACAGTAAATATTACTATTTATGAAAAAGTATCTTCAACTAAAGCTATTACAATAGATACAATAAATAAAGAATCTCTAAGTGCTAAACTATCTGTATCTAAAGTATCAATCGATAAAACAGATGTAATCATAAAAGGAGCAGAACATACAATAAAAAAAGTAGCTAATGTTAGGGCTTTAGTGGATATCAACAAACTTGTCGATCCAGAAGTTGGGGTTGTTGAATTAGAAAATGTTCCATTAATTGCCTATGACACAAACGGAAAAGTCGTAGATGTAGAAATGGTTCCTAATAAAGTAACTGCTATTATTAACATTGATTCACCTCACAAAGAAGTACCAATTAAGGTAATTCCAGAAGGAGAAGTACAGTTTGGTAAAGCCATCAGTTCAATAACTTCAAGCATAACCAAAGTAACAATATACGGAAGTAATGATGTGATATCAAAAATAGAATATTTACCAATTACTATAGATGTCAGAAATCTAAATACCAACAAGGAATATAACGTTTCAATAACAGCACCCGAAGGAATTAGAGATTTATCCGTAAAAACAACAAAAATAAATGTTTCACTCGGAGAGGAATTAACCAAAGAAATAAAAGACATTCGTATTGAAACAACAAACCTAGATAGTAATTACAAAGCTGCCGCTATTGGCGAATCATCAATAAAAACAACTGTCATTGTTAAAGGCACTAAAGAAGTATTAAATTCAATCGATGAAACAAAGATAAAAGCTATTGTTGATTTATCCGGATATAAAGAAGGTGAACACGAAGTTACAATCAAGATAACTGGTGATGATGTAAAAGCAACATATACTCCAAAAACAACTAAAATCAAAATAAGAATTAGTAAAAAATAGTCAACAATAAAATAAGGAAACAGCATAAAACTGTTTCCTTTTAGTATACATTATTAAAAAAAAGCAAAAAAGTAAAAAAAGTTGAAAAAAAGTGTTGACATTGACCCAATA
>URVV01000023.1 GCA_900551455.1 uncultured Mycoplasmatota bacterium
CCATTATCTGTTTGAATTTCTATTGTTTTATATCCGTAATAAGAAATACATCTTTTTACAAAATCTACGGTATTAACTGGTGTGTGTTCATCATACCAAAAAAGAAATCTTTCTCTAGAAGCTTCATCCAGAATACCGTGATAAAATGGCTATTCTCGATCTAAAAGAAGTATCTAAAAATGAAGGAAAATGTTATCTAGCTATTGAAGACAATAAAGTAATTGGCCTTATTATGGGTTGCATTCCCCCATATGATGAATATGATTATCTAGATTATAAATGCCCAAGAAGAGGAGAAGTAACTGAACTAATTGTTTCCCAAAAAGCAAGATCAAAAGGTATTGGTCAAAAACTAATGCAAGAAATGGAAACATATTTCAAAAAAATAGGCTGTGAATATATACATATAGACGTCTTTGCCTATAATGAAAATGCTATTAAATTTTATAGTAAATCTGGTTATCATAGCCGTATGCATAATATGATTAAAAAAATATAATAAAGAAAGAAGGAAACACCCATGATTCGTTACAGTAAAGAAGAAGGTTTTATCAAACCTCACGGAATAAAATTTAGACAAAATCAAGACCCTAACATAATATTACCGGAAGTAGCTATCGGAGTATTCTCAAGGCATCTCTTTAATGATATTATCAAAGAATTTAATTGCCAAGAAGTAGGATATTTATCTTGTGCAAACTTTGAAAGAAATGTTTATATCTTAAAATATAATGATACTGAAATAACTTTCTTTATGGCAGGAGTTGGAGCCCCTCTATTAGCAGGTGATATTGAAGAACTATCTCACCAAGGAGTAAAAAAATTCATTATCTTTGGTAACTGTGGTGTTCTAGACAATAACATTCCTGATTGTAGTATCATCATTCCTACTAAAAGTTTTCGTGATGAAGGAACAAGCTATCATTATGTAGAACCAAGTGATACTATTGATATGAATTCTAAATATCAAGAAGAATTCATCCATATCTTAAATGAAAAAGGTTACGATTATACTAAAGGATATACTTGGACAACAGATGCCTTTTATCGTGAAACTAAAGAAAAAATTAAATATTTTAAAGAACAAGGAGCTGTTTGTGTAGAAATGGAAGGAGCTACTATTGCAGCAGTTTGCCAAAGATTAGCTCTTGATTACTTTACATTTTATTACGCTGGTGATAATCTAGATAGTGAAGAATGGGATGAAAGAAGCCTAAGCGGTCTTGTCAATTTTGAAAAGAAAAAACAAGTAAAAACTCTCGCTCTAGAACTAGCTCATAAAATATCCAATAACTAATTCACATACAAGGAGGTACATATGTCAAACTTTACTTGTAAAATAGCCTCTCTTTTAGATATAGAGAAAAGATGGAATACTCTAATAAAGAGTCACTCTGATAATCCAAACTGGCTCATTTGGAAAAATAACACTATCACAAACAATAAAAATAATTATCGTATCAGTTACTATGGGTATCTAGACGGTATAATAATAAGTGAAGCTACAGCTATCATAAGTCCCTTAGATACCGCCATTCTTAATGGTGAGAAACTAATATCCAAAGATATGGCTTATCTCACAGGATTTAGAACTGATTCTAAACATCAAAACAAAGGCTATTTCAGTAAACTATATAATTATATGGAAAAAGATTTAAAAAGTAGGGGATTTACTAAACTTTCTTTAGGAGTAGAACCCCAAGAAGTAAAAAATATTCAAATATATTTCAAATATGGCTTCACTAATTATATTAAAACAGCTACTGAAACATACCCAAATGGTGAAACTATAACAGTTAATTATTATTATAAAGAAATAAATTAATGAATAAAAAACCATAAATAATGATTGAAAATAAATGGCCCTTGGCAATCAAGATAAAATTGTGAAATAAATTAAAAAAATATAAAATATGATAAAATATAATCAAAGGAGTGTGAAATTATGAAAAAGATAACTTATGTTACTGGTAACTGGGCCAAAATAGATAGTGCCCGCCAAATTTTAGAACCGCTTGGTTTTACTGTGGACAATATCAAAATGGAAACAATAGAAATTCAAGCAGATGATGTTGAAGATGTTGCTAAGTATTCCGCATCTTGGGCTTGTCAAAAGTTAAATTGTCCAGTTTTAAAAAATGATTCCGGTTTATTTGTAGAAGCACTAAATGGCTTCCCTGGAGTATACACTCATTACGTTGATGATACCTTAGGAGAAGATGGACTTTTAAAATTACTTGAAGGAGTAGAAAATCGTAAGGCCTACTTCAAAGAAGTTCTTGCTTATTGCGAACCTGGTAAAGACCCCGTGACTTTTATAGGAATAACCCCAGGTACCATTGCTAAAACAAAATCAGGAACATATGGTTGGAGCTGGGACTTCATCTTCATACCAGACGGTCAAGACAAAACTCTTGGTTGTTATCCCGACAACGAAAGATGGAAATTTTGGTCCTTAGAATCATATGAAAAATTAGCTCAATACTTAAAGAAAAAGTAGAAAAATTATATGAATAAAAGAGAACTATAAAAAGAGTTAAGTATTTCTATTGAAGTAATGAAGTAAGCAATTTCTTAACTCAAATTACTTCTAATACCACATAAATAACTTTTTTGAATGTAAAATATTATCTGGAATATCCAAAAATGCTATAGAAGAACTAGAACGTATGAATATAGATAATTAATATGAAATAAGATTTATTTCACTTAAAGAAGTTAAAAACTTAAATCTTATGCCCCAGAAATAAAAATATAAATAATAAAAAAACATTTAAAATAAATAAAGGAGTATAAAACTATGAAAGAAATTTTATTTGCAACTAGCAACAAATCAAAAATCAACAGATTTACCAAAGGACTGTTAACTTATGATATCAAAATCTTAACTCCTGAAGATATTTCTATCAACGTTGATGTTGAAGAAAATGGCCAAAATGCCATTGAAAATGCTTTAATTAAAGCAAGAGCTTATGCTAAAAAGACTAATTTACCAGTAATTGCTATGGATGACACCCTATACCTTGATAATGTCCCAGAAAACAAACAACCAGGAATGTATGTAAGAAGAGTAAACAGTAAAAGACTTACTGATGAAGAAATGATTAAGTACTATTCTAGTCTCGCTAAAGAATATGGCACCAATGGGAAATTAACTGCTCGATGGATTTATGGTATGGCCTTAATAAGTAATAATTATGAATATACTTATACCTGGAATAAATCAAATTTCTATTTATCTGATACTCCATCAAATATTATAAACCCTGGTTATCCCCTAAATACTATTTCTATCAATATTAAATTAAATAAATATTTTACCGATTTAACTGAAGAAGATAAATTACTTATCAATGAAGATGAAACCAATGTTGTAAAATTCATTGTAACTAGTTTAATTACTAGTGAGCAAAAAAAAGATAATTAATTTGACAATCCCTCCTAACTTATGATATATTTAAACAAGAAAGAAGGTCTGACTATGTATATAATGAATCTTGTAATAATGTATATATATTCATAGTCATACCTGCAAAAATTATCTATTATAATTAGCAGGTATGACAATTTCGTTATGCCTGCATCCACTAATCATATAAAAGGATGTAAGGCTTTTATATGATTTTTATTTTAAAAAGAAAGGCTGATAAATATGATAGATATAAATATAAATAAAATAAGTAAAAATTATGGAATAAATAAAGTTTTTAAAGATATAACCTTTACCATCAACAATAAAGAACGTATCTGTATAACTGGGCCTAACGGTTCTGGAAAAACAACTATTTTAAATTTAATTGCCAATCTAGACACGCCCACATCCGGAGAAATATTTATTCGTAAAAATACTACTATTGGCTACTTACCTCAAATGACACCTACTTATCCCCAAAATTATACCGTAAAAGAACTTTTTGAACAAAATATTCCAACTGATTACAGTGAAATTACCACAAAATTAAAAGCATTAGAAGAAAAAATTCAAGATCCTACTACTAAAAATCTTGATAAAATAATTACTCAATACTGCCGACTACAAGAAGAATATCTTGCAATGGATAACTATGATCTAACAAAAAGAATTGGTAAAATAATCAGTATGTTTAATTTAGAACCACACCTTGAAAAAAACTTTAACAATCTATCCGGTGGTGAAAAAAGAATTGTTTCTCTAGCCAACATCTTAATTCAAAATCCTGATATTCTACTTTTAGATGAACCCACTAATCATCTAGACATAAGTACCATCGAATACTTAGAAAATTATTTAAGTAAATATTCCGGAACCATTCTATTTGTCTCCCACGACCGTTACTTTATTGACAAAGTAGCCACCAAAATAATCCTAATAGAAAATGGAAAAAGTGATATCTACTTTGGAAATTATACCTACTATGAAAAAGAATTTGAATCCCGTCAATTACTTGAATTTAAAGATTACCAAAATCAACAAAAACTAATTAATGATATGCAAAAGAAAATCAAACAATTAGAAGAATACGGGCGTCGAGCAGCTCCTGAAGGAGAAATGTTTTTTAAACGAGCCAACAGTATTAAAAAACGTCTTGAAAAAATTGAATTACTAGATAAACCCCAAGAAAGAAAAGAAATTCCTTTAAATCTTACCATTGATAAAAGAAGTAGTAACGATATCTTTGAATTTAAGAATCTAAATCTTTCTATAAAAGAACACCAATTACTAGATAATGCTAAAATCTCTCTTCATTACCAAGAAAAAGCTGCTATTATTGGACCAAATGGGGTAGGTAAATCCACATTAATTAAATATATCTTAAACATCTATGAAAAAAAATTGTTTGATCCCAAAAATAAAATGGCTAACAACCTATTTATCGGATATATTCCTCAAGAGATAACTTTTACTGATAATAAACAAACAATTTATAATTATGTAAAAAGTTTTACTGAAGAAGATGAAACTCATCTAAGAAGTAGTCTATCAAAATATTTCTTTTATGATGATTTAATTTATAAACCAGTAGGAGTCTTATCCGGCGGAGAAAAAGTTCGTCTGAAACTATTTGAACTAATTCAAAAAAAAGCTAATCTAATTATCCTAGATGAACCCACTAACCATTTAGATATTACTACTCTAGAAGTTCTCGAAGAAGCCTTATCAAAATACCAAGGAACACTCCTAATTGTCTCCCACGATCGTTACTTTATTAATAAAGTATGTAATAAAATTATTTATTTCAATAACCAAAAACTAACTGCGTATCTTGGTAATTATGATTACTACCAAGAAAAAATCTCAAAAATTCAGTCATAAATATTCTCTATATTAAAGCCTTATCACCCATATACAAATCCAAAAAAGTTGTTAAAAATATGTCAAACCCATTTATATATTTTCTATTTATGATAAAATATATTAAGAAGGAATGATGTACCAATGATGCAGGAAAAATTAGAAAGATTATTTAAAGAAATAAATGTTGAAGAAAATATGCTCCCTTATTTTGAAAATGCTAACATTGATAAAATTGTTATCTATGATCAAAATAAATTACTAGAATTTATTCTTAATACCGATAAAATGATTCCTGTAGAAATATATAATAATATATTATATAAATTAATATCTTACTTTAATACCATTGAAAATATTAAATTAGTAATAAGACCAAAAGAAATAGATAATAGTAAAATAGAATCATATTATATAAATATTATGAAAAATATTTGTTTAGATAGAGCTAAATACAATATCTTTTTAGACAGAAAAATAGAACTTAAAGATAATACTATTACTATAAAAACCTATAACAAAGTAGAATGTACTAATATGATAAGCCTAAAACAAGAGTTACTTGAAAAATTAAATGCCTATGGCTTTAACGTCGATATTAATATTGATTTATCTGAAGACGGTGATTTAGATCTAATTAATAAAATCGAAAAAGAAAAAGAAATTCCTCAAAACATTTCTATTCCATCAAATAAAAAAGAATCATTAGACTCTCCCAAAAAAGAGCAAGAAGGAGAAAAAAAGAGTCCATATCGTGCTAAAAAAAGTACAGAAGTTACTCCAATAAAAGATGTCTTATATGAAGTAGAAAATATAAATATCAAAGGAGAAATATTTGGAATAGATTACTTTGAATCCAAATCCGGATATAAAATAATTACTCTAAAAGTAACTGATTATACAGATAGTATGTATGTAAAAATGTTTACCAAAGATGATGATGAATATAGCTTAATAAAAAAATTATTAAAAGAAGGAAAGTGGTATACTTTCTATGGTAAAGCCGTAATGGACAAATATGCTAATGAGATAGTATTTAATACAAGATATAAAGATGTAGAATTAACTGATACTCCAGTAAAAGAAAAAATAGAAGATTTGGAGCCAGTAAAAAGAGTAGAATTACACGCCCATACTATGATGAGCCAAATGGATGGAATAACTAGGGTAGACTTAAATAAACACACCTGCGAACTAGTATCTAGAACTATCGATATGGGTTACCGTGGCGTTGCCATAACAGACCACTCTGGTTGTCAAGCCTTCCCAATAGCTTATGGCATTATCTCATCACATAACTCCGGAATAAGAAAGAAAATTAAAAGTAAAATAGAAGAAATAACAAACAGATTAACCGAAGATATTTCCGAAGAAGAAAAAGAAAATCTTCAAAAAGAATTAATTAATTATCAAGAACAAGAAAAAAATCCTCCAATATTTAAAGGATTATATGGAACAGAATTAACTCTAGTAGATGACACCGTATCCATTGTTGTAAGACCAAGTACCTTATCTTTAAAAGATTCAACATATGTTGTTTTTGACACAGAAACTACTGGTTTTAATGCTGGTGGAAAAGATCAAATGATAGAAATCGGCGCCGTAAAAATAAAAGGTGATGAAATAATCGATCGCTTTGATGAACTAATTGATCCAAAAAGACATATCCCCGATAAAATAACTGCCTTAACTTGTATTACTGATGATATGGTTCAAGGCAAAGACGATGAAGAAACAGTTACCAAAAAGTTCTTAGAATGGGCTGGAGACTTGCCAATGGTTGCCCATAATGCTAAATTTGATATTTCCTTTATAGAAATGTCTATGAAAAAATATTCTCTAGGAGAATTTACTAATACGGTTATAGATACTCTAGAGTTATCTCGTGCCATTGATCAAGGTTTTGCAAGACATAGTCTATCTGCCCTAGTAAAAAGATATAACGTTCCTTGGGAAGAAGATGCTCACCATCGAGCAGACTATGATGCCGAAGGAACCGCA
>URVV01000024.1 GCA_900551455.1 uncultured Mycoplasmatota bacterium
TAAAGATATATTTCTTATACTTATCAAAATTAAACTTTTCTTCCTTATTAAATTCATTATCAATATTAGTACCATCAACATTTGTATTAAAATACATAATACCACTTCCATATCTTGTTAAGATTATACTATAAAATGAGAGTTTTTTCAATCAAAAAAGCAGGAATATTATTTTGTGATATTTCTGCTTTTTATTAGTTATTTAGTTTCTATTAAACCGTAGTTACCATCTTTTCTTTTATAGATGATACATATATTGTTAGTGTGCATATCTTTATAAACAAAGAATTCATGTCCTAGTAAGTTCATTTCTAGAATAGCTTCTTCTTCATCCATTGGTTTCATTTCAATATTTTTTCTTTTAACAATTTTTTCCTCTTCGGATGATTCTTCTTCGTTTAGTAATTCATAGTCGAAATTAAAATCTTTATATTTATTGTCTATATTTTGCTTTTTTAATCTTGTTTTGTTTTTTCTTATTTGTCTTTCTAATTTATCAGTTACAAGATCAATTGCAGCATATAAATCTTTATCCTCTTCTTCACTTCTTAAAATAAATTTATCAGTAGGAATTGTTACTTCAATAATTTGGCTGTTTCCTCTTACTCTAAGTAATACATTGGCAAGTATGTCGTCTTCTTTAAAATATTTATTAAGACGATCTAATTTAGATTTAGCATAGTTGTTTATAGCATCAGTTACAACGAGTTTATCTCCACGTATATTGTATTTCATTCTTATCAAATCCTTTCTATATTGATTATATCATATTGGTAGTATTTTTTGAAGTATTTGGAAAAATATTACATATTTTTACATAATTTGATGTTATTTAAAACATATTTTTCTTGACAGGTAATATCATTAAGTATATAATATTAATGAATTTGGCAGCAATATCTAAATATTTATGATGTGTTATGTATTAGTAACTTATGGGCTGCGTAAGGGAAAGTCAAGATAAACACCCTATAGATAGATTAGATATCTCCAAAAAAGAAAAGGAGGAAATAAAATGGCAAGATATACAGGCCCAAATAACAAACAAGCAAGACGTGTAGGATTTTCAATACTTGAGAATGGCAAGGATTTAAAGAGACCTTTTGGTCCAGGACAACACGGAAAGGATAGAAAGAGAAAACCTTCTAACTATGCAGTTCAATTAAATGAAAAGCAAAAAGTTAGATTTATGTATGGTATTTCTGAAAAGCAATTCGAGAGACTAGTTAATGAATCTGCTAAAATGAAAGGTGTTCACGGTGAGAACTTATTAATTTTACTTGAAAGTAGATTAGACAATATAGTTTATAGAATTGGTTTTGCAGGTACTAGAAGAGGTTCAAGACAACTTGTTAATCACGGACATATTACTGTAAATGGTAAAAAGGTTGATATTCCTTCATATAGAGTTAAACCTGGTGATGTTGTAGGAATTCGTGAAAATTCAAAAGATCATAAAGGAATTGAAATTGCACTTGCTAATGTTAAATCTAGAGTTGATTATATTAACTATGATGAAAAGAAAAAGCAAGCTACATATGTTAGATACCCTCAAAGAAGTGAATTAAACGCTGATATCAATGAATCATTAATAGTTGAATACTATAGTAGAGTTTAGTTTTAAACTCTACTTTTTTGTTTGAAAAAAATAGCTAAGCTGGTTGCTTAGCTATTTCTAATCTTAATTTATCAGCGACGGTAACAATAAATTCGCTGTTTGTTGGTTTTGCTTTATCAATGTCAACACTATGTCCAAATATTTCTTCCATATAGTCCCAATTACCCCTATTCCAACTTACTTCAATGGCATGACGTATGGCTCTTTCTACACGAGAGACGGTTGTATCAAATTTTGTGGCTAATTCGGGATATAGTTCTTTAGTGATTCCACCAATTAGTGAAGGATTTTTATAAATCATACTGATACCTTCACGAATATATTGATATCCTTTTATGTGAGATGGCATACCTAATTCGTGTAACATTTTAGTAATTGATATTTGAAGGTTACTATGATATAGATCAATAGTTTTACCAGTTATGTTTTGGGAAATATCAAGTATGCGATTTTCCAGATCTGTTAAATCGAAGGGTTTTAATATGTAATAATTAACGCCGTATTCAGATACTTTTCTAATTACTTTAGGTTCATTGTATGATGTTTCTACGATAATATTTTTCTCTATTCCTCTTTTATTTAATTCGTCTAGAACATATAATCCATCTTTTTTAGGCATTACTAAATCCAATAAAATGATATCATATTCATTTTGTTTGTTAAGAATTGTTTCTAATCCTTCTTCACCATCTTTACAACTTAAGGTTACAGCAATCTTTTTATGATCTGAGAAATACTCTTTTACCATTTCTACTAAACTAGTATTGTCATCAATCATTAAAACTTTAATTTTTTCCATAATTCATTCCTTCTTTCTTTGTAATTTTATTATATTCCATTGGATTGTCAAACAATGTCGAATTAAATAAAATGAGAAGTCTTTTTTTACTTCTCATCTAATTTCATTAATATTTTTTTTAGTTTATCTATATCACTTGAAATAGCTCCGAGAATTATTCCTGAGAGATTATCAAAGTGATAAATGTTAGTGATATTTTTTTCGTTAATGCCACCACCGTATAGAATTGTTGGCTTTTTTATTCCCTTTTCAAGTAGATAATTATGTATTTGATTTATTTTATCTTCAAGATATTTTATGTCTATTTCATTAGTACTTATATTAAATATTGGCTCATAGGCATAAATTATTCTTTCATCAAAGTAGTTTATTTTATCTAGAGAAGTGGTGGCTGATTCTTCCTTGGTTCGATTTCCAAAGCATAGAATTGGAGTTATATTGTTACTTAGGCAAGATAATAATTTGGCATTAATCTTATCGATGTTGTCGTTTTTTTCGCTATGTCCTATTAGGGAATATTTAATTCCTAGCGCTTTGATTTGACTCCACGATACTTTTCCAGTATAGTTACCGTATTCAAGATAACAGATATCTTGACTAGCTATTTGATGATGAGTTTTCTTAAGAAACTCTAATAGATATATGTTTGAAGGGGCAATAATTAAATTATATTTTAGTTTATCTATTTCAGATAAATAATTATCTAATTCTTCATATAGAAGATTCATTTTGTGATTTAGGACTATTATTTTCATAGAGGCCTCCTTTATTTATCATTAATTATTTCAATTCCTGGTAACTTTTTACCACTTAAGTATTCTAGTGTTGCTCCGCCACCGGTTGAGATATGATAAAAACAGTTATTGTATCCTAATAAATTAACTGAAGCTGCTGAGTCACCACCACCAATTAGGGTTTTTATATGTTTTTCTTTTAAAATTTCATAAATTTCTTTAGTTCCATTGGCAAATGAAGGTTCTTCATAAATACCCATTGGTCCATTAATAATAACTCTTTTAGCCAAAGATAAAATATTCTTAAACTGGGTGATAGTTTTTGGGCCAATATCATATCCGATATCTTCGTTGTCTAAGGCATTAATATCTTTTACTTGTTTATTATTAGTCATAATATCTAGTGGTAAGATAATTTTAGGGGAGTACTCACGAAGCAGATTTTTACAGTAAGGGAGATTATTATCTTCTACTATTGAGGAGCCTACGTTATAGTTTTGAGCTTTTAAGAAGGTAAAGCACATTCCTCCTCCTAAAAGGAGATAATCACATTTTTTAATTAAATTATCTATTACAAGAGTTTTATCACTTATTTTTTTACCTCCTAAAACTAAAACAAAGGGATGGGTATTTTCTTCGATGATTTCTTCTAGATTGGTTACTTCTTTTTCCATTAAGAATCCTAGAGCATTGGGAAGATATTTAGCAATGCCAACATTTGAAGCGTGAGTTCTGTGGGCAGTACCATAGGCATCATCAATAAATATATCAGCAAGTGAAGCCCAGTATTTTGATAGTTCTTCGTCACAATTACTTTCTAGTTTATTAGGAACATCTAAATATCTGGTATTCTCTAAAAGAAGAACTTGTCCTGGATAAAGTTTATTTATTTTTGTTTCTAAATCTCTTCCTGTTAGTTCTTTGCTAAAATATACTTCGGTGTTTAATAGTTCTTTTAATCTTAGATATACTGGATAAAGAGTATTTGCTTTTTTATCTTCTTCAGTTTTAACTTTTCCTAAATGAGATAAAATTATTATTTTAGCTTTTTTTTCGATTAAGTATTTAATTGAATGTAGGCTCTCTTTTATGCGGGTATCATCAGTTATTTTTCCATTTAGAATAGGAACGTTTAGATCACATCTAATAATAACTTTTTTACCTACATAGTTATATTCTGTTATATTTTTTTTCATCATATCACCTATTGTAATTATATAACAAATAGAACAAATGATAAATCCTTAAAAGAGATTTTTTTAATTTTTAAGGGGTGTTCTATGTTTATTTAATAAAATAAGTGCAATACTTAGGCACTGCACTTCAATAATCATATAAAACAAAAATCAATCGTTCTGATAAAACGGATTGATTCGAGTTTGTGAATAACTTCACCGTTGTAATTGCTTTTTATTAAAAACTATTTAATTAATAATTATGGATTAAACAAATCTCTATAGAATAATTAATATATAATTATTACTAACAAATAATTACTTAAATATAATAGTTTTAATTTTTGCATATTACAACTTTTCCTAAATATTATCAGTATTTAGTTAAGTTTCATATCTTTTGAGTTTTCTTTCTCAATAACAATTGTTTATACTTAGCGCAGATATGACTCCTCTTCTTTAGGAGAATTCATGCTTCAATGTTCGGCTTTCATTAATTTATATCTATAATACAGTATCTCCAAACAAGAATTTAAAAATAATTGTTGAAGTATACCATAACTATAGGCCTGTCATAATGACAAATGTATATAATTAATGGCTTACTACTTTACTTATCTAAGCAATTTTATTATATTATACTTTTAGGTGATTGTCAATATCTTTTTACTTTTTTTGTAAAAGAATGTAAAAAAGCCTCACTTGTAAAAGTAACTTCCACCCTACAATGGAATTTAAGTTTACAAATTTT
>URVV01000025.1 GCA_900551455.1 uncultured Mycoplasmatota bacterium
GTGATGGTACTGTTAAAAACGGAGTATTTGAAATTAATTTAACAAATAGTATAAATAATGCTTATAAATATTTAAACTATGACGGAAAAACAGTAGAAGTATCATTCAAAGTTAAAGCTCGTTCTGGCGCATCTGATAATAGATATATTGATGGTGACTATTCAACACAATCTGAATTCGTCAATTATTCACAAAATGTTTCAAAACTAGCTACACCTGATAATATAAGTATTGATGATAATAAAATAGCTAGATGGACTAATATATCTGATGCAGGCTTGTATCAAGTGGAATATACTTTTAAGTATGACAACACAACAAAAAATTATACAGATTTATTCATTCGGAAAAGTGATGGTACTGTTAAAAACGGAGTATTTGAAATTAATTTAACAAATAGTATAAAGCATGCATACGATTTTTATGGCTTTGATGGAAAAACAGTAGAAGTATCATTTAGAGTAATGGCACGCGTTAGCGCAAATGATTCAGTACATATAAATAGTAATTATTCTGTACAATCTAACACAATTTACTATAATCCTAATGGATCTACAGTGATAAATAGCATAGATTTATCACCAAATGCACCAGTAATTGCAGTTGGTCGTAGTATTTATATAGGTAAAACAATTACTCCATCGGATGCTTACTATTCTGTTATTAATTGGTCATCATCAAATAGTGGTATAACTTCTGTTGATAATATGGGTAAAATAACTGGTAAGAAAAAAGGTACTGCAACAATAACAGCTCAAATCAATAATGCAACTCAAACAGCAGATGTTTCTGTTTATGAAATAGATACAAATATAAAGAATACAACAGAATCTAAAAATGTAATTAATCAAGCTAATGATGTTATAGAAGCTGTTATATCTGGTAATGATTACTCAAATACTGATATAACTGAGGAAAATAAAAATAGCGTTATTAATGAAATTGAACAAGGTGCAAGAAACGGGGATTTATTTAGTGTAAATTTAAATTGTACTCAAACTTCACAAGAAAGAATAAATAATATTAAAGAAGAATTAAAAACAAATTATTCCAAGTATTCTATTGCAGGAGTAAATGATGTTAATATTGAAATATCTCATAAGGACGCAGATGACAAATCTCATCATATAGCAAATATTATTGAATTAGAAAATGAAGTTGAGGTAAAAATAGATTTATCATCTACTATTCCTGAAATTGCAAACACAAAAACTAGAGAATATAAATTATTAAGAAATCATGAAGGCGTGTTAGAAGAAATTGATTTTGAGATTAATGAAGGTATTGTTGATACAAAATCTAATAAATTCTCAGAATTTGTATTGCTATATGCCGATACAGATATTCCTGTAACTGGACTTACTATTAATAAAGAAGAAACAATAGTAAATGTAGGTGAAAGTGAAGATATTAATGTATCTATTATGCCAGAAAATGCTGGAAATAAAAAATATATTTCTTCTAGTGATAATTCTAGTATTGCCAAAGTTGAAAATAATAAAATTATTGGAGTTGGTCCAGGACAAACAATAATTAGATTCAGATCAGAAGACGGAGATTTTGAAAAAACTATAAATGTTACTGTAAAAAGTCCTTTAAATAGTATTTCTTTAAATAAAGCAACTGGAAAATTAAATAATGGTGATATTGAAACATTAACAGTAACATATAATCCAACAAATACAACAGATGATAAAACGGTAACATGGACAAGTAGTGATAATAATATAGCTATTGTTTCAAATGGAGTAGTTACAGCTGTAAGCCCTGGTACTGCAACAATAACAGCAAAAGTTGGAGAAAAAACAGCTACTTATACAGTTACAATAGAATTTTCATATAGTGAAGGAACTGGAACTAAGAATGATCCTTATATTATAAAAAATGCTGTCGATTTGTATTATGTTAGAAATAATCTATCTGCATATTACAAATTGAATAATGACATTGATTTAACTAATGAAACTCAAAATGAAAATGGTTTATTTAATAAGAATTTGGATGGTTGGGTTTCTATTTCTGGAACAGAAACATTCTCAGGAACTTTTGACGGAAATGGACATAAGATTTCTGGTATTTATCAAAGAATCATTAATACTAATAAAAATACTCAAATAGTAACTGGTTTATTTGGTAAAATAAGTGGTACAATTAGTAATCTTAAAATAGAAGATTATAAATTGTATTATTCAAATCAATCAACTACATATACTCCATATGTTGGTACTGTAGGTTCGTATGTTAATAACGCTAAACTTAACAATATAACAGCTAGTGGTGAAATAGAAATGTCTTATGGAAATACATATGCGGAAAATTTAGATGTAGGTGGAATGTTTGGTAGATTAACTAATTCTTCATTAAATGATATTACTAATAAAGTTAATCTAAAATTAGGAGATATGTATTTATTTGCTTCTGGTGGAATTGCTGCTGAAATAGAAGAATCAACACTTGAGAGTGTTATTAATCGTGGTAATGTACAAGGAGGTAGTGCAGGAGGAATTAGTGCCTATATAAGCAATTCTTCAATAAACAATGCTAAAAACTATGGCGATGTAAAAGGATATAGTTGTGGTGGATTATTTTTCCAAAGTTTATCCGGTAATATCCAAAATTCAGCAAATTATGGAACACTTACCGCAAAAGCTAAGAATTCTCAAGATTTAAATATTGTTGGAGGACTAGTTGCAACTATATCACCAAGTGCTGATGATAAAGAAGTATATATAAAGCAATCATATAATGCTGGTACTATTAATGTTACTTTTAATCAAAAAAATGGAGATGTTGGTGGTCTAGTTGGAAGTTTTGGTTTTAATAAAGATGATGGAACTCACCCAGCATACATAATTGATTCATTTAATATCGGTGAAATCAAAGTAACCAATGGAACAGTATATAGTACTATCGGTGGTTTAGTTGGTAGATCAAGTGGTCATATTGAAAAAAGCTATAATGCTGGTAATATAACTTTAATAAACCCAAATAATGTTACTCATAGTTCTGAACTTGTTGGAGCAATTGTTAGAATGAGTTCTGATAATTCAGCTGGTTCTATAGATAAATCTTACTATATAAATAAAGATATTCAATCGTATTCAAATGATGGCGGAGCTATTATACATAACGTTGATTCATTATCTTTTGATCAAGCAAAAAAAGCATCTTCATTTACAAATTTTGATTTTGAAAATGTTTGGGAATACAAAGATAATTATCCATTCCCTCAATTAAAGAATAATAACGTTAATGGCACATTTATTAATAATATTGAAATTGCTAATGAAGATGAAAATTTGATATCTCAGCAAGATTATCAATTATCAATTAAATTAAATCCGGAATCTTTTACAAATTCTGATTTAAACTTTGAAATAATCGAAGGAAAGAATTTAGCTACAATAGATTCGAATGGTAAATTAACTTTAACAGGAAAGGGAAAAATAAAGGTCAAAATCAGTTCAAAAGCACTTAATGCAATATATACAACTAAAGAATTTAATTTAATAATAATAAAAGATATATCTGAATTAAGTATTTCAAAAATTACTGATGTTTTATATGATGGTACTCCTAAGAAACCATCAATAGAAATTTTTGATGGAGAGTATAAATTAACTTCATCTGATTATGATATAGAATACAAAAATAATATTGAACCTGGCATAGGTACAGTATTAATTACTGGAAAAGGTAATTATAAAGGTTCGATTGAAAAAAACTTTAATATAAATAATCCTTTAAAAAGTATAACTTTAAATATTAATCAAGGAACAAAAATTGTTGGACAACAAGAAACATTAACAGTAACATATAATCCATCAAATACAACTGATAATAAAACAGTAACATGGACAAGTAGTGATAATAAAATAGCTTCAGTTTCAAATGGAGTAGTTAAAGCTGTAGGTCCTGGTACTGCAACAATAACAGCAAAAGTTGGAGAAAAAACAGCTACTTATAAAATTACTGTAAAAAGTCCTTTAAATAGTATTTCTTTAAATAAAACAACAATAAATATTGATAAAGGGCAACAAGAAACATTAACAGTAATATATAACCCAAATAATACAACAGATGATAAAACAGTAACATGGACAAGTAGTGATAATAATATTGTTAAAGTGGAAAATGGAAAAGTAACAGCTTTAAATTATGGAAAAGCAACAATAACAGCAAAAGTTGGAGAAAAAACAGCTTCATGTGAGGTAATTGTTAAAAATTATCCATTAGTTGGAATAAGTTTAAATAAAACCACATCTAATTTAGTAAAAGGACAACAAGAAACATTAACAGTAACATACAATCCATCAAATACAACTGATAATAAAACAGTAACATGGACAAGTAGTGATAATA
>URVV01000026.1 GCA_900551455.1 uncultured Mycoplasmatota bacterium
GAACAATTTAAATATTGATTCTATCTTTTTTTATTGGGAACAACGTAAGTTTGAAAATATATTTAACTATGAAAGACCAGATAAATATATTGTTAATTCAACTGAATATCTTGAATTTGGACCAACACCAGTTTTAACAGCCAATAAAGCATTTATTTTGGGGTATACAACTGAAAAAAACAAATATGTTAATTCTCATGAAAGTATAATTTTTGATGATTTTACATTGGATACAAAATTTGTTGATTTTCCTTACATGGTAAAGTCTTCAGCTATAAAAATACTTACTTTAAAAGATGAAAAGAAGGATAATATTAGGTTCAATTTTGAGTTGTTGAGTAACCATAGATTTAATATGTTAGGTCATGCTCGACATTACATTTCAGTAGTTCAACCTGAGAAAGTATTTACAACAAATAAACAAGAACAAAATAAAATAGGTGACTTATTTACTAATATAGATAACCTTATCACTCTTCATCAACGTAAGTTGGAAAAATTAAACAATATTAAGAAATCAATGCTTGATAAAATGTTTGTATAGAAAGGAGATAATCTATTATGTATAATGATGAATTGAAATTTGAAGCTGATTTTGTTAGATCACTTCAAGAAAACGGTTGGACTGATGGAATTTTAAAAAATCCTACAGAAAAAGACTTATTGAATAACTGGGCTAAAATACTATTTGAAAATAATAGACAACAAGATAGATTATCTGATTATCCTTTAACAGATACAGAAATGCAACAAGTTATTGACAAGATAAACGAATTGAAATATCCTGTAAAGCTAAATAGTTTTATAAATGGAAGAACAATAAGTATTGTAAGAGATAATCCTAATGATATATTACATAAAGGAAAAGAAATTAGTTTAAAAATATATGATAGACAAGAAATTGCTGCTGGTCAATCTAGATATCAAATTGCAGAACAACCTATATTTAATAAAAAAACTTCTATTTTAAATGATAGAAGAGGGGATATATTGCTACTAATAAACGGTATGCCATTGTTCCATATTGAGTTAAAAAAAAGTAATGTTGATGTAAAACAGGCAACTAATCAAATTGAAAAATACTCACATGAAGGAGTTTTTAGTAGTGGTATTTATCAATTAGTTCAAATTTTTGTTGCAATGACACCTAGTGAAACATTATATTTTGCTAATCCAGGTCCAGATGGTAAGTTTAATTCTTTGTTTTTCTTTCATTGGGAAGACTTTAATAATGAAATAATTAATAACTGGAAAGATATTACAAGAACTTTACTATCTATCCCTATGGCACATCAATTAATAGGCTTTTATACTGTTGCTGATGATACAGATAATGTTTTAAAAGTAATGAGAAGTTATCAATATTATGCTGCTAATAAGATTAGTGATGTAGTTGCTAAAACAGATTGGACTAATCCTAATACAAGAGGTGGATATGTTTGGCATACCACTGGTTCTGGAAAAACAATGACATCATTTAAATCTGCACAATTAATTGCAAATTCCAAAGATGCAGATAAAGTAATATTTCTAATGGATAGAATTGAGTTGGGTACTCAAAGCTTAGATGAATATCAAAACTTTGCAGATAATAAAGACGATGTATCAGGAACAGAAAATACAAAGGATTTAATAACACAAATGAAAGATGATCAAAATGTTTTAATTGTTACATCTATTCAAAAAATGAGTTTAATTAAAAATATACTTGGCATATATACTCATGATATTGAGCTTATTAATAAAAAAAGAATTGTATTTATAGTAGATGAATGTCATAGAGATACATTTGGAACAATGATGTCCACAATTAAAGAAACATTTCCAAGAGCTGTTTTCTTCGGCTTTACTGGAACACCAGTTTTTGATGAAAATAAAAAGAAAATGAGTGTTACATCAGATATCTTTGGTAATGAATTGCATAGATATGTTATTGCTGATGGTATAAGAGATGGAAATGTATTGGCATTTGATATTAAGAAAGTTTTAACTTTTAAAGATAGAGATATAAGAAGAGCAGTTGCATTAGAAAAATGTAAATCAAAAAATGAAGATGAAGCATTATCAGATTCAAGCAAAAGTGAATTATTTTATAAATTTATGAATGAAATTCCAATGGCTGGTGACTTTACTGATGGTGGTGATTATGAAAAAGGAATTGAAGATTATATTCCTAAATCCCAATATAATAATCCAATTCATAGAGAAAAAGTAGTTGAAAGTATACTTGAAAATTGGAAAGTCATAAGTCATAATAATGAATTTAGCGGTATTTTGGCAACTAGCAGTATACCAGAGGCTATAGAATATTATAGACTATTAAAAAATAAGAATGCTCAAGAATTATTTAAGTTCACTATATTAGTTGACCCTAATATTGATAATAACGATGGTGCTATCTTTAAAGAAGATGGACTAGTAGAAATTATTGATGATTATAACAAAATGTATGATCATAATTTCTCATTATCTACAGCAGGAACTTTGAAAAAAGATATTAGTAATAGACTGGCACATAAAAAACCATATACTAATATTTTAGAAAAAGATAAACTTGGATTATTAATAGTGGTTGATCAAATGCTTACAGGATTTGATTCAAAATGGTTAAATGTTTTATACATGGATAAAGTTATAAAATATGAGAATGTAATTCAAGCAATATCTAGAACAAATAGAATTTATAATAGAAATACTAAACCTTTTGGAATTATTAAATATTATAGAAAACCATATACTATGGAAAAAAACATAGAAAAAGCTATTAAACTTTATTCTGGAGATAAACCATTTCAATTATATGTTCCTAAATTAGATGAAAACATAAGTAAAATGAATTTTATATATTCACAATTAGCTGATTTATTTGAATCCGACGGAATAAATGATTTTACTTCATTACCAAATAATGATGAATCTAAAAGAAAATTCGTCAAACTATATAATGAATTTAATAAATATTTGTGTGCAGCGAGAATACAAGGCTATGTTCCAAATAGTGAACAAAATAGTAATAACGTATCTAAAATAGAGAATTTGTTTGATTCTGAATTGAGCCATGAAGAAAAAAATGATATATCTGAAGAAAATTATGAAAAAATATTGTCACTGAAAAGTCCTATTACACAAGGTACACTTGATGCATTAAAACAAAGATATATTGATATTAGTAAAATTCATGAAAATAGCTATGAAAACGAAATACCATATGATATTGACGGTAGTTTAATAGAAATAGATGATGGTAAAATTGATTCTGATTATATTAACAGTAAATTTACTAAGTTTTTAAAAGCTCTTAAATATAATCAATGCTCTGACGATGAATTAGAAAAGGCACTTAATAGTTTACATAAATCATTTGCAAGTTTATCACAAGAACAGCAGAAATATGCTAATATGATTATTCATGATATTGAGAGTGGAGATTTAATTATAGAAGAAAATAAATCGTTTATGGACTATATAACTCAATATGCAACAAATGCTGAAAATGATCAAATAAGAAAGTTAGCACAATCTTTTGGTTTAGATGAAAATAAATTAAGAAATATGATGACTTTACCAGTAAGTGCTAAAAATTTAAATGAATATGGAAGATTTGATGATCTGTTAAACTCTGTAAATTATGATATTGCAAGAAAATCATTGGAAGAAATATATGGAAAAACAATAGAAATTTGGGAAGCACACGTTGAAGTACAGAAAATTTTAAGAGATTTTATATTACAAGGTGGATTTGATCTAAAATCCTTAAAAATCGATAGATAGAACAATTTAAATATTGATTCTATCTTTTTTTATTGGGAACAACGTAAGTTGGAGGAAATTTCTAACAGATTTG
>URVV01000027.1 GCA_900551455.1 uncultured Mycoplasmatota bacterium
TATAAAGTAGGTCTCTCTTTTTTTGAGAGTCCACCTTACAGGTTACATTTTAAATAAAAGTTCATTTTTTTATGTTTAAGTTTAATAATAAAATATTATTAAGATAGTCATTTTATAGGATAATAATGAAAAATATGCCTTTAGTGACAAGATAAAAGTATGTTTTGGGGGGATAAATGAATTTGTGATTTTATGGCATTGGTGAGGGAAATGCTGGCATATTTAAACTGGAGAGTGCTAGTGTACGTGGATTTTAAATGATAGGGCATTAACTCAAATAGATGAAGTGACATATGAAAGGGGGACAAAGTTGTATACGAATAGGCCAACAAATTGGAATTGGTATGTAGTCTGGCTATCTATTAGATTACTTTTACACGTATGCGAATGGGGTAGATGATGTATTCTTTAATGGCGGGGACAAATGCGATACATCAGATGGTGCAGTACCAACCTCATGAATGTATGGGGCTAATACTAAATGGTTAGTTTCCGCTCGTTCTTTGGGTGTTTATTATGGTTTTATTGTCGTTAGTGTAGGGGCGTCGGCTATGGTAATCTCGTCTTTGGCCCGCTTGGGGGGCGTTTAACCTTGTATCTGGTATCAAACTATAGGAAAAAATTTAAAGATTAACTTAAATTTTTAGATAGATTTACATATTATTAAGGGGGAAAGTTAGAAAAATAGTTGAAATAGTTTAGAAAATATGATACTATAGGTATGGCTTTTCAGGAATATCCCTTAAATGGGAAATAGCACAAGTATTGATTTGGATGTCTAGTGCCAGAAGGTGATATCTAAAGAAGAGATGCTTGGAAGATTAAACAAAAGGAGAGTGTTAAAAATGGCAGTAGTAGCGATGAGTTACTTATTAGAAGCAGGAGTTCATTTCGGACATCAGACTAAGAGATGGAATCCTAAAATGAAAGAGTATATTTTTTCTACTAGAGATGATATTTATATTATGGATCTACAAAAAACTAGTGAAAAATTAGAAGAAGCTTATAATGCAATGAAGAAAATTGTAGCTGATGGTGGAAAAATATTATTCGTAGGTACTAAAAAACAAGCAGCAGAAGTATGTAGAGAAGAGGCTGCTAGAACGGGAATGTACTATATGACTGAGAGATGGTTAGGAGGAACTTTAACTAACTTTAAGACTATTAGAAATAGAGTATATTATCTAGAGAAGATTGAAAAGATGGAAGCAGATGGTACTTTTGAAAAGTTACCTAAGAAAGAAGTTGCTTCACTTAAGAAGGAATATGAAAAATTAAATAAGAATTTATGTGGTATTAGAGAAATGGATAAATTACCACAAGCAGTTGTTATTGTTGATTCTACTAAAGAATATAATGCAATAAGAGAAGCTAATATTTTAGGGATTCCAGTATTTGGATTAATAGATACTAATTGTGATCCTGATAATATTGATTATGTTATTCCTGGTAATGATGATGCAGTTAAGTCTATTAAGGTTGTACTTGGTGCACTTAATAATGCAGCTGCTGAAGCTTTAAATTTAGAAGTTGTTGATTATTTAACTGAAGATGAAAGTAAGAAACAAGTTAGAAATCACGATAAGTCTGTTAAAAAAGAAGAAAAAAAGCCTGAAAAGATTTCTTATGAAAAGGAAGTAAAGGAAGAAGTAAAAGAAGAAAAGCCTGAAGTTGCTCCAGCAACTAAAATTGATTTAACTATTCTTACAGTTAATGAACTTAGAGAACTTGCTAAGAAGAAAGAAATTAAGGGTTATTCTAAAATGAAAAAAGAAGAATTAATCGAAACTTTAAAGTAATTAAGAAAAAAGGAGATTAAAGTATGATTAGTGCAAGTATGGTTAAGGAACTAAGAGAAGCTACAGGAGCTGGAATGTTAGATTGTAAAAAGGCTTTAGAGGCTTCTAATGGTAATATGGATGATGCTGTTACTTGGTTAAGAGAGAAAGGTATTTCAAAGGCAGCTAAGAAGGCATCAAGAATTGCAGCTGAAGGTTTAGCAGTTGCTAAAGTTGATGGTAATAAAGCAGTTATTGTTGAAGTTAATTCAGAAACTGACTTTGTTGCTAAGAATGAAGAATTTAAGAATCTTGTTAATATTATTGCTGATACAATACTTAAAGCAGGAGACGTTAAAAGTGTTGATGAAGCTAATAAGTTAACTTATGAAGGTAAGACTATTGAAGAGTTAGTAGTTGATAAAACAGCTACAATTGGAGAAAAATTATCTTTTAGAAGATTTGAAGTATTAGAGAAGGATAATGATCAGGTATTTGGAACTTATTCACATATGGGAGGAAAGATTGTCTCTTTAGTAGTATTGTCTAAGGATAATGAACTTGCTAAGGATATAGCTATGCAAATAGCTGCAATGAGACCATTGTATTTGGATAGAACAGAAGTTCCAGCAGAGGTACTTGAGAAAGAAAAAACTATCTTAAAAGAACAAGCTGAAAATGAAGGAATGGATGCAAGTAAAATTGAGATGGTTGTTAATGGAAGAATTAACAAGTATTATGAAGAAGTTTGTTTAGTAGATCAAGGATTTATTAAAGAGAATAAGATGAAAGTATCTAAGTATGTTGAATCTAAAGATAGTAAAATTATTAAGTTTGTAAGATATGAAGTTGGCGAAGGTATGGAACATAGAGTTGAAAACTTTGCTGATGAAGTTATGAAGCAAATTAATGGATAATAGACACTAGTTATAGTGTTGGGATAAAATTACAAATTAACAAATAAGAAGATGGTATGGAAATTTTACCATCTTTTTGGTATTATATAGTTGGTGGTTATAATGGCAAAAGTATCAAAAGAATTAATTGAATTTAAATATTATTAGAAAATTCTGCTTAGGAATAATAAAAAGAATTAAAGATGAATATAAACTTAGTGCAAACAGCGTAAGGCAAATTCTAAGTATGAATTTTGAAAATGAAATAGAGAGAATTTTTCGTTCTCTCCATTAAATGTTAATTTGTGATTTTATTCTGTTATAGTGTCTTTTTTCTTGTAAAAGAGTTTATCTTATAGTATAATTTTTATAAGATATGGAAGTGGTATTATGTATTTTAATACGAATGTTAATGGTACTAATATTGATAAGGAATTTAATAAGGAAAAAAAGTTTAATTTTGATAAGTATAAAAAATATATCTTTATTGGATTGGGATGTATTTTGTTAATATTAGGACTTATCTTTATACTTATAGGAAGAAAGAAGATAAGTTATTATA
>URVV01000028.1 GCA_900551455.1 uncultured Mycoplasmatota bacterium
ATATATAAAGTAGGTAAACTAAATAAAAAATTAGTATTTTATGATATGAACCCCGTTTCTTGGACATAGAAACGAGGTTTTTATATGTCAAAATTAAATTATGAAAAAAGAATAAATATTTATAATGAACGAGAACAAGGAATATCTATCTCTACACTTTCTAAAAATTATAATGTTAGAAAAAATGTAATTCAATATATGGTATGTTTGATAGATAAGCATGGAATAGATATATTAAGAAAAAATAAAAATATGTTTTATCCAAAATACAAAAAAGAAGAAATTATTAATAGAGTTTTAATTGGTGGTGAATCAGTATGGACTGTAGCTATAGATGAAGGAATACAAAATGATGGTACTTTAAGAAATTGGATTAAAAAATACAAAGAAAACGGTTATAATATAGTTGAACGAAAGCGAGGTCGGCCAACTATGCCAAAAATAACAAAGATAAAAGAAAACGAAACTGATAAAGAAAAAATAAAAAGATTAGAGGAAGAAAATTTATATTTAAAGGTGGAACTAGAATACTCAAAAAAATTGAGAGCCGTTGTTCAAGCAAGGAAGAATCAACAACAGAAGAAAAAGTAAATGTTGTAAGTGAACTTCGGCTAATATATCCATTAATGATTCTTCTACAAGTATCTGGTCTAGCTAAATCAGTATATTATTATACTTTATCTAAAATAGATAAAGATGATAAAAACAAAGAAATAATTGATAAAATAAAAGAAATATTTATTAATAATAAAGAAAGATATGGTTATCGTAGAATTACATTAGAGTTAAGAAATCAAGGCTATAATGTTAATCATAAGAAAGTTTATAGAATAATGGTTAAATTAGGATTAAAACCATTAAAAAGAAATAAAAGAAAATATTCATCATATAAAGGAACTGTTGGTAAAATTGCTGATAATTTAATTGAAAGAGATTTTAATGCGAATAAACCAAATCAAAAATGGTATACAGATGTAACAGAATTTAATCTTCGTGGTGAGAAATGTTATTTATCACCAATATTAGATGGATATAATGGTGAAGTAATATCTTATAATACTTCTAAATCACCTAATTTAGAACAAATAAATGATATGTTAAATAAAGCATTTGATAAGAATAATAAACTTGATGGATTGATATTTCATTCAGATCAAGGATGGCAGTATCAACACCCATCTTATCAACAAAGATTGAAAAATAAAGGTATAAAACAAAGTATGTCAAGAAAAGGAAATAGTATGGATAATGGGATGATGGAAAACTTTTTTGGACTACTTAAAACTGAAATGTTTTACGATCAAGAGAATAAATACGAAACACTAGATGAATTAATTTTAGCGATTGATGACTATATTTATTATTATAATTATGATAGAATAAAAGAAAAATTAAAAGGATTGTCACCCGTAAATTACAGGCTACAATCCTCTAATTAGAAACTATTAATAAACTGTCCAACTTTTGGGGTTCAGTTCATAATTACTATTTTATTTCTCTTTTTAAGGATACAACTTTTCCTAATATCATATCATTTGATACAATATTTATATTAATTGTTTGATATTTGGGATTTAATGCTTGTAAAATTATGCCTTTAGGATATTTATATAGCCTACGTACGGCTAAGATGTTATTTTTAATGGCTATAACAATGTCGTCTCCGTTTTTGTAGGAATCTAATTTAACAATGTTCACTTTATCATTTTTTAAATAGGCAGGTTCCATGGAATCGTCTATAACTTTGATAGTTAAATCACTTGCATTTGTAATAGGTTCGTAAATAGCATTTTTGTATGTTTCTACAATTTTTTCAATATATGGAGTTAAGTGTTTATCTTTTCTAGTGCTATTTACATAATCTTTAACAAATTTATGCTCGAATTTATTTTTTGTTTCTTTGTCAATCGGCATATTACTGATATCAATATCTTCGATATTAAAAATGCGACATATTTCAAATAAAATATTATAAGGAATATTTAATGTGCCGTTTTCATATTTATGTAATGTTTGTCTGTTTTTTTGATAATTAAGTGCTTTTGCTAAATCTTCTAATGAATATCCAAACTTAATTCTAGCATCTTTTATTTTTTGACATATTATTGGTTTTAATTCGTTAGATATTAGTTCTTCTTTGCTTGTTCTCATATTGTTATACTCCTTAATCTTCTATTTTTACATATATATATTGCTCCTGTGCCAATTATACCCACGATGTATTTAATGATAGTAGTAATTATTATAGAAAAGACAAAAAATTTTATGTCGGCAAAAACAAGGTAGGCAATAATTGAATATAAAACAGTATCTGTAAATTGTATGATTATAGTACTTATGAGGTTACTAATCCATATTTTATTTTTAGTTTTTCTTATTTGATAGTATAGTTCAATATTCGCTAAAATGGAAGCGATG